>NZ_FOQW01000018.1:0-128269 GCF_900113845.1 Methylobacterium brachiatum | reverse complement strand
AGCTTGGTGTTCGGGTTCAGGCGGCGCACCACGCTGGCGGGCTCGAACCGGAAGATGAAGGTCCCGGCCGGGTCGGCGGCGAAGTCCGACAGGCCGCGGGCCTTGGCCAGGGCCTGGGCCAGCGTGATGCCGTCGGCCTGGAACGGCAGCTCGGTCGCCTGGCCGAGCGCGCCCACCGCCAGGAAGGTCTGCGGGTCGCGCACCAGGGTGAGCACGTCGTTGGGCCGCAGGTAGATGTTCTCCTTGGGGTTCGACACCACCGTGGTCAGCGGCACCGTGGCGGTGACCGGACCGCGCGACAGGCGCACGAAGGTCTCGGATACCGGCGAGCGGTTGCCGCCGGCGGCCGCGATGACGTCGAGGATGCGGTCGCCGTGGCCCGAGAGCGGCAGGCGGGCGCCGGCCGCGCCCTCGCCGGTGACGGTGACCGCCTGGGAGATCGGCCGGGTGACCGAGACCAGCACCTGCGGCTGGATCGCCTTGCCGGCGAGCTCGTTCTCGATCAGGCCCTGGACGTCCTGGGGCCGGCGTCCGGCGACCTTGATGCGCCCGGCATAGGGCACCGAGATCGCGCCGTCGCGGCCGACCGGCTGCTCGGGGATGAGGGCGGATTTGGATCCGGCGGAGAAGCGGTCGGCGACGAGCGGCCCGGAGAACAGGCCGCCGGATCCGGCTTCCCAGACCGAGACCGAGACCATGTCGCCGATGCCGATCACCGGCTCGGTGGAGGGGCGGTGATCGCCGAAGGAGGCGAGCAGGCTGTCGAGCGGGCGTCCGCGCAGGGCCTCGACCACGGCCGGGGTGACGTCGATGATCTCGTAGCGCGCGAGCACGCCGCCGTCGGCGGTCGCGACTTCCGCGCCCGCCTCGATCGCGCTCGCCGTCGGTCCCGCCGCGGGCAGATACGTGCAGCCGCCGATGGACCCTGCCGCAAGGGCGGCTGTCAGCGCAGTGAGCGCCGTCTTACGCAGCATCACAGAGACTTCTCCTCGCCGGCCTCCACACCATCGCTGGCTCGGACCGGGACATCCATGGTGACCGCCAAACGCTGCGATGGCTTTAACGGCCGCGTCAAACCTGCGGGCCCCTCGCGGAACCCGCGTCTCGGACAGGGTTGCTATCCGTTCGCAATGCGACACCAGCGTGGCACGGCCAAGCTCGGTGCGGTCAAGCTTAACCTTATCGCGTCCGTACCGGAATGTCTGCAAGTGTACGGGCCAGGGCTGAGCGCAGATCGCGCCCCAGGGCGTCGGCGGTGATGTCCAGGCGGCGCGGCGTGACCGGGGGAATGCCGAACCGGAACACCGCGTAATCTGTCGCTTGATCGCCGAAGCCCGGCTTGCAGGTCGGCAACGACGGTGCGTGATCTCCGAACACGCAGAGGGTGATGGTCTGGCCGCGTTCGCGGGCCAACGCGTCGAGCCCGGCCACGAGGTTCTCGACCATGCGCCCGGTATTGACGACGTGGTGGAGGTACTGCGCCTCCGGGGCGTCGATCCCGGGCAGCCGCCCGGGCTTCCACGGCCCGTGATTCTCCATCGTGACGCAGAACAGGAACAGCGGCGTGCGCCGCGCCCTGACTTCGTCGAGCAGGCGCTCGCCCAGGGCCACGTCGCCGACATAGGGGCCGACCCTCGGCGCGGCCGTGAACGTCTCGCCCATCACCAGATCGGCGAAGCCGAAGGCCTGCATCACCTTCGCCCGGCGGAAGAAATCCCTGTGGAACGGGTGCAGGAACAGGGTCCCGTAGCCCCGGCTGCCCGCCAGCCGGGCCAGGCTGGTCGGCTCGTCGCCGCTGCGGGACGTGTAGGGATCGTACCGGCCGAAGCCGAGGCTGTCGGAGGGCCGGCCGGTGAGCACGGCGTGCTCGCTGCGCATCGTGTAGGCGCCGTGCGCCGGAACCCGCAGCCGGCCGTATTGGATGGCCCGGGTGCGGAACAGTTCCATCGCCGGCAGTGCCGGGCCACCGAGGCGCTCGGGATCGATGAACGACTCGAGCTGGATCACCACGACCACGTCGTCGCCCGGGCCGGAGGGCAGCGTTGGCACCGCTGGCACCGGAGCGCTGCCGGCCAGCGCCCGGGCCGTATAGCCGAGCAGGCTCGCCGGCAGGCCGACCCGCGCGACATCCGCCTCGAGGTCCGGCTCTGGGAACCAGCGCGCGATCAGCTTCGCCAGCGGCGGCCGGGAGGCGGCGCGGAACAGCAGCCAGAGCGCCAGGGGCAAGCCGAGCATCGCCGCGACGCGCGGGACCGGCGCGTCCGGCAGGACGCTCGGCTCGGTTCGGTACCAGATCACTGTCGCGATCAGGGTCAGGATCACGGGGATCGAGATGCGCGGATCCCAGACCGGCGGGATGTAATAGAGCTGCGGATGGCGCGGCACCTGCGGCAGCAGGACGAAATCGCTGAACAGCAGCGGCTCGCCGATCACCGAGCGCTTGGCGCGGCTGACATAGATCAGCGCCGCCACCGAGACGACGCAGGTCAGGGCCGCCAGCCAGGGCCGCCACGAGAAGGCGAACCAGAACAGCAGGATCAGCAGATAGCCCAGCAACCGCAGGGCGAGGTCGCGCGGGGCCAGGCTCGCCCGGGTGAGCGAATCGCCGACGAAGACCTCGAGGGCGAGGCAGATGGCGAGCGTAAGGCTGGCAGCGATGAGGAACGTCGTCACGATAAAGGAACTCGGCGAGATGCGCGCGTGCCAGGGGTCGCCAGGGGATGCGGACCGGCCCGGAAAACGATGCGGAAACAGGGGCTTCGGAGGACTTTTCGGAGCGCGGATGTCGGGCCCGTCACGTCACCGCCGACGGCGACCGGAACGGCCTCTATCCCCCTGCTCGTGTGCAGATATCCCGAGAAGCTGGATGCCACGATTGCGCCCCCGCCCTAGCGCGGCCCGGCCTCACGGCCGACGCCGCGGCGGTTGCGCAGCGCCCGCACGATCGGATTGAACAGGCCGTAGCGCATCCGCATGACGAGATGGGCGGTGCGGCCGATCGAGAGCGCGTTGCGCGGGGCGGCCTCCCGGGCGGCACTGAGCCGGTCGAGGAGCTGCTCGGGGCTGCACGGCTTCATCGCCACGGGATCGAGGTAGCGCGAATAGAGGATCATCGCGCCGGCCACCAACTCGTCCAGGGTCAGCGTGCGGCCGCGGTCGGCCCCCGGTGCCAGATCCTCCGACAGGCCCCAGCCGGAGTAGAATGGCCGGCCATGGGCCGCCACGCTGAGCCCGCGGATCAGCGCCTCGAAGCCCGCGAGCGACGTCATGGTCTCGACGTGATGCACCCGGTCGAGCAGGTCGACGATGCTGATCCCCGCCACGATCCGGTCGGCCAGGGTGAGGGCCTCGGCCTCCGGGATGATGCCGGGCCGGAACCCCGCCTCGACATCGGGATGGGGCTTGTAGAGCAGGAAGGCGTCGGGGTTGCGCCGGCGGGCGGTCTCCAGCAGCGCGCGGTTCGAGCGGACCAGCGGCGAGCCGTGCTGCACCGAGGCGTCGTCCTCGACCTGTCCCGGCACCAGCACGATCCGCCGACCGGCCGGCCAGTCGAGGGCGGCGGCGTCGAGGCCGACATTGTATTTGCTCAGGCGGCGCGCAACGACCTCCTCGCGCAGGCGCTTGGCCCGATTCACCAGCTCGGGCGGGAAATCCGCCTCGGCCAGCAGGCGCTGCAGGCGGCTCTCCCGGCGCGGGTCGTAGTAGATGCCCAGGTCGTCGACCACGATGGAGGCGCCGGGCTGCAGGCTCGCCCCGAGGCCCACCGAGCGCAGAAAACCGTCCTCCACCCGGGCGAGCGGCAGACCGGCCTGCCTGCAGGCCTCTTCGAGCTTGCCCGGCGCACGGGTCGCCCAGGCGAGGATCCGGCCTTGATGACGCTTGCCCGCCTCGACCGCGGCCTCCGCCGTCATGGTGTGGACCGGGCGCCCGGCCGGTCCGGTGCCGAGCACGTCGAGGGCGGGCCGCTTCCAGCGCGACATGCCGACATAGACGACGCGCCGGTCGTTCTCGGCAAACCGTGCCGCGAGCCAGGCGACGTGCTCGCTGCAGGCCTCGCGGCCGATCGGCTGGCGGGTCCAGGGATCGAAGTAGTGGATGCCGCCCTCCCCGCCGAACGGCCTGCCGTCGAGGCTGAGCCGCAGGGACGCGAACCCGGTCTCGGGCCGGTCGTACGGGCTCAGCAGCGGGCCCGGCGCGACGACGAGCCGGCGGCGGCCCCCGAGCGCGAGCATCCGGTCCGGCAGGCTCTTCGCCCCCCAGACGGCGCCGACCGCGCTCGGCCGTACCGGGGCGAAGGCGAGACCCGTCGCAGCCTCGATCTCCGCCCGCAGGCGGCGGATCGTCCGGCCGGTCGCGTAGAGCGCCGGGGTCGGTTCAAGGGACATGATGGGGCGTCCAGCTCCGGTCGTCTCGATCGTTCGGGCCGCCTAGTAGCGCATTTTACCCGGCATGGGATGGCCGGCCGAATGGGGACAAGCGTGGCAGATCCATCAAAGCGTCACGGCGTGGAAAGGATTTGGACATATCGTCGCCGTGATTGCCCCCTCAATCCAGGCGGTGGCCGCGAAACTGCGACCGTTGCAGACGGGCCACGCCGGAGCGGAAACGCCACCCTGCGACGCGGCCTCGGATTGCCGGGCCGCGATGCTGCGTGCCACCTCTGGTCATTCTTTCCGGTCCGGCTCCGTCCGGCCGAGGGTCAAGGATAGAAGCGCCGCGGAATGCAAAAGACCGCCCCCGACGCCCTCCGCGACCGTCCTGCAACCTTTCTGTTCCTGCAGGGCATCGCCTCTCCGTTCTTCTCCGACCTCGGCAAGGCCCTGCGCGCGCGGGGCCACGAGGTGCGGCGCATCAACCTCTGCCCGGGTGACTGGCTGTTCTGGAACGGGAAGGCCGACAATTACCGCGGTCGCCGCGAGGCCTGGGGCACCTATCTCGAATCGTATCTCGACCGCGAAGCCGTCACCGACATCGTCCTGTTCGGCGATTGCCGGCCGTTCCACCGGGCGGCCCGGATGATCGCGGAGGTCCGGGGCCTGCGCGTCCACGTCTTCGAGGAAGGCTATATCCGGCCCAACTGGATCACCTGCGAGCTCGGCGGGGTGAACGGCTTCTCGTCGCTGCCGCGCACGGCGGACGAGGTCCGCGCCCTGGCGCGGCGCCTGCCCCAGCCCGGCCGGGCGATGCCGTCCACCGGCGACATGGCCCGCCGCAGCGTCTGGGACGTGAGCTACAACGTCGCCAACATCGCGTTTCCCTATCTCTTCCCGCACTTCCGCAGCCACCGGCCGACCCATATCGCGGCCGAATACGCGGGCTGGATCAAGAAGTTCAGCCGCCGCTCCCATACCCGACGCGAGGCGGCGCGCTGCGACGAGATCTACCGCGCGGTCGGCTGCGACTACTTCCTGCTGCCGCTCCAGCTCGACAGCGACTACCAGATCCGGGTGCACTCACCGTTCCTGGGCGTCGAAGGCTTCATGGACCGGGTGATCAAGTCCTTCGCGGACGCGTCCTCGGCGCCGACCCGGCTCCTGGTGAAGCTGCATCCGTTGGACAGCGGGCTGATCAACTGGCGCAAGTTCGCCCGCGCCTCGGCCCGGCGCCACGGCGTCAGCGACCGGCTCGACTTCATCGACGGCGGCGATCTGCCCTCCCTGATCAAGGGCGCCCGCGGCGTCGTCATCGTGAACTCGACGGTGGGCATGCTGTCCCTGGAGATGGGCCGCCCGACCCACGCGGTCGGGACCGCGATCTACAACATGGCCGGCCTGACCCATCAGGGCGACCTCGACAGCTTCTGGACGAACCCGACCGCGCCCGACATGGGCCTGATGGCCGATTTCCGGCGCGTCGTGCTGCACCGGACGCAGGTCAACGGCGGCTTCTTCTCCAAGGGGGCGATCGAGCGGGCGGTGGCCGGCTCGGTGCCGCGGATGGAATCCGCCCTGCCCGATTCGATGCTGGCCGCCGCGCGGACGATCCGCGAGGGCCGCGAGGGCGACGGGCAACTCGCGCCCGTCTATTGAAGCGGAACGGGAAACGGGCGGGTTTTCGCCGAGCGTTTCCGGGTCGAGCCGAACCTTTAAGTCACCGGTGAGCGCTTCCCGGTCTTGATCTTTGCGTGCTGCACGGCGTAGCACCCGCGTCATGCCCCGCATTCTGATCACTGGCGCGTCGAGCGGTATCGGCGCTGCGCTCGCACGCCATTACGCGCGTGCCGACGCGAGCCTCATCCTCATCGGACGCAATGTCGACCGCCTCGAAGCCGTAGCCCGGGATTGCCGGGCCAGCGGCGCCACCGTCGAGGCGGTGCGCCTCGACACCCGGGACCGGGCCGCCGCGATCGACCTGATCCACAAAGCCGACGCGGCCCAGCCGCTGGACCTCGTCATCGCCAACGCTGCGGTGAACGGCGGCAACCAGAAGGGCGAGGTGGAGCCGGAGGCGACGGCGTTCGAGACCGCCGACATCAACTATACCGGCTCGCTCAACATCGTGCTCCCGACCCTGACCCTGATGCTCCAGCGCGGGCGCGGGCAGATCGTGCTGATGTCCTCGCTGGCCGCCTACGCGCCGCTTCAGGATGCCCCGGCCTATAGCGGTGCCAAGGCCGCCCTGGTCGCCCACGGGCTGGCCCTGCGCCAGAAGGTCGGGCCGCGCGGCGTGAAGGTCAACGTCGTGGCCCCGGGCTACGTGAAGACCCCGATGGGCGGCGAGTTGAAGGGCTGGCGCCCCCTGGAGATGAGCGCCGAGGAAGCGGCCCAGCACATCGTCAAGGGTATCGCGAAGGATCGCGACGTGGTCGCCTTTCCGCTCGTCCTGGCCGCCCTGGCGCGCACCGTGCTGCTCCTGCCGGAGAGCGTCCGCCGGGCGAGCCTCTACGCGTTCCGGTTCCAGCGTCGGCCGCGCCGCTGATGGCCCGCGCCCGGATCGCCCTCTTCGTCCTGGAGGCGCTGCCCAATGCGCGGGTGGTGCGCCGGTTCGTCGCCGATCACCGGGCCGACATCGCCTTCGTCGGGCTCTCGAACGCGGAGCGGCCGTCGAGCGGCGGCCTGACCGGGCAGGTCCGCAAGCATCTCGCCCGCTCGGGCACCGGGATCCTGCCCTATCTCGCGGTGAATTTTGGGCTGCCGGACCTGCTGCGCCCGCTGGCGCCCCTGACCCAGGCGGTGGCCGGCAGCGGCGACGCGCCGGAGGCGACGCCGCTCAAGACCCTGTGCCGGCGCCTCGGTATCCCGACCCTGACGGTCGACGACGTCAACGGCCCCGAGGTCGCGCAACGATTGCGCGAGACCGCCCCCGACCTGATCCTGACCTATCATTTCGACCAGATCCTGAAGGCCGAGACCATCGGGCTGGCGCGGCTGGGCGGCATCAACGGCCATCCCGGGCTGCTGCCGCGCCATCGCGGCCCGGTTCCCACGATCCATGCGCTCGCCGACGGGCCCGGCAGCTTCGGCATGACCCTGCACCGGCTCGCCGCGACGATCGATACCGGGGCGATCCTCGCCCAGGAGGCCGTGCCGCTCCCGGCCGACACCACGGCCACGCGGGCGGCCGTGGCGCTCCACGCCCATGGGCGCGGCATGCTGGACCGGCTGCTCGACGCGATCGCCCGCACGGACCGGATGCCTGAAGGCCGGACCACGGAAGTCCTGCCCTATTGCCCGTTCCCGGACCGCGCGTTGCTGGCCTCCCTGCGCCGCAGGGGCCTGCGGCTCACCGACGGGCGGGACCTGCGCGAGGCGGTAAGCCTCTCGGGACGAGCCGCTTAACCGAGCGTTAAGGCTGTTGCGCGGAGGATCGTGCGGCCCCTCCCCGTGCCGCCCGAGCCAATTCGCATGCCGGATACCAGCCCCCTCAAGGCGGCCACGGACGCGCTGGCCTACGGCCGTCGGATCCAGAGCGGCCGGATCCGGGCGATCTCCGAGAACATCGCGAACGCCGATTCGGCCCCGGCCGATCCGAGCGGGACGCCCTATGCCCGGAAGATCGCGGTGTTCCAGCCGGTCGACGTCGACAGGGCGCGCGAGCCGGTGGGCCGAATCCTGCGCGACAGCAGCGATTTCCGCCGGCGCTACGACCCGTCCAACGCGGCCGCCGACCGGCAGGGCTATGTCCGCCTGCCGAACGTCAACGTCGCCTTGGAATCGGCCGACCTGCAGCGCGTGATCCGGACCTACGAGCTGAACCTCAGTGCCGAGGCCTCGATCGATTCGGTGAGCCGGGCGACGCTCAACCTGCTCGGGTGAGCCGGGCGTTGCGCCTGCCGTAGCCGGCATAGATCGCCAGCCCGATCACCAGCCAGACCGCGAGCCGGATCCAGGTATCGGCCGGCAGCGAGGCCATCAGGATCAGGCAGGACAGGATGCCGAGCACGGCCATCGGCGCCGCCGCCGGCACGCGGAACGGGCGGGGCCGGTCGGGCTGCGTCCGGCGCAGGATCAGCACGAGGGCGCAGACCAGGCAGAATGCCAGCAGCGTCCCGATGCTGACGAGCTCGCCCAGGATATCGATCGGCACCAGCCCGGCCACCGCCGCGGTGAACAGCCCGATCACAACCTGGCTCGTCACCGGGGCCCGCGTGGCCGGATCGACCCGGCAGAACAGGCGCGGCAGCAGCCCGTCCCGGGCCATGGCGAAGAAGATCCGGCCCTGGCCGTAGAGCGCCGTGAGCGCCGAGGTGGTCAGCCCGATCAGGGCGCCGAGCTTGATCACGATGGCGAGGCTGGGCAGCGCCAGGCGGTCGATCGCCTTGGCGATCGGGTCCGCGACGTCCAGCTCCCGATAGGGCACGAGGCCGGTCAGCACCGCCGCCACCGCCACGTACAGGATGGCGCTGATCGCGAGCGAGCCGATCAGCCCGATCGGCGCGTCGCGCTGGGGCGCCCGGCACTCGCCCGCCGCGGTCGCGACCGTCTCGAAGCCGATGAAGGCGAAGAACACCACGGCGGCTCCGCGGAACACGCCGCTCCATCCGTAGCTGCCGAACGCACCGGCATTGTCCGGCACGAACGGGTGCCACAGGGCCGGCTGCAGATGGACCACGCCGACGCCCACGAAGGCGAGGATGATCGCGACCTTGCAGGCCACCAGGAGCCCATTGATCAGCGATGCGTCCCGAGTCGAGCGCGTCAGCAGCGCGGTCAGCATCAGCACGATGCCGGCCGCCGGCAGGTTCACGAGGCCCCCGTCCCCCGGCGCCCCCGACAGCGCCGCCGGCAGCCTCAAGCCGAAATCCGCCGCGAGCGATTGCGCGTAGCCGGACCAGCCGACCGCGACGGTTGCCGCCGCCATGGCGAATTCGAGCACGAGGTCCCAACCGATGATCCAGGCCGGGAGCAGGCCGAGGCACGCCCGCGTGTAGGTGTAGGTCGAGCCGGCCTCGGGGATCATGGCGGCCAGTTCGGCGTAGCACAGGCCGACGAAGCCGCAGGCGATGCCGCCGATCAGGAAGGAGAGGCTGATCGCCGGACCGGCATATTGTGCCGCGGCGGTCCCGGTCAGGACGAAGACACCCGCGCCGATCGTGGCGCCGAGCCCGATCGCCACGAGGCCTGGAGCGGTGAGGCTGCGGGCGAGGCTGGAATGCCCGGCCGTCGGGTTCTCGATCGGGCCTAGGGCGGTGTCGGGTATGTCGAGGCTCACGGTCTTCAGTCACCGGATGTGTCGGATGAGAACCCGGTCAGCAAGTTCCGAGCCGGGCCTCAGGCGGCGCGCACGGAAGCCAGGAAGCGCCCGACCTCCCTGCGCAGGTCCGCGAACTCTTTCGACAGGTCGGAGACCGACGCAAGCACGCGGCCGGCCTCGGAGCCCGTGACCTGCACGTCGCCCGTCACATCCGTGAGCGTGGCGGTGATGGCGCTCGTGTCGGTGGCGGCCTCCGAGACGTTCCGCAGGATCTCCCGCGTGGCCACGCCCTGCTGCTCGACCGCCGCGGTCATCGCGGTGGCGAGGCCGCTCATGTCGCGGATCCGGACGGTGATGCCGTCCACCGCTGCCACCGCCTGCCCGGTGGAGCTCTGGATGCGGTTGACCTGCGCGGCGATCTCCTGCGTGGCCTGCGCCGTCTGATCCGCGAGTTCCTTGACCTCGGCGGCGACCACCGCGAAGCCGCGGCCCGCCTCCCCGGCCCGGGCCGCCTCGATCGTGGCGTTGAGGGCGAGCAGGTTGGTCTGGGCGGCGATCGACGAGATCAGCGCGACCACATCGCCGATGCGTTCGGCCGCCGTGCGCAGCTCGGTGACGAGCGGCGTCGCCGCGGCAGCCTGGTCGGCCGCTTCGCGGGCCATCCCGGCCGACACGTCGACCTGCCGGCCGATCTCGCCGATGGTCGAGCCCAGCTCCGCGGCCGCCGCCGCGGCGTTCTGCACCTTGCCGGCGGCACCGCCGGCGGCGGCCGTCACCGCGATGGACCGGTCCGCCGTGGCATTCGCCGTCGCGGCCATGCTGGCTGCCGTCGCCTCGACGGCGTCGGCCGCTGTGGCGACGTGATCGAGGATGCTGCCGATCGTCTCCTCGAAGGTGCGGGCGAGCTGCGCGGTCCCGGACTTGCGCGCGGCCTCGAGCGCGGACCGGGTCGAGGCGGCCTCGCGCTCCAGCTCCATGGCCCGGGCGAGCTGCGCCTGCGCGTGTGCCTCGGACGAGGCGAGGGCCCGGAAGGAGTCCTCCACGGTCCGGCAGACCCAGACCAGGATGCCGGTCTCGACGAGCACGATCGCCGCGTGAAGGATCACCCGGCCGAGATCGCCCGCCCCGCCGGGAAAGATCAGGGCCGGCATCGCGAGATCGAGGGCGAGGTGATGCACGGCCGTGGCCGCCGCTGCCGCCAGGATCACGCGCCAGTCGCACCAGCCGGCCAGCATCGCCAAACAGGCGAAGAAGTACATGTGCAGGTCGATCTGCCAGGGATGGCCCGCGAAGGCGACCAGCAGGAGCGCTGCCATGCCCACGAGGGCCAAGCCGCTCACGATTCGGGTGGCCGCGCTCGCCGGGTCGCGCAACCACAGTGCCGTCGTGACGCCCGCGAGGCAGATGGCGCCGACCACCGGCCCCAGAGCCGGAAACGCCGACGTCAGCACGGCTTCGGCCGCGCCGATCAGCGCGACATGCGCCCAGAGAAGCGGGATCAGGAAGCGGCCGAACCGGCGCTGAAGGGTTTCGAGATGGTTCATCAGGGCAGATTCCCGGCCGTGTCCGCGGCGGTGGTCAACGAAGACGGTGAGGGTGCGGACGGTCCGCATCCCTCGGCGAGACGGCCATCAAGGACGAGGCGGGCGCCCGCGGCGTAGAGACGGCGCGCGAAGCCCGCCCGGTCCGAACGGGCCAGCAGGACGTTGTCCGAGCCGCCGCGGTTCAGGACGGTCCCGCCCGCCTCCGCGATGATCCGGACGGCATCGGTTGTGTCGGCGCCGGGCGGTGCGACAACCGCCACCACCTCCGATTGGGGCAGCGCCAGGACGGCCAGCGGCACCAGCAGGCCGGCCAGGCAGCCGAGCGCTCCGACCCCCCATTCGACCGCGGCGCGACGAGAGGGGCGTGGATGACCAAGGCGTGCAGGCATCACCGGAAAGGCGTAGGGTTCGGCATCGGGCGCAACCTTTCGGCGATCAAGTCTAAAGAAAGTGTTGCGCGGACATATAGAGCGCTATCCTCCGTGGCCAGTGGTGTCGCTCAGCGATTGCCCACCAATCCCAGCATAAAATCGTTGTTCGAACGGGCCGAATTTCGCACGAATGACATACGATGACTCCTGAATTATTTCGATTGATTCTCGGAAATGGCCGTGTGGGCAACTTAATCAGATTTTGGATTTAATGTTCGATATTGAAATGAGAGACCGAGATTTGTAAATTTCAATGATCGCAGTAGTCTGATAAAAATCCAGCTTTCCGTTGTGTTCAAGGCGGGGTGATCTTCGCAGTCGGCGGTTCGGTCTCCACCATTCGCTTGTCGGTTCGGAAGAGTCTGGCCACCAGGCCCGAGAATTTCATGAAGGCGCGGCCCTGCGGGGTGATGACGTAGCCGTCCCCCGCCGGGGCGACGTTGCCCGAGGCGGTCTGCTCCGCCAGACGGCGCTCGATCTGGTGGAACTCGCCGAGATAGACCGACTCGAACACCGCCCGCGCCCGCTCGGCGCTGAAGCGCTCTTCGGGCCGGGCCGCCATCTGGCCGAGCAGGAACACGCTGATCGAGCGGTCGACCGTGACGGGGAAGATCACGAAGACGCTGAGGTTCAGGGCGAGCGACAGCACGCAGGCGCCGAGGGCGTCCCGGCGCCGCAGGCCCCAGGCGCGGCCGATCCCGGCCAGGAGCACCGTCACCGCACCGGTCAGCAGGAAGGCGACGATCAGAAGGATCAGGCCGCGGTAGAACAGGATCGTCACGCCGGACCAGAGATCCGTCTGGAACAGAAGCGCGAAACAGGCGAGCCCGATGAGCAGGGCGCCGGCATGCAGCGCGGTCTGGGCCGCGAGCCAGCGCAGGGTCAGCCCCAGGCGCGCCTGGGCGGTCGGAGTCATCGGGCCCCTCCACCGAGATCGTCGACCGCCAGGATCCGGACGAGCGGCGAGGCATAGAGCGGTCGGCCGTGCCACACCCACGAATCCGGGTTTGCCCAGGGGGCGTCCTGCGCGGTGACGACCAGCGCGTCGATGCCGGCGGCGGTGGCCCGGCGGCGCACCTCGTCCCCGTCGAGCGCATCGCGGAAGATCGGCTCGACCTGCGCGAGCCGCTCCGCGACGGCCGCCTGCGAGGCGCCGAACAGACGCGCCTCCCGATCGGCCACCCCGACCCGCTGGCCTCCGTAGAGACCGAAATCGAACACGCGCGGCGCGCCGGGCGCGTGCTGCAGCACCCGAGTCCGGGGCAGATGCGTGCCGGCCCAGGTATAGGCCGTCCGCAGGGCGCGATCGATGTCGGGGCGGCCGTTGAGAAAGGCGAAGCTCGGGACGCCGGAAGCGGGATAGGCCCGCATCCCGGCAAAGCCGTAGAGGGTCGTGGCGTAGCCGAGCAGGAGCAGCGCCGCGATCAGGGCGGGAAGACGGAGCCGTTCTCCTGCGGCCCGGATCAGGGCCGCCACGGTCCAGGCCAGAGTCGCGACCTGCGCCAGCAGGACCACACGCCAGCCCAGGTCGTTGTAGAGGATCGCGGAGCGCAGGAAGCCCCCGATCAGCAGGGAGGTGACCGCCACGATGGTCAGCAGCCGTCCGGCGTCCCGGGCGTGCGCCTCGCGCCGGGGCACCATCCGCCAGAACAGGAACGCGCCTGCGGCGAAGACCCCGAAGGCCAGGTAGTAGTTGAGCGGCAGCAGGATCAGGCGGAGCAGGGTCAGGACCCAGCTGTCCGCCATGCCCTCGATCGGGCCGAAGCTCCGGACCGCGAAGACGATCGCCTGCCCGGCCTCGCTCCGGCTTGCCAGGAGCCCGGACAGGTACGGCGCGGCCAGGAGGGCGGCCACGAGCCCGGACGCGACGAGCCGGCCGGCCTCGCGCCAGCGGCGCTCGATCGTGAGCAGGGCAAGCCAGGTCCCGGCCGCCGCGACCGTGCCCAGGCAGACCCAGACCGACAGGCCCGCGCAGGCCGCGAACGCGGTACCCGCCACGATCACCGTCGCGCCGGGGGCGCGACGCTGCCCGTCCGCGGCCTCGGCCAGGGCCAGGAGCCCCAGCCAGCCCGCGATGGCGCCGGCGACATGGTGCGGAACCCAGACCAGGGAGCCCGGCCAGTTGAGCACCTGCTCGTTCAGCCATTCCGGCATCGGGATCCAGAGCCCGGTCTCGACCCGGTTGCGGATGACCAGCAGGATGTCGAGCCCGCCCGCCGGGAGCAGCAGGAGGGTCGCCAGCCGTACCCGGCGCCGGGCGGTCTCGCGCACCAGCCCGGTGGCGGCGAGCAGCCGGTCCAGCAGGCCGAGCAACCCGATCCCGGTCCAGAACGCCATCCCGGCGAAGGCGGTGCGCCCGTCGACCAGCGCCCCGCCGGCACAGTCGACGAGCGCGCAGAGCGTGTAGAAGAAGTAGTAATAGCCGGCGCGCTCAGGCCGGGCGAAGAACGGATCCAGGGGCGGCAGGCCCGCCTCGACGATCGTTCGGGTCAGGCTCGCATGCTTGACGAGGTCGATCACGGTCACCGGCTGGTACAGGCCCGTTCCGGTATCGATGTCGATCAGCGCGTAGGCGACGATCCCGAGCCAGAGCAGCATCAGCGCCAGCGGGCCTGCCGCCGCCGCAAGGTCGATCCGGCTCCGGCACGCCCGGACCGCCGGGGCCAGTCCCGCCAGCCCGAGCCCGACATTCGCCAGCACGGCGACCGGGATGCCTGCAGCCTGGACCAGCAGGCTGTCGAGGATCGGCAGCAGGCCGAGGCCGAGCGTCGCGGCACAGAGCAGGCGGTCTCTGGTCCTGAGGGCGCGGAACCCCAGGATCCCGGTCAGGCTGCCCAGGGCGTAGCCCGGCAACAGGATGAGGGGGACGCCGAGCAGCGTCGCCACCAGGACGCCGCACGCGTCGGTGAGGCTCGCGTTCATCGCCGGACCACCCTTCGTGCGGGTTCCGGCTAGCACACGGGTGTTAACCCTTCCGCGGCGCGGCCCTCCGGGCTCGGGGCTGGCGTATCCGGCGGTTTCGTGTATGGATCGCGCAGCCTCGGCCCGGGTTACCGGGCGGGGCTTGAGCCGCTTGGCGCTGTGACCGTGCTGGACGACATCCCGGCACCGGCCGAACGCCGAGCTCGAGCGCCCCGACCAGGGCGCCGCATCCGACCAGCACAACCCGAAAGGCATGCGATGTCGATCACGGCAGAGCGCAAGACCGCGCTCATCAAGGAACACCGCAAGGACGCCAAGGACACCGGGTCCCCCGAGGTCCAGGTCGCGATCCTCACCGAGCGGATCACCAACCTGACCGGCCACTTCAAGACCCACGGCAAGGACAACCATTCCCGCCGGGGCCTGCTGAAGATGGTCTCGCAGCGCCGCTCGCTGCTCGACTACGTGAAGCGCAAGGACGAGGCCCGCTACCGCGCCCTCATCGAGCGTCTCGGCATCCGCCGCTAAGATCCACCACGCGCGGTTCCGAGCCCGGCTCGGGACCGCGTTCGACACTCTCGGGCTGCCGGAATGGGTCCGGCCGCCCGAAAAACGGGTCGCTTCGAGGCGCCAGCGTCGGGGCAGGATCGCGGGACACTTCATCGAGCGAAGTGTCCCGCCGTCTTGCCCCCGACGGCGCCGGGCCTGGCCCGCCGAAGGCAAGGAAGAGATAAGAATGTTCGACGTTCAACGCGAAGAGCTGATGTGGGGCGACCGCAAGCTCGTCCTCGAGACCGGCAAGGTCGCCCGCCAGGCTGACGGCGCGGTTCTGGCCACCTACGGCGAGACCTCGGTCCTCGCCACCGTGGTCGCCACCAAGGAGCCGAAGCCCGGCATCGACTTCCTGCCGCTCACCGTGAACTACCAGGAGCGCGCCTACGCCGCCGGCCGCATCCCGGGCGGCTACTTCAAGCGCGAGGGCCGTCCCTCCGAGAAGGAGACCCTGGTCTCTCGCCTGATCGATCGCCCGATCCGTCCGCTCTTCGTGAACGGCTGGCGCAACGACACCCAGGTCGTCGTCACCGTCCTGACCCACGACCTCGAGAACGATCCGGACATCGTGTCGATGGTCGCGGCCTCCGCCGCCCTCACCCTGTCGGGCGTGCCGTTCATGGGCCCGATCGGCGCGGCGCGCGTCGGCTACGTCAACGGCGGCTACAAGCTGAACCCGCTGGTCACCGAGACCAAGGAGGAGTCGAGCCTCGACCTCGTCGTCGCCGGCACCCAGGACGCCGTGCTGATGGTCGAGTCGGAGGCCAAGGAGCTCTCCGAGGACGTGATGCTCGGCGCCGTGATGTTCGGCCACAAGCACTTCCAGCCGGTCATCGAGGCGATCATCCGCCTGGCCGAGAAGGCCGCCAAGGAGCCGCGCGACTTCCAGGCTCCCGAGAACGCCGACGTCGAGAAGGCGGTCCTCGAGATCTGCGAGACCGAGCTGCGCGCCGCCTACACCAAGACGGTCAAGCAGGAGCGCTACGCCGCCGTCGACGCCGTGAAGGCGAAGGTGATGGCCGCCCTCTGCCCCGAGGGGGCCGAGAAATACCCGGCCGAGAAGGTCAAGGCCGCGTTCAAGGAGGCGCAGTCCAAGGTCGTGCGCTGGAACGTGCTCGACACCGGCTCGCGCATCGACGGCCGCGACCTGAAGACGGTCCGTCCGATCATCTCCGAGGTCGGCGTGCTGCCCCGCGCCCACGGTTCGTCGCTGTTCACCCGCGGCGAGACCCAGGCCCTCGTGGTCGCCACCCTCGGCACCGGCGAGGACGAGCAGTTCATCGACTCGCTCGACGGCACCTACAAGGAGCGGTTCCTGCTCCACTACAACTTCCCTCCCTATTCGGTCGGCGAGACCGGCCGCATGGGCTCCCCGGGCCGCCGCGAGATCGGCCACGGCAAGCTCGCCTGGCGGGCGATCCGGCCGGTTCTGCCGCCGGCGCACGAGTTCCCGTACACGATCCGCATCGTGTCCGAGATCACCGAGTCCAACGGCTCGTCCTCGATGGCCTCGGTCTGCGGCGGCTCGCTGTCGCTGATGGATGCCGGCGTGCCCCTGCGCCGTCCGGTGGCCGGCATCGCCATGGGCCTCATCCTCGAGGGTGAGCGCTTCGCGGTCCTGTCCGACATCCTGGGCGACGAGGATCACCTCGGGGACATGGACTTCAAGGTGGCCGGCACGGACGAGGGCGTGACCTCGCTCCAGATGGACATCAAGATCGCCGGCATCACCGAGGAGATCATGCGGGTCGCCCTCGACCAGGCGAAGGACGGGCGCGCCCACATCCTGGGCGAGATGTCCAAGGCGCTCACCGCCGCCCGTCCGGAGCTCGGCGAGTACGCGCCGCGCATCGAGACGATGCAGATCCCGACCGACAAGATCCGCGACGTGATCGGCACCGGCGGCAAGGTGATCCGCGAGATCGTCGAGAAGACCGGCGCCAAGATCAACATCGAGGATACCGGCATCGTGAAGATCGCCTCGGCCGACGGCAAGGCGATCAAGGCGGCCTATAACTGGATCCGCTCGATCGTCGCCGAGCCCGAGACCGGCATGATCTACGACGGCACGATCGTGAAGTGCATGGAGTTCGGCGCCTTCGTGAACTTCTTCGGCGCCAAGGACGGTCTCGTCCACATCTCGGAGCTCGCCGCCCAGCGGGTCGCCAAGGTGACGGACGTCGTCAAGGAAGGCGACAAGGTCAAGGTGAAGTTCCTCGGTCAGGACGACCGCGGCAAGATCCGCCTGTCCATGCGCGTCGTCGACCAGCAGACCGGCGAGGACATCACCGAGAAGGTGAAGGCCGAGCGCGATTCCACCCGCAGCGACCGGGACGGCGAGCCCAGGCGCGAGGACAATGGCGGCCGCCACCGTGGCGAGCGCCGCCGCGAATCCGCCGGCGAGTGATCGTTCCGGCTTTCCCGCGCGGGCTTCGGCCGGTGCGGGTTTGAGATGAGAGGCGCGGTCCTTCGGGGCCGCGCCTTTTTCGTGCGCCGGGTTCGACGGCGTGGAGCAAGAGCTTCGGCTTGCACCCGTTCGGCCGGTCTCCGTCGGTTGCGGCTGCGCAGCGACAGACGTCAGGCGGGTCGCCTGCGCGGCCTGCACGCCTCCACCGTGCGGGACGGTTGGAACGCCCGCCCCGCGCCCGCGTTCGCACCGCGACCTCACAGCGGGAAAGCATTCATGGCCAACGAAATGATCCACGACATCTTCAGCGGGCAGCCGAACCTCACCACCACCGAGCGGGCGGTGTCGGTGGCCCTCGGCCTCGGGATCGCCGCCGCGGCGGCGCAGCCCCGGCCGAACAAGATCCTCAGCCTGCTGGCGCTCGTCGTCGGCGTCGGCCTGGCGGTGCGCGGCGCCACCGGCCACTGCGCCGTGAAGGCGGCGGCGGATCACCTCTGAGGGATCGGCCGCCTCGGCCGGCCATCAACCCATAAAAAAGGGGCGCCCCGCGGGGCGCCCCTTCGCGTTCCGGTTGCCGGAACCGGATTAGATTGTCGT
The DNA here is from genome assembly GCF_900113845.1 of Methylobacterium brachiatum. NCBI lineage: Bacteria > Pseudomonadati > Pseudomonadota > Alphaproteobacteria > Hyphomicrobiales > Methylobacteriaceae > Methylobacterium > Methylobacterium brachiatum. Next base: position 110,183 of record NZ_FOQW01000018.1, on the reverse strand, counting down.
GCGGCGACGGCCGGCGATCATGCCGTAGATGAAGAGCACCACGACGGCGCCCACGACCGCGCCGATGAATCCTGCGCCCTGGTTGGGTCCGTACCAGCCGACAGCCTGGCCGATGAAGGTCGCCACGAAGGCGCCGACGATGCCCAGGATGGTCGTCAGGATGAAGCCCGACGGCTCATTCGGTCCGGGCATCAGGAACTTGGCGATGATTCCGGCGAGGAACCCGATGATGATGGTCCAGAGAATACCCATGACGAACCCCAAGGCGTGACAAGCGATGCCGTGTGAACGCACGGTGGCCGGCCACGGTTGCTCGCAACTGCACACGAGGGGGCGAATTTTCCTGCGGTTCCCGCGGCGCGTCGGCGCGCGGCCCTTTACGGCTGCCCCGGCGCCACGGCAGATACCGGCTTTCATCGGCCGGAGACTGGAATGACCATCGAACGGATTGAACCGGGATCGCGGATGTCGCAGGGCGCGATCCACGGCAACACCATCTACCTCGCCGGCCAGGTGGCGTCCGATCCGGTCGGCACCGGGGTCACGGCGCAGACCCAGAACATCCTGGAGCAGATCGACCGGTTGCTCGCCGGAGCGGGCAGCGACAAGGATCACATCCTGTCGGCCACCATCTATCTGGCCGATATCGGGCACTTCGCCGAGATGAACGCGGCCTGGGACGCCTGGGTGTCCAAGGAGCACCCGCCGGTGCGTGCCACCGTCGAGGCGCGGCTGTGCGATCCGCAATATCTGGTCGAGATCGTGGTCGTCGCCGCGAGGCAGGCATGAGCGGGGCCGGGACGGGCCGGGTCGAACGATCGGTCCGGCGCCCCGTCCCGGGCCGGCGCCGGTCCGCGTCGCGCGCGGGGGCCGGCTTTTCGCTGATCACGGGAATGCTGCTGGCCGCGCTCCTGAGCCTGGCTCTGCCCGCCCGGGCCGCTGAGGAGCGGGTCGTCAACATCTACAACTGGTCGGACTACATCGACCCGAAGGTGCTCGACGCCTTCACCCGGGAGACCGGGATCAAGGTCGTCTACGACACCTACGACAACAACGAGATCCTGGAGACCAAGCTGCTGGCCGGCCGATCCGGTTACGACATCGTCGTGCCGTCCGGCCCCTACCTGCAGCGGCTGATCCGCGCCGGCGCCTTCCTGCCGCTGGACAAATCCAAGCTGAAGAACCTCGGCAACCTCTGGCCTGAAATTTCCAGCCGGCTCGCCGTGTACGACCCCGGCAACACCTACGCGGTCGACTACATGTGGGGCACGACCGGCATCGGCTACAACGTCGCCGCCGTGCGCGAGCGGCTCGGCATCAACGCGGCGCTGAACTCCTGGACCGTGGTCCTCAATCCGGCTTCCGCGAACAAGCTCAAGGATTGCGGGATCATGATGCTCGACAGTCCCGAGGATCTGATCCCCAGCATGCTCCCGGTCTTCGGCGCGAAGGCCGATTCCAAGCGCTGGGACGACCTGACCCTCGTGACCGACGCCCTCTACAAGGTGCGCGGCAGCGTGCGGAAGTTCCACGCTTCGGAATACATCCAGGCGCTCGCCAACGGCGATATCTGCGTAGCGGTCGGCTATTCGGGCGACGTGATGCAGGCCAAGCGTCGGGCCGAGGAGGCCAAGAACGGGATCGAGATCGCCTACGTGGTGCCCAAGGAGGGCGCGCTCATGTGGTTCGACACCTTCGCGATCCCGAAGGATGCGGCCCATCCGGCCGAGGCCCTGGCCTTCATCGACTACATGCTGCGGCCCGAGGTGGCGGCGGCCAACACCAACTTCGTTGCCTATGCCAGCGGCAACCTCGCGGCGAAGAAGTTCGTGAAGCCCGAGATCCTGAGCAATCCCGGCATCTACCCGGACGAGGCGACGATGCAGCGCCTGGCGATCAACACGGCTTGGGACGACCGCACCCAGCGCTACGTCACCCGGCTCTGGACCCGGGTCCGCACCGGGCGGTGAACGTGGAAGGCCCGGCGCAGGTCGCTGCGCCGGGCCGTTGGGCACTCAGTTTTTCAGGTCTTCCGGCACCTTGCCGCCGTTCTCGGCGAGCTTCTTCATCACCTGCTTGTGCAGCCAGATGTTCATCGAAGCCGAGTCTTCCTTGTCGCCGGTATAGTGCAGCTCGTCGGCGAGCTGCTTGCGCGAGGCCAGGCCGGAATCCAGGCCGACCAGCTTCATCAGGTCGACGATGGAATGGCGCCAATCGAGCTTCTGCGGGGTCTTCTCGGCGAGGCTGGTGAGCACGGCCTCGACGTCCACGGCCTCGCCGCTGCCGCTGCCGCCCGCGCTGCCGGGGGCCGAGGCCGGGCTCGAGCCGGCCGAACCGCTCGAGGAGCCCGAGGTGGACGAGGGCGCGGCGTCCGCGGTGCCGCCGCCGAACGGGTGGAGGATCTTGCCGACGATGCTGCCGAGGAGGCTCATAGGTCCGCTCCGATAATCAAGGCCCGACCTGCGCGCCGGGCGGGCTGTCAACCGGTTGTCGGCCCGGGCGTTCCGCGATTCGCGCGCCGGCGCGTCGAAACCTAGCCGCGGGCGCCGTACAGCGCGATTCCCAGCAGGGACAGGCCGAGCACAAGACAGATCCCGCTCCACCGTTCGAGGACGGCCACACGCGCGGGGGCGCGCAGCGAAAGACCCGCCAGACCGACACTGCAGATTAAACAGCTCACACTCATCACGATAACCAGCACGGTCCTTATGATCCGAAATCGACTGAGTCAGCCATAATCTGATTTCGACGCTGTGAGATATCGAAGACCACGTAGCAAACGAAAAATTCACAGGCCTCTCACTGAGGATGGGCGATTAAGGGAGTCCCGTTCCGCATCTCGATTTGCGCGTTCCGGGTGAAATCAATCTTCCCGCGCCAGATCCGACCGTTAACGTGCTTAGTTATTGAGATTTGTCCCGCGTGGCATCGCCCGTTTGACGAATGGAGCCCGGTGCTGTCGCAGCCGGCCACGGCGGGCGGAGACGAGTCGACCGGCTTCCGAAGCGGGACCGACCTCCCGGCTACCGGCAATCGGCACTCAGCCGGCGCGCGACAGGGCGGCGATGAGGGCTGACCGCTCCTCCGCGAGCGAGCCGTGGAACACCGGACGACCGGCACGGTCGTACCAGTAGCGCGCATTGCCGGAATCGCCCTCGATCCGGTGCAGATGGGCGTGCACCCAGGCGGCGTCCGGCCCCGATGCGTCCTGGACCAGGGCATGCGCCCGCGCCCAGGTGGCGTCCGCGGCTTCGGTCGCATCCCTGGCCAGCCACCAGAGGGCGGCGAGCGGAGCGGGCCAGGCGTGTGGCGGCGCGCGCCCGGTCAGCGTCGCCGCGAAGTCGGACGGCAGGTTCTCGGTCATCGCGCCTTCTCCCTGAACCGCGACGGGTCAGCGTCCGGCCGCGCGCTCCGGCTGCCAGCGGCCGCGGCGCTGGCGGGCGGACCACGCGTAGCGGGCATCGCCGTCGAGGCGGTCGAGATGGTCCGAGAGCCGGTTGCGTTCAAGCCAGGCGAGCGCCGCCTCCAGCTCGGGCAGGGTCATGGTCGCGCGGCCCTTGCCGAGCACCCGCTTGAGCACCGCGTTGTAGCGATGCGCAAGGTTGCCGCCCCGGGGCACCCGCAGCGACGCCTCGTCCTCCACGGCCTGGCTCGCCACCGCCACGGCGAGCCGCTGGCGCAGGGTCCGCTCGGTGACCGACGGCGGCTCCGGCGCCGGCGCCACGGGGGCGGGCTCGGCGAGCCGCGGGCGCAGCAGGGCGTAGCGCAGCCCGATCGCGTTGCTCTCCAGCGGCGTGATCCCGCCGGGATCCTCGTCGCGCCACGGGGTCCGCTCCGGGACGATGGCGCTCGCCGGCCGCTCGCGCTTGGGCCGGACGCTGCTCCCCTGCTCGGTCTCCAGTTCCAGGCGGAACCGGGCGAAGAGCGGGTCGTCCGGATGGAAGACCAGCGCCTGCTGGTTGTCGTAGGGGCCGGCATGCGGATCGACCCTTGTGGCCCGGGCGAGCATCTGCTCGAGCCAGGGGCGGGAGCGGATATGCGTGAGGGCCGCCACCACGGCAACCTCGGGGGCATCGAGCCCCTCATAGGCCATCGCCACCGTCACCAGCACCGCCGGCTCCGCGGTCAGGCGGAACGCCGCCAGGGCCGCGTGGGCGTCGCCCTGGCCCGAGGTCGCCAGCCGGACGTCGCGCTCCCCCTGCTGGGCCGGCATCCAGCTCCGCAGGGTCGTCAGGTAGGTGCGGGCGCTCGCCTGATCCGGGGCCACCACGAGGAGCTTGCCGAGGCCCCGGGCCATCTGGCCGGGCGGCAGGCCGAGTTCGGACCGGCGCCGGGCGCGCAGGCGCTTCGTCGCGAAGAAGGATTCGCTCAGGAGATCCCGGGCGAAGCCCGTACGCAGGGCCGTGAACAGGGCCGGCCGGGTCGTGACCCGGACCGATCCGGCGCCCAGCCGGTGCGGCCCGACCCGGGGGCTGTCGCCGGCGATCCGCCCGCCTTCGAGCCAGCTCGCCTCGCCGTCGATCGCCCCGAACGTGACCGGCAGCACGGCCCGCTCGGCCAGCGCCTGCGACCGGGAATAGCCGATCACCGCCAGCCCCAGCGCATCGAGGTCGAGCTCCGGGCCGCGGCCGAGCGCCGCCGGCTTGTAGGGCAGGCCGAGGATGCGTCGGCCGTCGGCCCGCTCCAGGGTGCCGGACAGGAACAGGCCGATCTCGGCCGCCTCCATCACCGGCAACATCGCCCGGGACCACGCCCCCGCCTCGGCCTCCGCCTCCTCGGCAGAGGCCTCGTCCGCCCCCGGACGCCCCGGGACCGGCAGGTGATGGACCTCGTCGACGACCAGCAGGGTCCGGTGCGCCCGCGCCTCGGCGAGGTGTAGCGCCGGGGCGGCGGCCACGGCCTGATAGGTGGTGACGTAGCCGGCGAGCCCCCGGGCCGGATCGCGCTCGTTGTCGGCGGCGCGCACGCTCAGCGCATGGCCGAAAGCCGCGCGCCAGAGCGGATCGGCGAAGGCTTCCTCGGCCTGGAGGCGCAGGGAATCCCGCGGCACCACCCAGACCACGCGATCGACCCGGCCCGCCGCGATCAGCGTGTGCGCCGCGATCACCGGCAGCAGCGACTTGCCGCCGCCCGGCGTCACCGCCGCCAGGATTGTCCGGACATGCGCCGCCTGCCCGCTCGCCATGGCCGCCACGAGGGCCATCAACGTACGCTGGTGGGACCGCAGGGACGGGGCGGGACGGGTCAATGGCCGGCGAAGCAGGGCGACATGCCCGCACCGTGGCCGATCCCGATTCCTTTGTGAATCCCCCGGACCACCACGGTGTTCGTGTTTCTTTCGCGCAATCGGCGTGATTCGTTCGAATGCGGCGGCGCGATTGCCGCATTCTGCGCTCCGAAAGACCGCCTTCCGACGGTCGCGCCTGCGGATCGCTGCACGAGAAGCGTTGACACCCGGCCAGCCCCTCACCATAAGGGCGCCGCGGGCGACAAACCCGCCTTGGGGGAATGTCCCGAGCGGCAAAGGGGGCGGACTGTAAATCCGCTGCGTAAGCTTCGTAGGTTCGAGTCCTACTTCCCCCACCAAGTTTCCTGCCCCACCAAGTTTCCTGACCGATCCCGTCAGCCCTGCCCGATCAGCCCTGCTTAGCCAGGGCCGCCTCGATGCGCGCGGCGGCGGCGGCCGAGAACCCCTTCCCGGCGAGCCCCTGGCCCGCGGCGGCCTGCCCGGTGAGAGTGCGGCGCTTGCCCTCCGGCAGATGCGTCCTGCGCAAGGCATGCGCGTCGCGGTGGCTCGCATGGGTGATCGCGATGGCCAGCGCGTCGGCGGCGTCGGCCACGCGGAACTCCGCCTTCGGCAGGAGGAAGCGGACCATCGCCTGGATCTGCACCTTCTCGGCGTGACCGGAGCCCGCCACGGTCTTCTTGATCAGGTTGGCGGCGTATTCGAACACCGGCAGCCCGGCATTGGCCGGCACCACGAGCGCCATGGCCCGGGCATGGCCGAGCTTGAGCGTCGCCTGGGCGTCCTTGTTGACGAAGGTCTCCTCCACGGCGACCTCGTCGGGCTTCTGCGCCTCGACGATGCGGCCGATCCCCTCGAACAGCTCGCGCAGGCGGAGCGCCAGCGGCAGGTCGCCGTCCGAGGTGACGACGCCGCAATCGCCGTAGGTCAGCTTGCTGCCCTGCGCGGTGATAAGGCCCCAGCCGGTGCGGCGGAGCCCCGGGTCGATCCCCAGGATGCGGACGATGCTGCTCATGACGCTCCAGGGTTATGCTCGGGCCTCGTCGCGGTCCGGAGGCCGGCTGCCCTCGACGATCGGGCCGAGCGTGCCGTACGTATCGTGAACGCTCGGTTTCACCAAGGGACCGGAACCTGGGGAGCCCGACCATGCCCGCGCCAACGCCGATCAGCCGCTTCCCGGTCCCGAAGCTGTCCGAGATGCCCGACGACCTGCGCGCCCGCATCGCCCTCGTGCAGGAGAAGGCGGGCTTCGTGCCCAACATCTTCCTGGCGCTGGCGCACCGCCCGGACGAGTTCCGCGCCTTCATGGCCTATCACGACGCGCTGATGGACCGGCCCGGCGGTCTCACCAAGGCCGAGCGCGAGATGATCGTGGTCGCCACCAGCGCGGCCAACAACTGCCTCTACTGCGTGGTCGCCCATGGCGCGATCCTGCGGGTCCGGGCCAAGAACCCGCTCCTGGCCGACCAGGTCGCCGTCGTCTACGCCAAGGCCGACATCACCCCGCGCCAGCGCGCGATGCTGGCCTTCGCGCTGAAGGTGGCGAAGGAAGCCCATACCGTCGAGGCCGAGGATCACGCGGTGCTCGCGGGCCACGGCTTCAGCCCGGACGACGTCTGGGACATTACCGCGATCACCGCCCTGTTCGCCCTCTCGAACCGCCTGGCCAGCGTCGCCGAGCTGCGGCCGAACGACGAGTTCTACACGCTCGGGCGGTGAGGCCGCCTCACCCGCGCCGCCCGAGCAGGATGATCGCCGCCCCGGCCAGGCACACCAAACCCCCGGCGAGGTCCCACCGGTCGGGCCGCTGCCCCTCGGCGAGCCACAGCCACAGGATCGAGGCGGCGACGTAGACCCCGCCATAGGCCGCGAAGGCGCGTCCCGCCGCCGGGCTGTCCACCAGGGTCAGCAGGCCGGCGAACGCCGCTAGGGAGGCGAGGCCCGGAAGCGCCCACCAGGCCGACCGGCCGAGCCGGAGCCAGGCCCAGAACGCGAAGCATCCGGCGATCTCCGCGATCGCGGCACCGGCATAGGCGAGGAGCGTCATCGCGCGAGCTTGGCACGCGGATCGGCGCCGGGCGAGCCAGGGAAGATAAACCGGTTGAATATGCATCCTGGGAAGATCTGCCCCGGAAGTGCAAGATGCTCATGCGCGCAAGATCGGCTAAGACCGATCCCGATCGCCTCCGCGTGCTTCCCGGGCCCCGCTGCCCGATCCAACGCCCCCGGCCATGTCAGACTCGATCGAGACCGCCCGCCTCCAGGTCCTCCGCAGCTACGGCATCCTCGATACGCCGCGCGAGCCGGCCTTCGACGACATCGTCGCGCTGGCGACGCAGATCTGCGCGGTGCCGGTGGGGCTCGTCAGCCTCGTCGCGGCCGACCGGCAATGGTTCAAGGCCCGGCACGGCTTCCCCTCCTGCGAGACGCCCCTGAGCCAGTCGGTCTGTGCCCACGCACTGGGCGCCGCGGACGGGCTGCTGGTGATCCCCGACCTGACGGCCGACCCGCGCACCTGCGAGAACACCCTGGTGACCGGGCCACCGCATATCCGGTTCTATGCCGGCGCCGTGCTCCGGACCGAAGACGGTGTGTCGTTCGGGACCCTGTGCGTGATCGACACGGAGCCGCGGCCCGACGGCCTGAAGCCGGACCAGGCCTTTGCCCTCCGGGCGCTGGCGCAGCAGGTGATGGCGCAGCTCGAGCTGCGCCGGGCGGTCCGGGAGCGGGAGGCCGCCCTGGCGGCCGAGCGCCAGGCGCGCGACGCCCTGGCGATCTCCGAGGAGCGCTACCGGCTCTCGTCGCGGGCGACCACGGATTTGATCTGGGACTGGAACCCGCAGACCGGCCGGATCCATTGGGACGAGGGCCTGTCCGCGCTCTACGGCTACCGGCCGGCGGAGATCGAGCCGAGCACCGACTGGTGGTACGACCACATCCACCCGGAGGATGGCGACCGCGTCCGCCGCAGCGTCCGCGCCGCCATCGCGGACGCGTCGCTCCGCTGGAGCGAGCGGTACCGCTTCCGGCGGGCGGACGGCACCTACGCCACGGTGCTCAACCGTGCCATCATCGTCCGCACCGCCGACGGCACCGCCACCCGGATGACCGGCGTGATGCTCGACGCGACCCAGCAGGCCGAGGCCGACGCGCATCGGGAGATGCTGAGCCAGGAACTCAGCCACCGGCTGAAGAACACCCTGGCGATGGTCCAGGCGATCGCCTCGCAGACCCTGCGCGATGCGCCCGACGTCGCGTCCGCCCGCGACGCCCTGCTGCAGCGCCTGCTGGCGCTGGGCAAGGCGCACGACATCCTGCTCGCCGGCAATGCCGAGCGGGCCCGCATGGAGGCGGTGATCCGGGGCGCCCTGGCGCTCCATGACAATGCCCGCCCCGGCCGGCTGCGGATCGAGGGGCCGGCTCTCGATATCGGGCCGAAGGCGGCCCTCGCCCTGGCGCTGATGATCCACGAGCTGGCGACCAACGCGGCCAAGTTCGGCGCCCTCTCGGCCGCGGCGGGGCATGTCGGCGTCACCTGGGAGATCGAGGCCCTGGCCGACGGCCCGCAGCTCCGGCTGAGCTGGGCGGAATCCGGCGGTCCCTCGGTGGTGCCGCCCTCGCGCAAGGGGTTCGGCACCCGCCTGATCGAGCGCGCCTTCGCGGGCACCGTGGCCGGGGCGGTCGCCCTGGATTACCGGGAGACCGGGCTGCACTGCATCCTCACCGCGCCGCTGGCCGGGTTCCAGGGCAAGGACGGGATCCTGAACTGAGGTCGTGCCGTCGCGGCGCCTTGCTTCGAACGCTGCGGCGCGCATATTTTCAGCTATGTCCGTCGTCGCTGCCTTCGCACGCTCGTCGCCCGGAAGCCCCGCCGAGATCCGTGAATTGGATCTCGTGAGGCTCGCTGTTCCTGTACGAAGCGATGCAGGACAGGATGTGCCGGCCGGTGCCGTGGGGACGGTGGTTGGCATTTGGGCCGGCGGAAGCGGCTTCGAAGTCGAATTTTCCGAGCTGTTCGAGGCGCTGGCGACCGTTCGGTCGCGCGAAATCTCCGATCATCAGCCTTTCCACGGCTGATGCCCTACGGGCTTTGGCCGGCGGGTTTCGAGGTGGATCGGCGCAAGGTCTGCTTGTACCTCCTGAATTCCAATCACCCGCGCGGCGGCGCCAAGGCGAAATTCTTCATCGGCGTTGGCTTCTAACCCGACGAATTCTGGCATCTGCAGGATGCTTTATGCGGACACGCCGTCATGGCGAATTACCGTGGTATTACCGTCGCTCCGTTCGGTCTGCGGTACCTGTTCGAGGGACCGTTCGCGACCCCCAGAGGTGGTATGCGGAAGCTGTGGAGCGTCTGGCAGCTCGATACCGAGAATGCAGGTGCGGCCAAATTCGTCACGGCCATTCCGCTCTGATCACACAATCGCGTCCCGTCGACCGACACCCACGCTCGTACCGCTTGGCCTTTCCCGCCAGTACCAGCGCTGTAATGCGCCCCTCATCACGGCTGGCAACATTCCGGCCTAGCAGGTTCCCCGGTCGTTGTGCGGCGGGCGCTAACGCCGACCCGCGTTAAGCCCAAGACAACGAAAAAGCGGTCGAGTGGGGCCATGAGCGCGCGCGAGACGGCCGACGACCTGATCCTGATTCCGGGCGATTCGCGCCTGCGCGAGGCGGTCCATGCCTGGGCCGATGGCTTGGCGCGGGAGCGGCGGATGTCGCCCAACACCGTCGAGGCCTACAGCCGCGATGTGCGCCAGTTCCTGCTCCACCTCGCGTTGCGCCAGGGCACGCCGACCATCCCGATGCTGGTGGCCCTGAAGGTGCGCGACATCCGTGCCTTCATGGCCGCGCGCCGGGCCGACGAGGTGTCCGGCCGCTCGCTGATGCGCATGCTCGCCGGGTTGCGCTCGTTCGGGCGGTTCCTGGAGCGCGAGGGTTACGGCAGCGTCTCGGCGCTTGGCGGCGTGCGGGCGCCCAAGGTTCCGCGGCGTCTGCCCCGGCCGCTGCCCGTCGCCGCCGCGGTGGCGCTCACCGACACGGCCATCCGGGCCGGCGAGGAGCGCGAGCCCTGGGTGCTCGCCCGGGATGCCGCGGTCCTGGCCCTGCTCTACGGCGCCGGCCTGCGCATCTCCGAGGCCCTCGGCCTGACCCGCCGCGACGCGCCGCTTCCGGGCAGCGATCAGGTGACGGTGCTGGGCAAGGGCGGCAAGCAGCGGATGGTCCCGATCCTGCCGGTGGTCGCGCAGGCGGTGGCCGATTACGTGGCCGCTTGCCCGCTGCCGCTGCCGCCGGAGGGGCCGCTCTTTGTCGGTGCCCGCGGCGGCGCGCTGTCTCCGCGCATCATCCAGTACACCGTGGCCCGCGCCCGCGGCGCCCTCGGCCTGCCCGAGAGCGCGACCCCGCATGCCCTGCGGCACTCCTTCGCGACGCATCTGCTCGCCCGCCAGGGCGAGCTGCGCGCGATCCAGGAGCTGCTGGGCCACGCCTCCCTGTCGACGACGCAGCTCTACACCCAGGTCGATGCCGCCCGGCTCATGAGCGCCTATACGGCGGCGCATCCCCGCGCCGGCCGCTGAACTCGATTGGCCTATAGCAGTGATAAGGGTGGCTAATACGCGATTGTTGCGCTGAATATGTCTCGAAGCGTCTATTCGAGCGCACGTTTAAGGGCTTCGTCATGATCCGCGTCCATTCTCCTGATCGGGGAATTGGATCTGTCGGGGCGGTGCCATGGAGCTTGATGAGGCCAGGTCGCCCGCCCGTGTCGTGATCGCGGATTGCGATGCCGGGCGACGCGCCGCCCTCAAGGCAATCGTCCAACGCTTCGACCCAACGGCCGTGATCGCCGAGGCGACGTCGGGCCAGGCGCTGTGCGACAACCTTCTCCGGCAACGCCCCAGTCTCGCCTTCGTCGGGCTGCAGCTCGAGGACCTGAGCGGACCCGAGGCCGTCGCGGTGGCACGCCGGGCGGGGGCCGAGCCGCCCTGCCTCGTTCTGGTCGCCACCCGCGTGCTGGCGCATTGGCAGGAGATTGCCCAGAGCCTCGGCGCCTACGAGGTGCTGAAGACGCCGCTCAATCCGAGCCACATCGAGCAGCTCCTCCATGCCGATGCCCGCCGCCGGACCCCGACCCGGGCTTTGCTCGCCTGCTCGTCGGCAGCCGGGCGGACCGCGATCAGCCGGGTGGTGGCGCGCAGCGGCTTCGCGATCGAGCTCGAGGAGACCGATTGCGGCCGCCACGCCCTCAAGCAGCTGAAGCTCGGCGCCTACGACTTCGCGTTCATCGATGTGAAGCTTGGCGGCATCGACGGGATGGAGCTCGCCTGCCAGCTCCAACCGCTCGGCCTGGCGACACGGATCACTCTGCTGACCACCGCCGAACTGGAGCCGATCGCCCAGGCCGGGCGCTATTTCGGGGTGGACGCCGTTTTGCGGATGCCGTTCTACCCCCGCGACATCGACCTGGCGCTGCACAATGCCCTGGGCCTGCGCCGGCCGTATCTTCTGAACGCGCTCACCGCTTCGCCGGCGCCGAGCGCGCTCCTGCGGATCGCCGACCTGCCGAACGCCCGGCGCAAGATCGCTTGATCCCGCGCCGGGTCTTGCCGATCAAACGTGGATGGCGCGCTTGGACACGGCGAGCGCCGCTTCCTTGACCGCCTCGGTCAGGGTCGGGTGCGCGTGGCATGTGCGGGCGATGTCCTCGGAGGAGGCACCGAACTCCATCGCCACCGCGACCTCGGCGATCAGGTTGCCGGCATCCGCCCCGACGATGTGCACGCCGAGCACCCGGTCGGTCTGGGCATCGGCCAGCACCTTCACGAAGCCGTCCGTGGTGCCGTTCGCCTTGGCGCGGCCGTTGGCCGTGAACGGGAACTTGCCGGCATTGTAGGCGATGCCGTCCTTGGTCAGCTCCTCCTCGGTCTTGCCGACGGAAGCGACCTCCGGGAAGGTGTAGACCACGTTCGGGATCACCCCGTAATTGACGTGGCCCGACTGCCCGGCCAGCATCTCGGCGATCGCGACGCCTTCATCCTCGGCCTTGTGGGCGAGCATCGGCCCGGCGATCACGTCGCCGATCGCGTAGATGCCGGTGACGTTGGTGGCGTAGTGCGAATCCGTGAGGATCCGGCCCTTGTCGTCGCGCTGCACGCCGACCGTGTCGAGGCCGAGCCCCTCGGTGTAGGGCACCCGGCCGATCGCCACGAGGACCACATCCGCCTGCAGGATCTCCGCCTCTCCGCCCGCGGCCGGCTCCACGGTGACGTTCGCGCCCTTCTTGCCGACCTCGACGCCGGTCACCTTGGTGGACAGCTTGAACTGGATGCCCTGCTTGGTCAGGATCCGCTGGAACTGCTTGCCGACCTCGCCGTCCATGCCGGGCAGCACCCGGTCGAGATATTCCACGACGGTGACCTCGGCGCCGAGCCGGCGCCAGACCGAGCCGAGCTCCAGCCCGATCACGCCGGCACCGATCACCAGGAGCTTCTTCGGCACGCGGTCGAGCTCGAGCGCGCCCGTGGAGGACACCACCACCTTCTCGTCGATGGTGACGCCCGGCAGGCGCGTCACGTCCGACCCGGTGGCGATGACGATGCTCTTGGTCTCGAGCATCTGGTTGCCGCCATCCTCGGACACGACCTCGACCCGGCCGGCGCCCGCGATCTTGCCGGTGCCGTGGAAGGTGTCGACCTTGTTCTTCTTGAGCAGGAACTCGACGCCCTTTGTGTTGCCGGCCACGCCCTCGGCCTTAAAGCTCATCATCTTCTTGAGGTCGAGCTTAACGCCGCTGACCTCGATGCCGAGATCGGCGAAGTGCTTGTTCGCCTCCTCGAAGGCCTCGGAGGCGTGGAGCAGCGCCTTCGACGGGATGCAGCCGACATTGAGGCAGGTGCCGCCGTGGGTCGCGCGCTTCTCGACCACGGCTGTCCGCAGGCCGAGCTGTGCCGCGCGGATCGCGCAGACATAGCCGCCGGGGCCGGTGCCGATGACGACGAGATCGTAGGACATGGGAGTTCGCTTCCGGTCGGTCATGCCGCCTGGGGCGGTCGGAGAGAAGGGAGATGGAAAGGGTGGGGTCAGCGGCCGCCGCCGACGTCGAGGATGGCGCCCGTGGTGTAGGACGCCTCCTCCGAGATCAGCCACGCGATCGGCGCGGCGACCTCCTCGGCGGTGCCGGCGCGGCCCATCGGGACGCCGGGCCCGAGGCGCTCGACCCGGTCGGGCTCGCCGCCGCTGGCATGGATCTCGGTGGCGATGATGCCGGGCGCCACCGCGTTGACCCGGATGCCCTCCCCGGCGACCTCGCGGGCGAGCCCGATGGTCAGTGTATCGATCGCGCCCTTGGAGGCTGCGTAATCGACGAACTGGCCGGGTCCGCCGAGGCGGGCGGCCACCGAGGACAGGTTGACGATGGCGCCCCCTGCCCCGCCGCGCTTGGTCGACATGCGCCGCACCGCCTCCCGGGCGCACAGGAAGCTGCCGACGACATTGGTGTTCATCATCCGCAGGAGCCGGGCCGCGCTCATGTCGGCCACGTCCGATTTCAGGTCGACCACGCCGGCGTTGTTCACGAGCGCGGCGAGCCGACCGAGCCCGTCGGCGGCCTCGAACAGGGCGAGCACGTCGGCCTCGACGCCGACATCGCTGCGCACCGCCAGCGCCTTGCCGCCCTTGACGGTGATCGCATCCACCACCGCCTGGGCCGCGGCCGAATCGGAGACGTAGCTCAGGCAGATCGCGTAGCCGCGCTCCGCCAGGAGCAGCGACACCGCCCGCCCGATGCCGCGGCTGCCGCCGGTGACGATGGCGACGGAATCAGGCGACGTTGTCAAAGCTCGACTCCCATGGCTTCGCGCGACTGACCGTTGAGCGTTCGGCGGTCGATATAGGCCGGCAATCGCGTGTGCTCGTCGAGGATAGCGGTCGCGAGCTGGGCCTCGGTGAGGTTCTGCGCATCGGTAAGATCCGCGCCCCGCAGAATCGCCCCACTCAAGCGTGCATCGAGGAAATCCGAATTTCGGAACACAGCGCCGCTTGCATCGACGCGTGAAAGATCCGCGTGTCGCAAATCGGAATTGCTGAGGTCCGTGTGGCGAATGAAAGCGCCCTGAAGATTGACGACCGGGTGCATTCTAGGCTTCGCTTGATGAGTCATCAGCGGAAATCCTCATGCGCAGCGTTTCGATAACCGCCTTCACGTCGATGGGCGGCTCCGAATCCTCGTAGCGAGACCGCCGCTCGCGCAGATGCGCCTGCAGGAGTTCGAAGACCGGATCCGCGAGATCGGGAAAGTCGCGCCCGATCTCGCGAAGAACATAGATAGCCGCCAGCCGGACTTCGAGACGCTCGTCGCCCAGTTGCCCGGCCGCGCGGTTGAAGAGTTCCGTGACATGAGCACGGCGTGCCAATTCCGCCTGTGATGCGGCGGACCCAGCTTGCTTCATTTCCGGCGCAAGCTTTCGCCAAGCCAGCGCCGCGCCGACCAAGGCGGCTAGGGCCAGTCCCAGATTTCGAACGATCTCTGAGACGAAAACCCATGTTTGCATTCCGGCGAGTGACCGTCTCGATCACAGATCCAGCACGAGCCGGGCCGGATCCTCCAGGGCCTCCTTGACCCGCACCAGGAAAGTCACGGCCTCCTTACCGTCGACGATCCGGTGATCGTATGACAGCGCGAGGTACATCATCGGCCGCGCCTCGATCTTGCCGGCCCGGACCACCGGGCGCTCCTCGATGCGGTGCATGCCGAGGATGCCCGATTGCGGGGCGTTGAGGATCGGGGTCGACATCAGCGAGCCGTAGATGCCGCCGTTGGTGATCGTGAAGGTGCCGCCCTGCATGTCCTCGATGGACAGCTTGCCGTCGCGGGCCTTCTTGCCGAAGCCGGCGATGGTCTTCTCGATGCCGGCGATGGACAGGTCGTCGGCGTCGCGCACCACCGGCACGACCAGGCCCTTATCGGTGCCGACCGCGATGCCGATGTGGTAGTAGTTCTTGTAGACGAGGTCCTGCCCGTCGATCTCGGCATTGACCGCCGGCACGTCCTTGAGGGCGCCGATCACCGCCTTGGTGAAGAAGCCCATGAAGCCGAGCTTCGTGCCGTGCTTCTTCTCGAAGATGTCCTTGTACTGGCTGCGCAGGGCCATCACGGCCGACATGTCGACGTCGTTGAACGTCGTCAGCATCGCGGCGGTGTCCTGCGCGTCCTTGAGGCGGCGCGCGATGGTCTGGCGCAGCTTCGTCATGCGCACGCGCTCCTCGCGCGCGGCATCGTCCGGCGCCGAAGGCGCGCGCGGCAGGGTCGGGCGAGCCTCCTTGGCGGGGGCGGCGGCCGGGGCCGGGCCCTTCGCGATCGCGCCGAGCATGTCGCCCTTGGTGACGCGGCCGTCCTTGCCGGAGCCGTTGAGGCCGGCCGGGTCGAGACCGCTCTCTCGGGCGAGCTTGGCCACCGCCGGGCCGTTATCGCCGGTCGGGCGCTGCTGGGTCGCGGGGGCGCCCGCATCGCCGTGGTTGCCGTAGCCGGCGGAGGATTCCTGGGCCGGCGCCTCGGCCTTGGCGGACGGGGCGGCCTTGGGCGCCTCGCTGCGGCTCTCGGCCTTGGTCTCGGCAGCCTCCTTCGGGGCCTCCTTCGCGGCGGCCTTCTTGCCGCCGGCCGAAGCGCCGGCCTCGACGATCGAGCCGAGCAGCGCGCCGGGCTCGACGGTCTCGCCGTCCTTGGCCAGGATCTCGCCGAGCTGGCCGGCCGCCGGGGCGTTGACCTCCAGGGTGACCTTGTCGGTCTCGAGTTCGACGATCGGCTCGTCGGCCGCGACCGTGTCGCCGGGCTTCTTGAACCAGCGGCCGATGGTGGCCTCGGTCACGGATTCGCCGAGCGTCGGGACGAGGATGTCGGTAGCCATGGTCTTTCGCACTTCCGGATCGGTTGGGCCGTGCCGGACGGCCTGGAGATTGAGGGCGGCGGCCCGAGCGGGTCGCCGCCAGGTCTCGAAAACTCAGCGGGTCCTAGAGATCAGACCGCGAGCGCCTCGTTGAGGAACGCCTGGAGCTGGGCCTGGTGCTTCGACATCTGGCCCACGGCCGTGGATGCGGAGGCCGGGCGGCCGACGTAACGGGCGCGCTTCACCGCGGAGCCGGCCTGGCCGAGCACCCATTCCAGATAGGGCTCGACGAAGGACCAGGCGCCCATGTTCTTGGGCTCCTCCTGGCACCAGATGACGTCCGCGTTGCGGAACCGGCCCATCTCGGTGGCGAGCGCCTTGAGCGGGAACGGGTAGAGCTGCTCGACGCGCATCAGGTAGATGTCGTTGAGCCCGCGCTTCTCTCGCTCCTCCAGCAGGTCGTAATAGACCTTGCCGGAGCACAGCACGACGCGGCGGATCTTGTCGTCCCGCACCAGCTTGTTGGGGGCGCCCTCCTCCTCGGCATCGTCCCACAGGACGCGGTGGAAGGTGGATCCCTCGGCTAGGGCGTCGAGCGTCGAGACCGCCCGCTTGTGGCGCAGCAGCGATTTCGGCGTCATCAGCACCAGCGGCTTGCGGAAGTCCCGCTTCAGCTGCCGGCGCAGGATGTGGAAGTAGTTCGCCGGGGTGGTGACGTTGGCCACCTGCATGTTGTCCTCGGCGCAGGCCTGGAGGTAGCGCTCCAGGCGGGCGGAGGAATGCTCGGGACCCTGGCCCTCGTAGCCGTGCGGCAGCAGCAGCACGAGGCCGGACATGCGCAGCCACTTGCGCTCGCCGCTCGCGATGAACTGGTCGATCACCACCTGGGCGCCGTTGGCGAAGTCGCCGAACTGGGCTTCCCAGAGGACGAGGGCGTTCGGCTCGGCCAGGGAGTAGCCGTACTCGAAGCCGAGCACCGCCTCCTCGGAGAGCATCGAGTTGACGATCTCGATCGAGGCCTGGCCCTCGCGGATGGCGTTGAGCGGCGTGAAGCGCTGCTCGTTCTCCTGGTCGATCACCACCGCGTGGCGCTGCGAGAAGGTGCCGCGCTCGACATCCTGGCCGGAGAGCCGGACCCGGTTGCCGTCGAGCAGGGTCGCCCCGAAGGCCAGGGCCTCGGCGGTCGCCCAGTCGATCCCGGCGCCGGTCTCGACCGCCTTGGCGCGGTTGTCCATGAACCGCTGGATCGTGCGGTGCAGGTGGAAGCCCGGGGGCGCCTGGGTGATCTTGCGGCCGATCTCCTGCAGGGTCTCGGCCGGCACCGCGGTGCGGCCGCGGCGCGGATCGTCGACATCCTCATGCACCGCCTTGAAGCCGGCCCAGCGGCCGTCCAGCCAGTCGGCCTTGTTGGCCTTGTAGTTGGTGGCGACGTCGAGCTCGCTGTCGAGCATCTGGCGGAACTCGGCCTTGCGGGCGTCCAGCGCCTGCTGGTCGAGGGTACCGTTCTCGACGAGCTTGCGCCCGTAGGTCTCCAGCACCGACGGATGCTTGCGGATCCGCTGGTACATCTTCGGCTGGGTGAAGGCCGGCTCGTCGCCCTCGTTGTGGCCGAAGCGGCGGTAGCACAGCATGTCGATCACGACCGGCTTGCCGAACTTCTGCCGGTACTCGACCGCCACCTTGGCCGCGAAGGTCACGGCCTCGGGATCGTCGCCGTTGCAGTGGAAGATCGGCGCCTCGACCATCTTCGCCACGTCCGACGGATAGGGCGAGGAGCGCGAGAAGCGCGGATCGGTGGTGAAGCCGATCTGGTTGTTGATGATGAAGTGCACCGAGCCGCCGGTGCGGTGGCCCTTCAGGCCCGACAGGCCGAAGCACTCCGCGACCACGCCCTGGCCCGCGAAGGCGGCGTCGCCGTGGATCAGCAACGGCAGCACGGCGGCGCGCTGGATATGCGGCTTGGCCCATTGGTCCTGCTTGGCCCGGACCTTACCGAGCACGACCGGATCGACGATCTCGAGGTGGGACGGGTTGGCGGTGAGCGACAGGTGGACGTTGTTGCCGTCGAAGGCGCGGTCCGAGGAGGCGCCCAGGTGGTACTTCACGTCGCCCGAGCCCTCGACCTCGGCCGGCGAGGCGGAGCCGCCCTTGAACTCGTGGAAGACCGCCCGGAACGGCTTGGCCATCACGTTGGTGAGCACGTTGAGCCGGCCGCGATGGGCCATACCGAGCACGATCTCGCGCACGCCGAGCGCGCCGCCGCGCTTGATGATCTGCTCCAGCGCCGGGATCATCGCCTCGCTGCCGTCGAGGCCGAAGCGCTTGGTGCCGGTATACTTGAGATCCAGAAACTTCTCGAAGCCCTCGGCCTCGATCAGCTTGTTCAGGATGGCCCTGCGGCCTTCAGGAGTAAAAGAAATCTCCTTGTCCTTGCCCTCAATGCGCTCCTGGATCCACGCCTTCTCGGCCGGATCGGAGATATGCATGAACTCGACGCCGAGGGTCTGACAGTAGGTCCGCTCGAGGATGTCGACGATTTCGCGGATCGTCGCGAATTGAAGGCCGAGCACGTTGTCGAGGAAGATCGGGCGGTCCCAATCGGATTCCTCGGTGAAGCCGTAATGCTGCGGGTGCAGCTCCTCGTGGTCGCCGCGCGGGGCCAGCCCCAGCGGGTCGAGCTTGGCGTGCAGGTGGCCGCGCATGCGGTAGGAGCGGATCAGCATGATCGCCCGGACCGAATCCTTGGTCGCCTGCTCCACCGACACGCCGGTGGTGGCGGCGACGCTGTCGACCGGCTTGCCGGGCTTGGCCTCCTTGGCGTCCCGGGCGGCGATCCTGTCGCCGACCGCCTTCTCGAGGGCGCCCCAATTGCCATCGAGCGCCGAGACCAGCTCGCCGTTCAGCGGCACCGGCCAGTTGGGCTTCTCCCAGGACGCGCCCGCGGCGTTCTTCTCGACCAGGGTCTCGTCCTCGCCGAGCCCCTTGAAGAAGGTCTGCCATTCCGGATCGACCGAGGCCGGGTTGCGGGCGTAGGCCGCCTGCAATTCCTCGATGTAGGCGGCGTTGGCGCCGTAGAGGAACGAGGTTTCGAGAAGCGCTTCGTTCACGTCCTGGCGTGCCATGGTCCGTTCATCCTGTCGCGCGGGCAGGCTGGCTGCCCTTACGGCGACCCGCTCGCGGGGCGGATCGCCCTGAAAGTGATCCGGGGCGGTTCACCGCCCCGTCCCGGTCGATATGGGGGTCGCGGCCCTGCGCGGGCCGCGACGCAGGCGCGCGCCTCAGCCCTTGAGGACGTCGACGAGCGTCGAGCCGAGCCGGGCCGGCGACGGCGACACGCGGATGCCCGCGGCCTCCATGGCGGCGATCTTGTCCTCGGCGCCGCCCTTGCCGCCCGAGATGATCGCGCCGGCATGGCCCATGCGGCGGCCCGGAGGCGCCGTGCGGCCCGCGATGAAGCCGACCATCGGCTTCTTGCGCCCGCGCTTGGCCTCGTCCTTCAGGAACTGGGCGGCCTCCTCCTCGGCCGAGCCGCCGATCTCGCCGATCATCACGATCGACTCGGTCTTCGGGTCGGCCAGGAACAGCTCCAGCACGTCGATGAACTCGGTGCCCTTCACCGGGTCGCCGCCGATGCCCACGGCCGTGGTCTGGCCCAGACCGGCATTGGTGGTCTGGAACACCGCCTCGTAGGTCAGCGTGCCCGAGCGCGACACAATCCCGACCGAGCCCTGGCGGAAGATGTTGGCCGGCATGATGCCGATCTTCGACTGGCCGGCGGTGACGATGCCGGGGCAGTTCGGGCCGACGAGGCGCGACTTCGAGCCGGTGAGCGCCCGCTTCACCTTGACCATGTCGAGCACCGGAATGCCCTCGGTGATGCACACGATCAGCGGGATCTCGGCGGCGATCGCCTCGCAGATCGCGTCGGCGGCGCCGGGCGGCGGCACGTAGACCACCGAGGCGTCGGCGCCGGTGGCCTCGCGGGCCTCCGCCACCGTGTCGAAGACCGGCAGGCCGAGATGGGTCGAGCCGCCTTTGCCAGGGCTCGTGCCGCCGACCATCTTGGTCCCGTACGCGAGGGCCTGCTCGGAGTGGAAGGTCCCGTTCTTGCCGGTAAAGCCCTGGCAGATGACCTTGGTGTTCGCGTCGATCATCACCGACATGATCAGGCTCCCTTCACGGCGGCGACGATCTTCTGGGCGGCGTCGTCGAGGTCGTCCGCCGGGATCACGTTGAGGCCGGAGCCCCGGATGATGTCCTTGCCCTCTTCGACGTTGGTGCCTTCGAGGCGCACCACCAGCGGCACCTGCAGGCCCACCGCCTTGACGGCGGCGATGACGCCGCGGGCGATGACGTCGCACTTCATGATCCCGCCGAAGATGTTGACGAGGATCCCCTTCACCTGCGGGTCGGCGGTGATGATCTTGAACGCCGCCGTGACCTTCTCCTCGGAGGCGCCGCCGCCGACATCGAGGAAGTTGGCCGGGCTCTCGCCGTAGAGCTTGATGATGTCGAGCGTCGCCATGGCGAGGCCGGCGCCGTTGACCATGCAGCCGATCGTGCCGTCGAGCGCGATGTAGGCGAGGTCGTATTTGGACGCCTCGATCTCCTTGGCGTCCTCCTCGGTCTCATCCCGCAGCGCGACGATGTCGGCGTGCTTGTAGAGCGCGTTCGAGTCGAACGAGATCTTGGCGTCGAGGCACTTGAGATGGCCGTCGGCGGTGAGCACCAGCGGGTTGATCTCGAGCATGCTCATGTCCTTGGACACGAACGCGGTGTAGAGCTTCTCCGTCAGCGAGGCCGCTTCCTTGGCCTGGGCGCCGGTGAGCCCGAGGGCCTTGGCGACTGCGCGGCCGTGATGGGGCATCACGCCCGTGGCGGGATCGACCGGGATCGTGTGGATCTTCTCGGGCGTGTCGTGGGCGACCGCCTCGATATCCATGCCGCCCTCGGTGGAGACCACGAAGGCGACGCCGCCGGTGGCGCGGTCGACCAGCATCGAGAGGTAGAATTCCTCGGCGATCTGGGCGCCTTCCTCGATGTAGAGGCGGTTGACCTGCTTGCCGGCCGGCCCGGTCTGGATCGTCACCAGGGTCTGGCCGAGCATCTCGCTGGCGTACTGCTTCACCTCGTCGATGGACTTGGTGACCCGCACGCCGCCCTTCGCGCCCTGGGGGGCGTCCTTGAAGGTCCCCTTGCCGCGGCCGCCCGCGTGGATCTGGCTCTTCACGACCCAGACCGGGCCGCCGAGTTCCTTGGCGGCGGCCTCGGCCTCCGACGGGTCGAAGATCGCCACGCCGCGGGAGATCGGCAGGCCGAACTCCTTCAACACGGCCTTGGCCTGGTATTCATGGATGTTCATCGGGGCCTCTTGATGAGGAGCGAGAAGCAAGGAGCGGAGAGCGACGCGACGAGCCGCCTGTGGGGACCGTGACCGGCCCCCGCTTCGGCTGCAACCGCACCGCTCCGGGCCGTATCTTAGGCGAGGTTGCTGTCGACGCCCTTGCAGGCTTCGATCAGGCCGGTCACCGACGCGACGGACTTGTCGAACATCGCCTTCTCGGCCGGATCGAACGTGACTTCGAGGACGCGCTCCACGCCGCCGGAGCCGATGACGATCGGCACGCCGATGAACATGCCCTTCACGCCGTACTGGCCGTCCAGATAGGCGGCGCAGGGCAGGACCCGCTTCTTGTCGCGCAGGTAGCTCTCGGCCATCGCGATGGCGGAGGCGGCGGGCGCGTAGAAGGCCGAGCCGGTCTTGAGCAGGTTGACGATCTCGCCGCCGCCCTTGCGGGTGCGCTCGACCATGGCGTCGAGCTTCTCCTGGGTGGTCCAGCCGAGCTTGACCAGATCGGTCAGCGGCACGCCGGCCACCGTCGAGTAGCGCACCAGCGGGACCATGTCGTCGCCGTGGCCGCCGAGCACGAAGGCGGTGACGTCCTCGACCGAGACCTTGAACTCGTCGGCCAGGAAGTGGCGGAAGCGGGCCGAGTCGAGCACGCCGGCCATGCCGACGATCTTGTTGGTGGGCAGGCCCGAGAACTTCTGCAGGGCCCAGACCATCGCGTCGAGCGGGTTGGTGATGCAGATCACGAAGGCGTCCGGGGCGTAGCTCTTGATGCCCTCGCCCACCGCCTGCATGACCTTGAGGTTGATGCCGATCAGGTCGTCGCGGCTCATGCCGGGCTTGCGCGGCACGCCGGCGGTGACGATCACCACGTCGGCGCCCTTGATGGCGGAATAGTCGCTGGCGCCCGAATAGGTCGCGTCGAAGCCCTCGACCGGGGCGGCCTCGGCGATGTCGAGCGCCTTGCCCTGCGGCACGCCGTCGACGATGTCGAACAGCACCACGTCGCCGAGATCCTTCAGGCCAGCCAGGAGGGCCAGGGTGCCGCCGATCTGGCCGGCACCGATGAGCGCGATCTTGTTGCGAGCCATGTCGGATCAACCTCCGCTGCGTGTCGTCTTCGGTGGGATCGGCGAGGCGTCGGGACCGTCCGGTGGCCGGGTCCGACGCGGGATTCGCCGCTCTGGAATCTGCGCGGCTGTGTGACCGAAAAGCCTCGGCGCTTCAACCCGATGGCCGGTTGCAGCCGGGGTGGTTCGGCTCGCGCCGGCGCTCGCGCGGGGCAGGACACGGCGATGAAACATCAATGGCGGGAGGGTTTTAGGTGCGCCGCACTCTGGCTCGGCCGACCCGGAAAGCCGGGATGACACATCCGAAAGCTTGTCATTTCGCCGATTTCGGCCCGGTTCCACCCTGTGGATCGCGCCCTGATCGCAGGCGCTGAAACGCGAAAGGCCCGGACGCGATGTCCGGGCCTTGAGATGCATCAGCAGGCGCCGAGCCGCGCGCTTGCGGCGTCAGAGAATCCCGGAGCGGAGGACCCGCTGGATCGCGTGGATCACCGCGCCGAACCGGGCCTCGATCAGGTCGCGCGGGACTTCCGCATCGTGCTGGATCGCGAGCGGATGGGTGAAGCGATAGCTCGCATCGAAGATGTAGGCGATCGCCCGCTCCCGGTCCCGGGCGGAGAAGATCCCCGAGGTGATGCCTTCTTCGACCACGCGCTCCACCAGGCTGCGCAGGCGCACCCGGTGCCGTCGGGCGATGGGCCGGGCCGAGACCGTGGCGTCGAGATGGACGGCGAACAGGTTGGGCTCGTCGAACAAGGCGTCGCGCTGAACCGTCGCGAGAGCGGTGAGCAGCCGCTCGATCTTGTCGTCGGCCGGGTCGGGCGCGTCGGCGATGCCGGCGAGCCGCGCCTCGACCTCGCGCAGCCAGCGTCCGGCCACCGCGTCGAGGAGCGCGTCCTTCGACGGGAAATAGCGGTAGACGTTGGCATGCGTCATCCCGGCTTCCGCCGCGACGGCGACCACCGTCACGCGCTTGGGTCCGAGTCGGGACAGGTGCTCGGTGGCGATACCGAGCAACCGTACATCGGCTGCGACCGGCGCGCGGGGACGCGACGGGGCCGCCCCTTCGCCGGTGTCGCGAAGCGCGTCACTGGCATTCGTGTCTGTAGCAGGAATCTTGGACTTTGCGCTGAGCGCCTCTTCCTTAGCCCCGTCGGATTCTGGCTTAAGGAACGGAAGCGGAAGGCGGGAGGTGGACAGGTGGTAGGGCGAGACGGACCCCCATCATACCGGCGGAAGCGTCCCGGCGCTTCGCGTTGACGTTACGGCTTCCCCCCGGGAGCCCGTTGACCGAGCGGATTGGACCGCTTGCACAGGGTATGTGTCAGTTCGGCTTGAGAACGCAACAAAATTTTCTTGGTTATCACCGGTCCTAGAAGCGGTCCTTCCACGCACGCAGCGCAACAAACACCGCTTCCGGATCTGTGCCGGGCGCAAGATCCACTGACTTAGCCAGAGTCGGTAGGCTCGCACGCAGGAACGGATTGGTCGCGCGCTCATCGCCCATTGTCGAGGGAATCAGAAAACGACCTTCGGCCTTGGCCCGCTCGGCCTCGGCCTTGCGCGCCAACAGGTCGCGGTTGTCCGGTTCCGCCGCCAGGGCGAAGCGGGCATTGGACAGGACGTAATCGTGGCCGCTGAACACCCGCGTGGCGTCGGGCAGGTGTTCGAACCGCCGCAGGGACCGCCACAGGGTCTCGGGCGGGCTCTCCATCACCCGGCCGCAGCCGAGGGTGAACAGCGTGTCCCCCGAACAGACCAGGCCGGCCTCCTCGAACCAGTAGGTGACGTGGTCGGCGCAGTGGCCGGGGGTCTCCCAGACCTGGGCCGCGAGCCCGCCGACCTGCACGGTGTCGCCCTCGCCGACCGTCACATCCACGTCCGGGACCGCGTTGCCGGCCTTGGCCGGCGCCACCACCCGGGCCCCGGTGGCGCGCTTCACCGCCGGGATGCCCTCGACATGATCGCCGTGCCGGTGGGTAACCAGGATGTCGGTGAGGCGCCAGCCGGTCTCGTCCAGCGCCTTCAGGACCGGCCCGGCCTCCGGCACGTCGATCGCCGCGCAGGCGCCGCTGACGGGATCGCGAATCAGGACCCCGATATTGTCGCTGCGGCACAGGAAGGTTCGGATCTCGGTCTCGGCAGCCATCGGAGTCCCTCGTCAGGAGGCGCGAAGATTCGCAAGGCGCGGCGACGCGCGAAATCTGCTGCCGTGAACCGGCGGCGATCAAGCCCGGTTCCACCGCCGGAACATCCCGAGATGCTTGCCGCGGGCGGCGCGGCCCACCATTGAGTTAGGATCGTCGTCCCGGCCTCATTCTCCCGTTCCTCCATGCGTCTCGACGTCAACGGCCTGCGGGCCTTCTACGCCAGCCCCCTGGGGGCCGAGACGCACCGCGTCGTCGCCCGCGCCCTCCACGGGTTCCTGGGTTCGGTCTCGGGTCTGCGCGTCCTTGGGATCGGCTACGCGACGCCGTATCTCGGGCCGATCCACTGCATCGCCGAGCGGACCCTGGCCTTCATGCCGGCGACGCAAGGGGTGGTGAACTGGCCGGGCTCCGGCCGCTCCTGCACGGCGCTGGCCGACCCGACCATGATGCCGCTGCCCGAGGCCGCCATCGACCGGGTCGTGCTGGTCCACGCGCTGGAATCGGTCGAGAGCCCGACGGAGCTGCTGCAGGAGGTCTGGCGCACGCTGACGCCGGGTGGCCGCATGATCCTGGTCGTGCCGAACCGGCGCGGGGTCTGGGCCCGGCGCGAGGCGACGCCCTTCGGCCACGGCCAGCCCTACAGCCGGTCGCAGCTCGGCCGGCTGATGCGCGACACGCTGTTCTCGCCCGAGGGCTGGGCCGAGACCCTGTACATGCCGCCGGTGCGCTCGCGGCTGATGCTGCGCACGGGGCCGGCCTGGGAGCGGCTCGGCTCCGGGCTGGCGCTGCCCTTTGCCGGCCTGCACGTGGTCGACGCGACCAAGCAGCTCTACCGCCCGGTGGCGGTCCAGCAGGTCCGCCGCGCCCGCCGCCTGTCGCCGGCCCGGGTGCTGGTGCCGGCGCCCTCCCCGGGCTGATCCGGCCCAAGAGGCTGGCCGTTCCGGGCCGCTTGGTCTAGGCGGCGGCCCTGATGAGCATCGATTTCACAATCCAGCAGTTCCTGCTCGCCCTCTCGGGCCTGATCGCGATCGTGAACCCGATCGGCGGGGCCTTCATCTTCGCCCAGGTGACCAGCGCCTACAGCCATGCCGAGCGGGTGCTGCTGTCGCGCAAGATCGGGGTCTATGCCGCCCTGGTGATGCTCGGCGCCCTCTGGGCCGGAACGCCGATCCTCAACTTCTTCGGCGTGACCCTGGCGGCCCTGCGGATCGCCGGGGGGCTGGTGGTGATGTCCTCGGCCTGGAACCAGCTCAACCGGCCCGAGGCGCGCGAGGCGCGCAAGCAGGCGGAGGCGTCGGGCTCGAAGGATCGCGGCGCGACGACGCTGATCGAGACCGGCGGGGATCCGGCGCCGGCGCCGCTCGCCGAGATCGCGTTCTTCCCCCTGACCCTGCCGTTCACCACCGGGCCCGGCACCATCGCGGTGGCGATCACCCTGGGGTCGAACCGGCCGGCCGCCTACGCTGACCGGTTCGGCTTCTATATCGGCGTCACCCTGGCGGCCCTGGTCGTGGCCCTCGCGGTGGCGCTGATCTACGCCTCGGCCGACCGGGTCGTGGCGCTGATCGGCCCGGCCCGGGCCCGGGTGACCGGGCGCCTGTTCGCCTTCCTGCTGCTCTGCGTCGGCACCCAGATCCTGATCACCGGGCTGACCGACGTGTTCGCGCCGCTGGTCGCGGCGCGCTGAGCGCCCGTCAGATCACCGGCAGCGCCTGAATGCCGCCGAACAGGGCCGCGTGGCCGGCGTAGTAGAGGAAGAGGAACAGCGCCAGGGCGGCCCCGTACCAGGCCGGGGCCAGCACCACGTGCCGGGCGCGGACCGCCATGCGGACATCGTCGGCGGCGATGCCGATCAGCACGACGATGATCCCGGAATGGCCGATCGCGTCGACCTTGCCGAACTCGAACACCGCCGAGATGAAGATCGCGGCCAGGATGATCGCCGCGCAACGCCGGACCAGCGGGGTCCAGATCAGCGCGAAGGCCAGGGTGAACTCGATGACGCCGGCGGCCTGCATGAACAGCTCGGGGGTCGCGCCCAGCGTCATCTGCGGCTTGGCGGCGAGCAGCGGATCGGTCCATTGCGGGTAGGCCCACTTCTCGATCGACGCCCACATCAGCGTGATCGCGGCGGTCCAGCGGACGATGTCGAGCGGACGGAGGCCGAAGGGCGCCAGATCGAGGCCGCGGCAGATCAGGTAGACGGCCACGCCGAGGAAGATCGGGTAGTCGGCGAGGTGGAAGACGCCGTACTGCGCCGTGGCGAAGCTGAACAGGAACACGATCCCCAGGCCCGTGAGCGGCATGGTGCGGCGCCAGATCAGGCAGCCGGCGAGCGCCAGCTGGAACCACGGGATCCAGGCGACATCAGTCTTCAGCTCGGGGGTCAGGATGATGCCGCCGAGTTCCCAGAGCGAGACGAAGAAGAAGCCCAGGGTGGCCCGCACCAGCAGCTCGGTGTCGGTGCGGATCCGGGCGGTCACGCGATCGAGGGCGTTGAGCAGCGCGCCGCCGAGCGGCGTTCCCTCGGCCAGGCACCCGAACATCAGGCAGACCAGGGCGAGCACGGTCAGCCCCTCGAAATTCGCGCAGAGCACCTGTTCGAGGCCCTGCGGCTGCCCGGCGACATCGTAGGCACAAAACCACTTCACATGGGCCTGCGCCTCGCTCGTGGCCGCGAGGCTCGCCGCTCCCGCGGTGGCGAGGGCGTATCCGGTGGAGGTGCGCTTATTCTTGAATGCTGACATCGGAGCCTCGCCGGTGCCTGCCGACACCGTGGTTACCGGGCTATTTAGATAGCTTCATCAGCTCTTCGCCAATAGTTTGTTAACGAATATGAGTGGAAGGTTAACGCTGTGAATTGCACGTGCAACCTAGGCGATGGCCGGTTGCATCGCGGCAGGGACCCGGATCCGGGTCCGGACAGCCGCCCGCCGATCCCCACTCCGCTCAGCAGCATCCCAGGCGTGATGTCTTTGGACGTTGGCGCTGTCGCGGCGGCGTCCTTCCCCGTTCCGGATCGGCTGTTGCTGCACTGCGGTGTGAATTGAGGCGATTTCTGTTTGTCTTCGGCGTAGATACGGCGATTGAATTTGGTTCATAACGGCCATGTACTTGTAGATATGATGATTTTTTTGAAGCATTAGTTTGAAAAATTGCGAAAATTGTGCTGGAATGATTCTTCGGTTTTGGGATCATAACAGCGGATAAGCTGTCAACATCGGAACTTATAGGCTTGCCTTGCGCCGAGAGCTGGGCGAACTCTCTGTCCTGCGCGACGCCGCCCGGACGACGATCGGGCGCGGCCCCGCCGCGGCACCGGACCGGCAATGGAGTGCAAGGCGTGAAGTGGGCGAATATTCCCGGTCTCGACCTGCTCGGCTCGATGCCCCGGTTGGGCCTCAGGCGGCCGCGGCACGCGGCCTCCGCTTCAGCGCCCGACCGGGGACCGGCTGCTTGAGAGCGTCCTTCCTCCTGACGCGCACGGGCGGCGCCGGCCCGCGGTCGGCGCCGATATCCGGCCCATCCGCCACCGGGCCGGGCCCGGATCGACGACACGAACCCTGACACCCCCGCAGGACCGTCTCCGCGCGCCGCAGCCACGCCCGCGCGGACGCAGCCCTGCGCCATTCACCGCAAGGAGACTTCCATGACCGACGCCACGCAGCTCAAGGTTCCGGCCTGGTACACCCCGTCCGAGCTCCAGGACATCCAGCAGGATCTCCTCGGGTCGGGGAATTCGAAGGTCCTGATCCTGTGCCTCGGCGGCAAGGGCGGCGTCGGCAAGACGACCATCGCCCTGCAGATCGCCGATCTCTGCGCCGAGGTCGGCCCCGTCCTGGCGGTCGACACCGATCCGGCCAACCGGCACTTCCACACGGCGCTGATGCGCGAGACCGAGCCGGGCAGCCAGAACTTCGTGCCGCGCCGCCCGGGCGTCTCCTGCTTCCGGCAGCGCCTGCGCGCGGAGGATTCCACCGGCCGCGTCGACCCGACCCTGGTGCAGGACCTGATCGAGCGCGTGTCCGATGCCGCCGAGCGCTTCGTCGTGGTCGATTTCCCGGCGGGCGACACCGAGACGACCCGGCGCAGCACCGAGATCATCGTCGAGAGCTGCCGCGAGGATAAGATCCGCCTCTGCGTGGTCGTGGCCGCCGGCGCCGTCGATCCCACCGCCCTGGACGTGCTGCGGGAGCTCCGGCCGCTGCTGCTCGAATGCGACCGGGCTATCCTGGCCAAGAACACCGCCCAGGCGACCAACTTCGATTATCTGGAAGCCTCCGACGTGTTCCGTCAGCTGAAGGCGCAGCCGAACTTCCGCACCATCGAGATCGAGCGGATCGGCGAGCGCCTGATCGAGGCCCTGCGGATCCAGCACATGACCTGGCTGGAACTGGCGACCACCGCGCCGATGCGCCTGCGCGTCGAGGGACGGCGCCTGCGGCGCAACTTCCACACGGCCTGGCGCGAGGCCTTCCGTCCGTGAACAACCTCGAGCGGTTCTACCGGACGGTTCACGGCCGGGAACTCCTGCCCTGGGAGCGGCAGCTCGCCGTGCGCGTCGCGGCCGCTCTCAACACCACCACGGACGACGATTTCGTCGTCCACCTTCTGCTGCTGTACAACGCCACCCACGTCATCAGCGAGATGCACAACGAGCTGGTTGCCGCGAGAGACGCCCTCTCTCAAGGCAACCGGGAACTCGTCCACGACCTGTCCATCGAGGTTCGGCGCAACACCCGGACGATCTACGTGCTGCTCGGCGTGGTGGTGGCGAGCGTCCTCGGCAGCGTCTGGATCCTTCTCAGCCTGGCGAGCCTGTCCCACCAATACACGGTCGGCGAGGCCCGGTTCGCCGCCGCGCTCGAAGCCTGCGAGCGGCGCGTGACCGGAGCGCCCCAGCCAGGGCTCGCCCGCTGACGAGTGCGGTTGGGATAGAGTGAGGCCCTTCGCACAACGCCCGTTCGGCTGCCCGTCCGGCCGATGCAGCGGGCGTTGTGTGAGCGGCTCGGGAACCACGTTGACGCGGCTTTCCCATCCGCGCCCTTATCCTGAGGTGCCCTGCGATCGAAGACCGCCGGACGGCGAAGGAGCCTCCCGGGGATCGCGTGGCCAGCCGGAGGGCTCGCTTCGCTCCCACCTCAGCATGAAGGCGCGATCGGGATACCCGCCCGGCTTGGGCAGGCCACCCGGCCTTGCGCGCAGCCAAGCAGCCCAATGGTGCGTGGCATTCGCGGATTGGGGTGTCCCTGGATCATCCCTGCGCGCAATGCCCGTCCGGGTCGACCGTGCCGGCCGTTACGGCGCCGGGACCGCGGCGGTGAACGAGGCCGTGGTCAGGTCGCGGCTCCGCTCCGTCGCGAGGGTTCCCAGGAACGCCAGCAGGTCGGCCCGCTCCGTCGCGCTGAGATGGAGCGGCTTGATCGCCCGGGACCGGCTCGGGCGGTCGATGCCGCCGCGGTTGTAGAGATCGATCACCGCCTCCAGGGTCGGGGCCGAGCCGTCGTGCATGTAGGGCGCCCGGCGGCCGATCTCCCGGAGCGTCGGGGTCTTGAAGGCGTAGCGCAGGGCGACCGATGTCGGCTTGAACCGGCCGCGGCCGATGTCGGCCCCGGTGCCGACGCCGATATCGTGGAACGAATTGTCGGTGAACGACCAGCCGGAATGGCAGCTCGCGCAGTCGGCCCGGCCGTTGAACAGGTCGAACCCGCGCTTGGCCGATGCGCCAATGGCCGCCTCATCGCCGGCGATCCAGCGGTCGAACGGGGTCGTGCCGGCGACGATCAGGCGCTCGAAGGTCGCCAGCGCCGCTTCCAGCCGCTCACGGGTGATCGCCGGATCGTCGAAGGCGCTGGCGAAGGCGGAGGCGTAGCGCGCATCGGCGCTGAGCCGGGCCAGTGCGTCGGCCATCGGCAGGTTCATGTTGGACGGCGAGGTCATCGGCATCGCGGCGACGGATTCGAGGGTCGGGAACTTCCCGTCCCAGCCCATCGGGCCGTCCTGCCAGGCGACGTTGATCAGCGTCGGCGTGCGCAGGTCCATGTCGCCCTGCATGCGCGTCGCGGCGCGGGCGCGCCCGTCACCCCAGCCGAGGTCCGGCAGGTGGCAGGTGGCGCAGGTCCGGGTGCCATCGCCGGACAGGATCGGGTCGAAGAACAGCCGTCGGCCCAGCTCGGCCTTGGCGGCCGAGTACGGATTCTCGCTGGGGAACGGGATCTCGGCGGGCGGACGATAGGCCTCGCGCCAGCCGGCCCGGCGCGGATCGGCATCGCTGCCGAGCCCCGCCGCCACGCCGACCAATCCGAGGAGCACCGCGATCCCGGCGCCGACCTTCCAAGCCATCACCGACCTCACCGGCGAGCACTAGACCGGTATTCGTTGATGAGCGATGAATCCGGCGAGGAAGATCTGCGTCCACGAACGTATTGTCGGGTGCAGAGTGACGCACCCCAGGCATTTTCGTCGGCTCAATCTCTGGGCCGGCCGCTCACTCGATCCGGATGGAGACGCTGTCACTCGCGCCCGTTGCATCGAGAACCGAGATTCGCGCGAATCCGGCCCCGCCCGGAACCCACTCGGCCCGGCGCCGGGGCGTCTGTGCCACGGGCTGGCCGTCGACCAGCCAGGTCAGCGGCGGAACCCCGCCGAGCGCCTTCAGGGCGAGACCTTGGCCCGCCGTGTCGCGCTCGTCCCCGCGCTCGCCCGCGAGGCCCAGATCGATCCTTGCGCCGTCCGGGGGATAGGCGATCTTGAGCGCAGGGCCCTGCGTCTCCGCCCCGTCGCGATGCAGGCGCCGCAGCGGCGGCGGCAGGCCGCCGGCCTCGGCGACGCTCAGCACGTTGCGGGGCTGCGGGATCGGCTCGGGCTCGATCCCGAGCCGCGCGAAGGCGTCGAACAGGATCGGGGCGGCGGCCACCCGGCCGACGAGGCCCGGCACCGCCGCGCCGTCGGGCCGGCCGATCCAGGCCACCAAGGTGACGTGCCGGTCGAAGCCGGCGGCCCAGGCGTCGCGGTAGCCGAAGGAGGTGCCGGTCTTGTAGGCGATGCGGTTCGTCAGCGCGTTCTCCGGCGGCGGCGTCCCGCGCAGGATGTCGGCGACGTACCAGGCCGCCACCGGCTCGGTCACCCGGTGCTCCGGGCCGGTCCCGGCGGCGTCTCCGGCCCGGCGCAGGATGTCCGGCACCGACCCGCCGCGGGCCAGTCCCGCATAGAGCCGCGCGAGGTCGGTGAGCGTGATGCCCAGGCCGCCGAGCGCCACCGGCAGGCCCGGCGCCGCCTCGCGCGGGAGCTGGATTCCGGCGCCGGCCGCGCGCAGCCGGGCGATGAAGCGCGCCGGCCCGACCGCCTCCATCAGCGCCACCGCGGGCACGTTGAGCGAGAGCTGCAGGGCACGCCGGGCCGTGACCGTCCCCTGGAAGGTCAGGTCGAAATTCTCCGGTGCGTAGTTCGCCGAGAACCGGGCCGGGCGGTCCTCCAGCAGCGTCTCGGGATGGGCGAGGCCGTTCTCGAAGGCCAGCGCGTAGACGAAGGGCTTCAGGGCCGAGCCCGGCGAGCGCACGGCCAGGGTCATGTCGATCGCCCCGCGCCGGCTCGGGTCCAGGTAGCCGGCGCTGCCGACCTGGGCGAGGACGCGGCCGTCGCGGTTGTCGAGCACCACGATCGCCGCGGAGAGGGCCGGCCCGGCCGCGGCGGCGCGCTCGGCCGCGAGCGTCTCCAGCCGCGCCTGCAGCCGCCCGTCGATGGCGAGGCGGATCACCGGCGTCCCGGGCTCGGCCGCCACCGCCGCCTCGGCGGCGTGGGCTGCCAGCATCGGGAACGGCTGTCGCGCGGTCGGCACCGGCTCCGCCTTGGCGGCGGCGGCCTCGGCGGGGCTGAGGAGGCCCCGACTCGCAGCGAGGTCGAGCACCCGGTCGCGGGCGGCTCGGGCGCGGTCCGGGAACCGGTCGGGCCGGCGGGTCTCGGGGGATTGCGGCAGGGCGACCAGCAGGGCGGCCTGCGCCGTCGTCAGCCGCACCGGCTCCCGGCCGAAATAGGCGAGGCTCGCCGCCCGCACGCCTTCGAGCGGGCCGCCATAGGGGGCGAGCGCCAGGTAGAGGTCGAGCAGGGCCGCCTTGCCGAGCTGCCGCTCCAGCGCGACCGCCCGCACCATCTGCCGGAGCTTGGCCTCCAGCGAGCGCCCGTGGCGCGGCTCGACCAGGCGGGCGACCTGCATCGACAGGGTCGAGCCCCCCGACAGGATCCGCCCGTGCCCCAGCCATTGCGCTGCGGCCCGCAGAATCGCCGCCGGGTCGACCCCCGGATGGGATTCGAAGCGCCGGTCCTCGTAGGCGAGCAGCATCGCCCGGTAGCGCGGATCGACGGTCGCGGCCGTGACCGGCAGCCGCCAGCGGCCGTCCGCGGTGGCGAAGGGGCGCAGCAGCGTGTCGGACCGGTCGAGCACCACGGTGGAGCGCGCCGAGGCCGCCGCGAGGTCGAGGGGCGGCAGCGCCGCGGCGTAGCGCCAGACCATCCCGGCGCCGGCCGCCAGGAGCCCCAGCACGAGCGCCGCGATCGCCAGGCTCACCCTCGCGGCACGGCGCAGGCTGCGCCGGGGCGATGCGGCGGAGCTCGGATCAGGCCCGTGGTCCGGCACGCATCCTCCTGATCCTGAGTCCGCCAGCACGCACAGATTCACCGATCCGGCGGCGCGGGCAAGTCCCGGACGGACGGCTCAGCCGAGGCTGACGCCGCGCAAATCCGGGAAGGCCGGACGTACCGCCTGTCCCACCCGGATCGGGAACGGCACGATGTTGGACGCGGGAGCGGCGGGCTCGGTCTCGAGGATCTGCGGCGCGGCCTTGTGGGCCTTGCCGGGCTTCGTCCAGCGCGCGATCCGCTTGAAATAGGCCCGCCGGGTCAGCCAGATCGGAAATCGCCTGCCCTTGTGCATGTTCAACCCCTCGTCGACACGCGTTTGAATCGCGAAATCCAGTCCACGAACCTCGATCACTGAGGGATGATCGAATCATGACTGTATTCGTGATACGAGGGCATTGGGCCTGCGCCCGCATCCCCCGTTTGGGTGATGCGGGCCGGCCGGGTGGGACAGGCGGTCAGGCGGCGGCAATCTCCTTGGCCCGTTCCTGGGCCAGCTTGACGACGGAGACCTGGTCGACCTTGCCGGTGCCGAGCATCGGGATCGCGTCGAGCACCACCACCTCGGCGGGGATCGCCACGTCGGAGGCGCCGCGTCCCTTGGCGAAGCTCTGGAAGGCCGCGCGGGTCGCACCCTTCTCCTGCGTGAACAGCACCAGCCGCTCGCCCTTGCGCGGATCCGGCACGGCGGCGACCGCGCTCGGCTGGTTCGGCCAGAGTTCGGCGGCGAGGGCCTCGATGCTGGCGAGCGACACCATCTCGCCGGCGATCTTGGCGAAGCGCTTGGCCCGGCCCTTGATCGTCACGAAGCCCATGGCGTCGATCGCGACGATGTCGCCGGTGTCGTGCCAGCCATCCGGCGGCGGCTCCAGCACGCCGGGCTTCTCCGCCCGCAGGTAGCCCAGCATGATGTTGGGCCCCCGCAACGCGAGGCGGCCGCCCTCGTCGATCCCGGGCACCGGCTCCAGGCGGGTCTCGATCCCGGGCAGGATCCGCCCGACCGTGCCGAAGCGGTTGAACATCGGCGTGTTCAGCGCGACCACGGGCCCGCACTCGGTGACGCCGTAGCCCTCGAGGATCCGCAGCCCGAACTTCTCGCCCCAGGTCTTGCGGGTGGATTCCTTAACCGCCTCGGCGCCGGCCACGACGTAGCGGAGCGAGCGCAGATCGTAGGAATGCGCGGCCCGGGCGTAGCCGGACAGGAACGTGTCGGTGCCGAACAGGACCGTGCTGTTCGAGCCGTAGATCAGCTCCGGGACGATCCGGTAGTGCAGCGGCGACGGGTAGAGATAGACCGGCACGCCCGAGACCAGCGGCAGGACCAGCCCGGCGGTCAGCCCGAAGGCGTGGAACACCGGCAGGACGTTGAAGACCTTGTCGGTCGGGCCGAAATCGATCCGGGCGGCGACCTGGGCCACGTTGGCGAGCATGCAGCGGTTGGCCAGCACCACGCCCTTGGGCGTGCCCTCGCTGCCCGAGGTGAACAGGATTGCGGCCGGGTCCTCGCCCAGGCGCTTCACCAGGGGCTTCCGGCCCGCGAGCAGCGCCCGGATCTTGTCCGGCGTCGTGACGGTCGCGCGCAGGTCTTCCAAATAGACCAGCTCGACGGTCCCCTTGATCGCCTCGACGAGGGTTCCGAGCCGTCCCTTCTCGATGAAGGCCCGGGAAGTCAGGATCTTGTCGACCTGTGCCGCCCGGCAGGCGGAGAGGACGTTGGCCGCCCCGGCGGAGAAGTTGATCATCGCGGGCACCCGGCCCGCGGAAGCCAGGGCGAACAGGGTCACGGCCGCGCCGTTGGCGTTGGGCAGCATCACGCCGATCCGCCCGCCCTCGGGGGCGAGGGGCATCAGCTTGCGGCCGAGCACGTTCGCACCGGTCACGAGCCGGCTGTAGGTCAGGCGGCCGGTGACCGGGTCCTCGACCGCGGTGCGGCGCCAGCCGTGGCGCTCCCCGGCATCGATCAGCGCCGCCATCAGGCCGCGGTTCGTGTCGGCGGTGCGGAACAGCAGGTCCGACATGATGCCGTAGAGCGCCGCCCCGGCGGCCTGCCGGCGGGCCTTGCCGCGCAGCGCCGGGTCCACGGTGAGGCGGACCGGCGGCAGCACCGTCACGGTCACCTTCGGCCACCAGCGGCGGCGCACCTGCGAGCGGGACAGGCGCGAGAACGCCGTGCGCTCCAGCCCGTCGATCTTCACGGGCACCACCATGGCCCCCGACTTGTCGGCGATCAGCCCGGCGCCGTCATAGACCTTCATCAGGCTGCCGGTGACCGTGAGACGGCCTTCGGGAAAGATGATCAGCGTTTCGCCGCTCTTGACTGCGTTGATCAGAGTCCGCGTGGCGAGCGGCCGGGTCGGGTCGAGCGGCATCGCCTTGGTGACCCGCAGGAACGGCCGGACCCACCAGCGCTGCGCGATGCCGCTGTCGACCGCGAAGACCGGCTCCTGATCGAGCAGCGACAGGGCCAGCGGCGCGTCGAGGAACGAGACGTGGTTCAGCGCCAGGATGCAGTTCGGTCCGGCCGCCGCGACGTTGTCGAGGCCGCGCACCTCCAGCCGGTAGAAGGCCCGGAACAGGATCGACAGCGCGTCCCGGAACGGGCTGGTCGGCAGGGTCGCGAATACGAGGACGCCGACGACCAGGTTCAGCACCGCCACCAATGCGAGCAGGCTGGCGATCGACAGGTCCATGGCCTGCAGGCCCGCGAGCGCCAGGGTGCCGGCGACCATGAAGGCCGCGGTGACGACGTTGACCGCCCCGATGATGCGGGCGCGCATCGCCTTCTCGGTCCAGGCCTGCACGGCCGCGAAGGAGGGCACGATGTAGAGCCCGCCCGACACGGCCAGCCCGAGGAAGCCGATGGCGGTGCGCAGCCCGTCGCCGCTGCGCAGGAAGTCCAGCGGACCGATCGCCTCCGCGGGCGGCGGCGGCATGGACCCGATCGTCCAGGCGAGGTCGAGGCCGAACAGGCCCATCAGCACCGCCCCGACGGGCGTCGGCAGCAGCACGATCCGGCCGCTGGCGAGCCACGAGGCCAGCCCCGACCCCACGGCGATGCCGATGGAGAACAGAGCCAGCAGCACGGTGATCACCGTCTCGGTGCCGTTGAAGGCGTCGCGCACCAGAACCGGCAGGAGCGACAGCACCACCACGCCGACCAGCCAGAACCAGCTCACCGTCAGCGAGCCGCGCCACAGGCGCGTGTCGGCCCAGAGGTCGCGCAGCAGCGAGACGGTCGAGCGCGCCACGTTGCGGTCGACATGGAGGTCCGGCGCCCCCTCCCCGGTCGGCGGGATCATCCGGGCCGACAGCCAGCACAGAACCGCGAAGCCCATCACCAGGGCGCCGAAGACCAGGCCGGAGCCGCCCATCGCCGAGGCCGCGCCGGCCGCGATCGTGCCGAGCAGGATCGCCAGGAAGGTCGCGGCCTCGACCAGCGCGTTGCCGGCGGGCAGCTCCTCGCGGCGCAGGTGATCCGGCAGGATCCCGTACTTGATCGGGCCGAACAGCGCCGCGATCGTCCCGAACAGGCCGAGCGCCACGAACAGCACCGGCACCGAATGCAGCAGGAAGCCCAGCACCGCGGTGCCGGCGGCGAAGATCTCGGCGAATTTGAGCCGCCGGGCCATCAGCGCCTTGTCGTAGCGGTCGGCCCATTGCCCGCCCAGGCCCGACAGGATGAAGAACGGCCCGATGAACACCGCGCTCGCCAGGGTGACGAGCACGCCCGCATGCGCATAGGCCTGCCCGCCGATCCCGAACAGGATCAGGAATCCCAGCGCGTTCTTCAGGAAGTTGTCGTTGAACGCCGAGAAGAACTGGCACCAGAACAGAGGCGCGAAGCGCCGGGCACTCATCAGGGAACGGAACATGGCGATCTCTCGGTTCCGAACCTGACTGGCCCAGCCGATGCGTCGAGGTCAAATCGGACCTGCGTCGGGCGGCGGCTGCACGGTCGCAATGAACAGGTTTGCGCTTCATTCCGAAGACGGTGCGGGCGGCTCCGCGATATTAGTCCGTGCGTCTTTCCCGACGGCCGCCAGGATCGTTAGGTCGCATGCGGTGCTATCGAAAAAACGTGGCTGCCCCTCGCGGACCGTTCGGCAGGCGCCGTCATTGCGAGCGCAGCGAAGCAACCCAGGGCACCGCGCCATCCCCTGGAAGTGGCGCATCACTGGGTTGCTTCGCTGCGCTCGCAATGACGGTTCGGCGACTGCCAATCCGATCGGCGGACATCCCGATCGTCCTCTCGGCCTGAGGCGCACCTGCCGGTTCGGAAGAGTCCTTCGAGGCCTGCGCTTCGCTTCGCCGCCTCTGGATGCGGCACCCGAAATCGAACCGCCTCGCGTGCAGGAACACGGGTCGAACGGCTGCGGCCGATCAGGCGTCGACGCGCGCCGTCCCTCAAACCTTTCGGACTGCGCGCCCTTGGCCGCCGGCCATCCGGTTGATCTGGCGCTCGACGGCGTCCCGCAGGGATGCGCCGAGGTCGTAGGACCAGGCGATGTAGGCCGCGATCGTCGCGCTTACGACCATCACGGCGCTGGCCGCGCAGAGCGGCACCGCCAGCAGCAGGGTCAGGACCAGACCGACCGACATGCGCTCGCCGAGCGACGCTTGCGGCCAGGGATCGATCGGCAGGGACAAACGTCGTCCGTATCGCATGGCTGCGATCCTCGATGTCCGTGGCGCTTGAACTGTGTGCGACTACCGAGAACCAACAGCGCTCGGCGCCGGATGTTGCGCAAAGGGTTCCGAAAAGACCGGCGGCCGTGACGTTCCGGCACGGTGGTGCGGCGCAACCGGGGGCGGCCACACCCGTTGCCGCAGCGATTCGTCAACGATCGGGTGAGGACAGGATGGCGCGGGTTGCAGTCGTTACCGGAGGGACCGCCGGAATCGGGCTCGCGACCGCGCATCGCCTCGCCGCCGGCGGCTGGTCGGTGGCCGTCGTGGCGCGCGATCCCGGGCGGCTCGCCGCCGCCGAGCGGGCGCTCGCCGCCTACGGCCAGCCGGTCCTGGCGATCGCGGCCGACGTCGCCGACCCGCAGGCCGTGGACGCCGCCGCCGCGCGGATCGAGGCCGAGCTCGGACCGATCCGGGCCTGGGTGAACAACGCCATGTCCACCGTGGTGAGCCCCGCCGACGAGATCACCCCGGACGAGTACCGGCGGGTGACCGAGACCACCTATCTCAGCCAGGTCTACGGCACCCTCGCGGCGCTGCGTTACATGAAGCGGCGTAACCGCGGCGCGATCATCCAGGTCTCGTCCGGCCTCGCGATCCGGGCGGCGCCGCTCCAGGCGCCCTATTGCGCGGCCAAGTTCGCCGTCTCCGGCTTCACCGACGCCCTGCGCTGCGAGCTGCTCCACGACGACGTCGCCGTCAGCCTCAGTGTGGTCTACCTGCCGGCGGTGAACACCCCGCAATTCAACTGGGCGCGCAACCACACCGGTCACCGCCAATACGCCCCGGATCCGGTCTTCGACCCGCGGCTCTGCGCCGAGGCGATCGTCTACGCCGTCGAGCATCCGCGCCGGGAGGTCTGGGTCGGGCGCTCGTCGATGATGATGGCTGCCGCGCAGGCGCTCGCGCCCGCGCTGGCCGACCGCAAGGCCGCGTCGATGTGGTCCGCCCAGCTGTCCGACACGACGATCCCCGAGATGGACGGCAACCTCTACGATCCCGTGCCCGGCGAGGTCGGCATCGATGGGCGGTTCACCGACCGGATGAAGACCACGCGGGGCGAGTTCGTCACGAGCCGCACCCGCGACACGGTGGTCGGCGGCCTCGCCGGGCTGGCGCTGCTGGGGTTCGCCGCCGCGGCCGTGGCGGCCACCCGGCCCCGGCGGGCTGCGCTCCCGGACCGGACTCGCTAGACACGTCCTGGTTTCAAAAGGTCCGAGACCTTTTGCGGGTCCAGGGCGGAGCCCTGATCGTTCGGGGTTCCACCCCCGAACCCCGCCGAAGGGCTGCACTCTTTGGAAACCCGGGGCCATGCGCCAGGAGAGGTTCGAGACGATGCCCGGCTATCTGCCCTTCGCGGGCGCCCTGAAGCTGCCCGCCTATACCTGCGACAATTGTGGGTTCTGGCAGCGCCATTTCGAGGCGCCCCCGTCCTGCCCGATGTGCCTCGACGCTCGGCACGTGGTGCCCCAGGACGGCTGGCGGTTCCGCACCGCCCGGGAGGCGCAGGACGCCTTTCCCTGTCATTGGCAGGAGCTGGAACCCGGCGTCTGGCGGTTCTGGAACGAGCCGGTCTCCGGCATCGGCCCCTCCGCCTATCTGATCCGGACCGAGACCGGGAATATGGGGTTCGAGGGCTGCCCGGTCTTCAGCGAGGCCGCCCTCGACCAGATCGAGACGCTCGGCGGCATGCAGGTGCTCTCGGCCTCGCACCCGCATTCCTACGGCGCCCTAGTGCA
The DNA here is from genome assembly GCF_900113845.1 of Methylobacterium brachiatum. NCBI lineage: Bacteria > Pseudomonadati > Pseudomonadota > Alphaproteobacteria > Hyphomicrobiales > Methylobacteriaceae > Methylobacterium > Methylobacterium brachiatum. The sequence goes on along the minus strand of NZ_FOQW01000018.1, from coordinate 70,426 downwards.
GCTCCAGGACCGGTTCGACCCGGAATTGTGCCTGCCCGCGGCCGACTTCACCTGGAGCGCCGCTCTGCAGGTCAGCTGGCCCTACGACGACGTGCTGGAGCCCCTGCCCGGCCTGGAGCTGCACCGCACCGCCGGCCATTTCGACGGCCACGCCGTCCTGTTCGACCGCGCGCGCAAGATCTGCTTCTGCGGCGACGCCTTGAAGTTCGAGCTCGACCCCGCCGACCCGCGTCGGGCCACGACGATCTCGGCGCACAAGGCGTTCGTCCGGGGCGTGCCGCTGACGCCGAAGGAACTCGAACGCTACCGCCAGGTCTTCGCGCAATTCGAATTCGTTCAGACCTGGACGCCGTTCGAAGCGGCGAAGAATTGCGGCCGGCGCGAAGTTCTGGCGCTCCTCGACGCGCTTCTCGCCAGCCGCCCGCACGCCGCCCCGGTGCCCCTCGACAGCCTCCTGGCTCACGGCCGGTAGGGCGTTCAGGCCGCGCGCACCGTCGCGAGAAAGCGGGCGACCTCGGTGGTCAGGTGCTCGGATTGCCGCGACAGCACCGAGGCCGCCCCGAGAACCTGGCTCGCCGCCTTGCCGGTCTGCTCGGCGGCTTCAGCCACGTCGGTGATATGGCTGGTGACCTCGCCGGTGCCCGCCGCAGCCTGACCGACATTGCGCACGATCTCCTGGGTCGCGGCGCCCTGCTCTTCGACGGCTGCTGCGATCGAGGTTGCCACGCCGCTGATCTCCCGGATGCGCGCCGCGATACCGCCGATCGCCGTCACCGCCTGGCCGGTGGCGGCCTGGACTCGAGTGATCTGACCGGAAATCTCCTCGGTCGCCTTCGCGGTCTGTTCGGCGAGCGCCTTCACCTCGGAGGCCACCACCGCGAAGCCCCGGCCGGCATCGCCGGCGCGTGCCGCCTCGATCGTGGCGTTCAAAGCCAGCAGGTTGGTCTGCCCCGCGATCGACGAGATCAGGCCCACCACATCGCCGATGCGGGACACAGTGGTGCTCAGCTCCTGTACCAGGGCGCCGGTCTCCCCGACCTCGGCGACTGCACCCTGCGCGAGCTTGGCCGAGCCATCCACCTGCCGGCCGATCTCCTGCACCGACACGCCCAATTCTTCAGCGGCGGCCGCCACGGTGTTGACGTTGCTGGCGGCTTCCTCGGCCGCGGACGCGACGGTGATGGATTCGCTGGCCGTCTGCGTCGCGCTCGCGGTCATGGTCCGTGCGGTCGTCTGCAGCTCGGTGGCCGAGGACGAGACCTGGCCGACGATGCTGCCGATCGCAGCCTCGAAGCTGTCGGCCATCTGGTGCAAGCCGGTCTTGCGCTCGTTCGCGGCGGCCTGGCGTGCCTCGTCCGCCTCGACTTCCAGCGCCCGGGTGCGGTTCAGGTTATCCTTGAACACCTGAACCGCCGATGCCATCGTGCCGATCTCGTCGCTCCGCCCGGCCCCCGGCACAATCGTCTCCACGGCGCCGCCCGCGATCGCGTGCATGGCGCCCGAAAGGTCGAGGATCCCGCGAACGACGCGGCGATGGATGAGCCAGATGGCGGCGACCGAGACGGCAGTGGCCGCAAGTGCGACGGCCGCGAAGATGAGGAACGCATTCCGAGCGTCCCGAAACTCGAGCTCGGCATGGGAGACGACGGCCTTCATCATACTGGATGCCGTCTCGACCAGCGCGGTCAGGCCCTTGATCTGCTCACGCCGCCACGTCTCCAGATCCCGCTCGTTCGTCGGCATGCCGCCATCGGCGACCGTCCTGGCGATCTCGCTGCGCAGCCGATAGAACGGGCCCTCGAAGAACGCCTCGTTGGCCGCGCGGTAGGCGGCTTTGACCGAAGGGTCGACGTTGGGCAGGGTCATGATGCGGCCCACCATCCCCCAGGCGGTCGACGCCCGTATGCCGCTCGCACGGATCTCCTGGCGCTCGGCCTCCGTCGCGGCCCGGTGATTGACCACGACGTTGTAGATCGCCGCGCCTTCGTTGCCGCTATGCGTCCGTGCCAGCCACACGGCCGCGTTGCCGTCCAGCATCGTTCCCGTGCTCGGATCGAGAGTCCGGATCTCGCGCTCCAGCATCATGGACGATGCCTCCAGCGCCTTGACGATCTCCGGGCCGAGGTCGCGGAGCCGTTTGAGCATGGCGCCGTCGCGTGCCGCGATCGGAATATCGAAGGCCTTGTCGACCTCGGGGCGCATGCGTTTCCAGAGATCCATCAAACGGCCGATTTCCGCGCCGGATGCCTTGAAGTCATCGTTCGGGCTCGTGGACAGGGCCGCCAGGACCGCCGTGATGTTCTGGTCGAGATCCGGGCGAGCGCGGGTCGCGATGTCCCGATACTCGCGGTTCGACGACGGCTCGCCCATGAGGGCGACGTCGCCGTAGGCCCGTTCGAGCCGGAAGCGGATCAGGCTCGAGAACAGATTGCTGTCGATCGTCGCATTCGTCGCGACTGATTCGGCGGCGCTCCGTTTCCGGTTCTGACTGATCATCTCGAATGCCGAGATAGCAATTAGAGACGCGCTAAGCACTAGCGTAATGGCGATCAATATCGTCCGTATTGAGCTGCGAAACATTAGATTGGTCTCGATCTCAAGAATGCGTCGATCAGATCACGCGGAGATGCTTGATGTCAAGAACGGAAGAACTTCAAATGCTAACACTGACTGCCGTCTTGCGATGTGACGGCTGCGCAGGAATTTGACGTCCAGGACTTGTAGAATTGGACTCGATGACGTTGATTGGCGTCGTATCGAATATCGTGGACCGGCGATCGAACATCGTCGGCTTTCGTTGCCCACGCCGATTTTAGAGGGACAGCAGGCCTCGTGCGAGGGGATGCTGCAGCCCTTGCCGGTCATGCCGCCCCGCACGGTAACGGGGTCGTCCATCGCTCGGCGGCCTCCCGGCTCAGTCCTGGTAGAGCGGATCGTTCTCGAGCCGGATCGGCTGGCCGTGCGGCGTCGCCGCGGCGGCGCGCAGGAACGCCGCGGTGCGCGCCGCGACGCTCTCGGAGGCTGTAACCCCACGCTCGGACAGGATAGTTTCCAGCGTGGCGAGCGAGGCGGCGTAATCGGCCGCCCGCTCCGGCCCGTCCGTCGGCCGGATCTCCCGCCCGAGACAATCGGCCCATTCCGTCCAGGTGAACAGCCCGGCCTCCTGCAGGGAGACCACCAGGGCGAAGACCTGGGCCTCCCAGGGGGCCGCGAAGGCCTTGGGCGACGGCGTGCTCACGCCGGCTCCAGATAGGGTTCGAAGGCCGCCACCGTGACGATCCCGCCCGGGTCGCCGCTCGCGCCCCACAATTCCTGAGCGGTGAAGCTGACGGTGTACAACCAGGTCGGGTTCTCGCCCGCCTGGTACGCATTGGTATCGGGGTACACGAACGCGCCCTCGACGCGCTCGACCCGGCCTCGGCGCCCGCGGGCGTAGCGCGGCAGGCGGGTATGCCCGGTGGGATGGGCGTTCCGGGCCAGAACGATGTCGCCGACCGCGAAACGGGCGTGGGCGGCCGGCTCGCGGCTGCTCGGGAAGCCGGCGCGGAACCGGGCTTCCAGCCCGTCCCGGGCGAGCACCCGCGCCACCGGCCTGGCCGGCTCGGACGACCGGCCCGCCGCGATCTCGTCGGGCGTCGCGAGACCCGTGGCGGCGACCTGCTTCTCCAGGGCCGCCAGCCAGATTTCGTAGTAGCTCGACGCCAGATACTGCGCCGGCGGCAGCGACTCGCGGGTGGCGCGGCTGCCGTCGAGGTTCCAGGCACCGGTGAAGCCCATCGCCATCGCCATCGCGAAGACGCGGCGTTCCCAATCGGCGTGGAAGACCGGCTCGTCCGGCTCCGGCACCACGGGCCCGAAGCCGTGCGCGCCGCCGAGGTCCTGGGCTCCGTTCATACCGGCATCTCCGGCGGGGTCGGCGGGACCGTTCCGGGCAGGCCGGTGCCGATCATCGCGTCGCGGGTGACGAGGGCGGCCAGAGCCTCCTCGGAGAACCCCGCGGTGTTCGCGGGGCGCATCGGCAGGACCATGTAGCGGGTCTCGGCGGTGGAATCCCACACGGTGATCCGGGTGGTCTCCGGGATGGTGACCCCGAACTCGGCCAGGACGCCGCGGGGGTCGATCACCGCCCGGGCGCGGTAGGGCGGTGCCTTGTACCAGACCGGCGGCAGGCCGAGCACCGGCCAGGGGTAGCAGGAGCAGAGTGTGCACACGACGAGGTTGTGGGTCTCGGGGGTGTTGGCCACCACCACCATGTGCTCGCCGCCCCGGCCGCCGATGCCGAGTTCGGCGATCGCCGGGGTCGCGTCGGCGAGGAGCCGGGCCCGGTAATCGGGGTCGACCCAGGCCCGGGCCACGACCCGGGCGCCGGCATGCGGCCCGACCTTCGTCTCGTAGAGCTCGACCAGGGCGTCCAGAGCCGCGGGGTCGATATAGCCTTTCTCGGTCAGCAGGGATTCCAGCGCGCGGACCCGCGCCTCGACGGGCGAGAGATCGCTGCCGTGGGGATGGTCGTGTGCGTGGTCGTGGCTCATCCCGCTCTCCTCACGAACGATATTCTGCACCGATGCGGGATTGGGTGCCACACCCAGGAGTCGAACACCATTCATCGCGGCCGCGCCATCCTGCGTAAATTTCCCGATATTGCCGGGAGCGTTTGGCAATGGTTCAGGATTGCTCGGATACCCGGTTAGAGTCATTCCAGATAGCAAGTCAGGGGCCTCAGGGAACGCGCATGATCGATGATGGATCGAACCCGCCGGCCGGCCCCACGCCCGAGAGCGCCGCGCCCCGCTACGCCACGATCCTCGGTCAGCACCTCGCCCTGCCGATCCGCGACTATTTCCAGATCGTCGAGCAGGAGCCGCTCCCGGCCCAGCTCGCCGGCCTCGTGGAGCGGTTCGAAGCCGCCGTGGCAGCCCACGGCCAGGTCGTGGCGTTCGACTTCCGCAGCGACATCATCAAGGCGCTTCCGGCCCTGCGCACCTTCGCGCTGTCCCTGGTCGGCGATGTCAGCCGGGCCGACGACCTCGTGCAGGAGACCTTCGTGAAGGCCTGGGCCAACCAGGCGCGGTTCCGGCCCGGGACGAACTTCACCGCCTGGCTGTTCACGATCCTGCGCAACCAGTTCTACTCGGAGTTGCGCAAGAACCGGCGCGAGGTCGAGGATGTGGACGGCACCCATGCCAGCCAGATGACCAGCCTGTCCGACCAGGAGGATGCCAGCACGCTCAAGGTCGTGTGGAAGCAGCTCGGGACGCTCCCGGCCGCGCAGCGGCAGGCGCTGCTGCTGGTCGGCGCCGAGGGCCATACCTACGAGGAGGCCGCGACCAAGCTCGGCTGCCAGGTCGGCACCGTGAAGAGCCGGGTCAGCCGGGCGCGCTCCTCCCTCCTCGATACGCTGGGCGTGGTGGTGGCGGGGCAGGCCCCGGCGCCGTGACACGACGCCATCGCGCGCGTCCCTGAACGCGACCGGCCCGCGCCCGCGTCCCGGGTGGCGGTGGATCGATGCGCTGTGCCCCCGCTGCGAGAATGACGGTCAAGCGCAGCCTGCTGAGCCCTATGCAGTCCTGCCCTGGGCATCGCATCCGTCATCATCGACGCACGAGAGCAGCGCCCCGGCGGCGTGGGACCTGATCGAGCCCAGAGCTTTGGCGGTCGGTCTGGCCGCTCCGCGGAAACACCGCGCCGCCCCCGTCGTGTCGGGGCTGCCGGATCAGATCCGTCGTTCGCCCGCCCCTCCGCGGCTCTGCCGGACGCGGTACACCGCGACCATCGCGGCGGCCGCGACGCCGGCGAGGATCAGCGAGGGCCGGATGCCGGTCCGCGCGGAGGCCCGGCTCAGAGCGACTTCCAGCGCCCCGGCCGTGTTGACCGCACGCGGCACGACCTGCGTGTGAAGATAATGCTCGGGGGCTGACGGCCCGGAGGGCTTGTGCAGCATGTAATCGCGGCCGATAACCATGTTAACCTCTGTTATTGATGTATGTTGGGTGCGAATAAATTTCCGGGTCCGGGAATTCTTTTAGGAAACACCGGTCGATGGCAGGTGTTTCCCTGCCTTAGAGGTCCGGAGTTCACCTGTTGGAAAAGCCTACCTTTAAGCCGTACCGTCTGCCCTCCGGCGGATGGGGCTCGGCCTTCTCCGTCGGCAACATCCTGCGGCGTGAGGGCGTGCTGGCGAGCGTTCCGGTCGCGCTCACACGCCACAACAAGGTCGACGGCTACCAGTGCAACAGCTGCGCCTGGGTGAAGCCGGCGAGCCCCCTGCCCTTCGAGTTCTGCGAGAACGGGGTGAAAGCGGTGGCCTGGGAGCTGACGGCGCATCGATGCACGCCGGACTTCTTCGCCAAGCACACGGTGAGCGAACTCCTGGGCTGGGACGATTACCATCTCGAGCAGCCCGGCCGCCTGACCCACCCGCTCCGTTACGATGCCGCCAGCGACAAGTACGTGCCGGTCTCCTGGGGCCATGCGATCGAGGAGATCGCCCGCGAGCTGCGCGCCGTCGAGGACCGCAAGAAGGGCACGGTGTTCTACAGCTCCGGCCGCCTGTCGAACGAGGGGAGCTACCTCTACGGGCTGTTCGCCCGCCTCTACGGCAACAACAACCTGCCGGACTCGTCCAACATGTGCCACGAGACCACCTCGGTGGCGCTGCCGGCCAGCATCGGCCAGGGCATCGGCACGGTGGCGCTGGACGATTTCGGCAAGGCCGACTGCCTCCTGTTCTTCGGCCAGAACCCCGGCAGCAACGCGCCGCGCATGCTGCACCCGCTGCAGGAGGCGAGCCAGCGCGGCGTGCCGATCATCACCTACAACCCCCTCCGCGAGCGCGGGCTCGAGCGCTTCCTGAACCCGCAATCGCCCACCGAGATGCTGACCCGCAAGGAGACGCGGATCAGCTCGCAGTACCATCAGGTCAAGGCGGGCGGCGACCTCGCCGCGCTCGCCGGCATCTGCAAGGCGGTGCTGGCGCTCAACGACGCGTCGCTCGTGGCGGGCGGCGAGCCGGTTCTGGATGAGGCCTTCATCCAGGAGCACACCCACGGCTTCGACACCTTCCTCGCCTGGCTGGGGACTCAAGAGTGGGACGAGCTTGAGCGCCGCTCGGGGTTGCACCGGGCCGATATGGAATCCACCGCCAAGGTCTACAGCGTCTCGAAGGCGGTGATCGCCGTCTACGGCATGGGGCTGACCCAGCACCAGGCCGGCGTCGAGACCGTCCAGATGCTGGTGAACCTGCTGCTGATGCGCGGCAATATGGGCCGCGGCGGCGCCGGGATCTGCCCGGTCCGGGGCCATTCGAACGTCCAGGGTCAGCGCACGGTCGGCATCACCGAGAAGCCCGAGCTGTTCCCGCTCGACCGGCTCGGCGCGCAATTCGGCTTCGAGCCGCCGCGCGAGGCAGGCTACAACACGGTCGAGGCCTGCGAGGCGGTCCTCAAGGACGAGGTCCGCGCCTTCTTCATGCTGGGCGGCAACTTCGTCCGGGCGATCCCCGATCACGGCCAGATGGAGCCGGCCTGGCGGCGGATCCGCCTGACCGTCAACGTCATCACCAAGCTCAACCGCAGCGCGCTCCTGCCGGGGGAGATCAGCTACATCCTGCCGGTGATCGGCCGCCTGGAGATCGACGAGACCCAGGCGGGCCCGCAGGTGCTCTCGATGGAGGACACCTCGGCCTGCGTGCACGGCAATCGCGGCCTGCGCAAACCCGCCTCGCCCCATCTGATCAGCGAGATCCGGCTGATCTGCGAGCTCGCCCAGAAGGTGCTCGATCCCAACCCGCGGGTGCGTTGGGACGCGTACAAGCAGGACTATGCCGAGATCCGGAAGGAGATCGGCCATACGCTGCCGGATTCGTTCTGGGACTACGAGCGGCGCATGTGGGAGCCGGGCGGGTTCCAGCGCGACATGCCGGTCAAGCGCCGCGAATGGTGCACCGATACCGGCCGCGCCAACTTCGTCACGCCGAACGCGCTGGACGAGGATGCCGACATGCCGGCGATCGGGCACGACGTGCTGCGCCTCATGACCCTGCGCAGCAACGACCAGTTCAACACCACCGTCTACGGCTACGACGACCGGTTCCGGGGCATCAACAACACCCGCAAGGTCGTGCTGATGAACCGCTCGGACATCGACCGGCTGGGGCTCAAGATCGGCCAGGCGGTGACGCTCAAGACCGTCGCGCATGACGGCATCGACCGCCAGCTCGCGGGTTTGCTGGTCGTGGCCTACGACATCCCGATCGGCTGCATCGGCGGCTATTACCCGGAATGCAACGTCCTGATGCCGATCTGGCACTACGCCACCGGCAGCAAGACGCCGGCGGCCAAGATGATCCCGGTCACGATCCATGCGGAGAGCGACCGCGTGCTCGCGCCACAGCTGGAATACGCCGCCGGCTGAACCCCCCAAGCCTCAGACCGGCGGGCGGCGCCGATGCCAGTCGGTCGCCCGCTGGTAGGCCTGGCCGATCCGCAGGGCCATCGCCTCGTCGTAGCCCCGGCAGGTGATCTGCAGCGACAGGGGCAGCCCGGCGGCTGTGAACCCGTCGGGCAGCGCCAGGGCGCAGAGGTCGAGGAGGTTGCCGAAGCGGGTGAACCGCGACGGCAGATGCGCCTCGTCGACCTCGGCGAGCGCCACGGCGGCGGTCTCTGTGGTCGGCGTCAGCAGGGCGTCGATCCCCTCCAGGGCGGCGGCATAGGCGACCTTCATGGCGGCGCGGCGCTGGAGCGTGCCGAGATACTCCTGCGCCGAGACCTTCGCGCCGGCGAGGATCCGGGCGCGCACGGCGTCGCCGAGCTGCGAGCCCGGGTCCTCGGCCAGCGCGCCGTTGACGAAATAGGCCTCGGCGTTGGTGATCCCGCTCATCGCCACGCAGTCGCTGAACCGGAACGGCAGGGCGACGTCGACGATCTCGGCCCCCTGCTGGGCCAGGAGGTCGAGGGCCGCGTCGTAGGCCGCCAGCATGTCGGCGGCGACGCCCTCGCGCTCGGCATCCGGCATCCGCCCGAGGCGCAGGCCGCGCACGCCCCGGTTCAGGGTCGACCAGGGCGCGTCCGGGGCGATCCCCCGGGTCGTCGGGTCGAGCGGGTCGGGGCCGGAGATCGCCTCGTAGAGGAGCGCGGTATCCTCGACGGTCCGCGCCAGCGGGCCGGGCGTGTCCAGCGTCGTCGAGAGCGGCACGATCCCCCAGGTCGAGACGCGCCCGACCGTGACCTTCAGCCCGGTCAGCCCGCAGAAGGAGGCGGGCAGGCGCACCGAGCCGCCGGTATCGGTGCCGATGCCCCAGGGCGCCATCCGGGCCGCCACCGCGACCCCAGTGCCGCTGCTCGACCCGCCGGGCGTGCGCTGGGTCTCCGGATCCCAGGGGTTCCAGGGGGTGCCGAGATGCTGGTTGGTGCCCCAGCCGCCATAGGCGAACTCCACCGTGTGGGTCTTGCCCAGCACGATCATGCCCTGCGCGATCAGCCGCCGGGCGATGGTCGCGGTGCGCTCGGCCCGCCGCGCCCGGTGGGCGGCCGAGCCGCCCATGGTGATCCGGCCCTCCAGGTCGATCAGGTCCTTCAGCACCACCGGGACGCCGTGGAGCGGCCCGACCGCATGGCCGGCGCGGATCGCCCGGTCGGCGCCCTCGGCGGCCAGGCGCGCATCGGCGGCGAACACCTCCGTGAAGGCCTGGAGCTTCGGCTCCAGCTGCGTGACCCGGCCGAGCAGCGCGTCGACCGCGTCCACCGGCGAGAGTTTCCGCGATCCGATCGCCCGGGCGAGTTCGGCCGCGGAGGCGTCGACGAGTTCAAGATCAGCCATCGGGATCACTTCACGCTGACGAGGGTGAGGTCGACGAACCAGGATTGCGGGGAGACGAAGCCGTGGATCTTCTTCGACATCCCGCGCGGGTTGAGATCATGCACGATGAACAACCACGGCGGGTTGTCTACCAGCCGTTCGTGAGCGAGCGCCGTCTGCGCGTCGATCACCTTGGCATCGTCGGTCTCGGCCAGCGCCTTGAGGGCGGCGTCGAACGCGTCGTCCTTCCAGTTCGGGAAGTTGAAGCCGCCCGGCGGGAACCGGTCGCCCGCGAAGTAGCGCGCCATCACGCTCGGGTCGGACGAGGGCGAGGAGACGTTGAGCGCCATCGAGCCCTGGAGGCTCGGCGCGTCCGGCAGGGCCCGGCTCGAGTTCAGCAGCACCTGCCACTCGACCACGTTGAAGCTCAGCTCGACGTTGCAGGCCTGCTTCAGGTTCTCCTGCAGGTACTCGTTCATCGGCATCGGCAGCATCTGGCCCGAGCCCGAGGACGAGATCATCACCTTGAGGCTGAGCGGCTTCTTGTCCGAGTAGCCCGCCTCGGCCAGCAGCGCCTTGCCCTTGGCGGCGTCGAACCCGTAGCGGTTCTTCGGCGCGCCGAAATTCGGGTCCTTGTCGTTCAGCCAGCCCGAGGCCGGCTCGGCGGTGCCGTTGAGCAGCTCGACGATGGCGGCCCGGTCGACGCAGTAATTCAGCGCCTGGCGGACGCGCACGTCCTTCAGCGGGCTGTCCTTGGCGCCGATATTGAAGATGTACGGCCAGACATGCGGGTAGGAACCCGTGGTGATGGCAAAGCCCGCCTGTTTCAGGGACGGGATCGCGTCGGGCGCCGGCACCTCGATCCAGTCGACCTGCCCCGAGCGCAGGGCCGCGACCCGGGCATTCGCCTCCGGGATCGGCATCAGCCGGACCTTGTCGACCTTGGCCATCCGGCTCGGGTCCCAGTAGCCGTCGAACTTGGCGAGGTCGACCGATTCCCGCGGCGCGACCCGGGTGATCTTGAACGGCCCGGTGCCGGCGGCCGGCAACGAAGCCACCTTGGCCCAGTCGCGCCCGGCCTTCTCGAAGGATTGGGGCGAGGTGAACAGCAGGTAGACCACCATGTCGGGGAAGTACGACGCGACCTGCGTGGTCGTGATCTGCACGGTGGCGTCGTCGATCTTCCTGTAGCTCCCGACCAGCGGCGCCCGGGCCCGGGAGATGCCGGCCCCCTGCGGCTCGAATTGCGGGCTGTCGTTCTTGAAGTAGCGGTCGAGGTTCCAGATCACCGCGTCGGCGTTGAACGGGGTGCCGTCATGGAAGCTCACGCCCCGGCGCAGGTGGAAGGTCCAGATCGTCTTGTCGCTGGGGTCCTGCTCCCAGCGCTCGGCCAGGGCCGGGATGATGCCGGCGAGCTTGTCGGTGCTCTTCAGGTCCCATTGCACCAGCCCCTCGAAGATCGGGTAGCCGAGGAAGCGCATGCCCTCGAAGCCGTTATTGGGCATCCCCGTGGCCGTGGGGATGTCTGAGGCGGTCATGGCGATGCGAAGGACGCTCTCGGCATGGGCCGCGGGAGCCAGCGCCAGGGAACCGGCGAGGGAGTAGGCGAGCAGGCGGCGCAGTTTCATCGGATCCCGTTCGTCGACGTTGCGGGCCGCCACCGGCAAATCCCGCGCCAGATCGTGCGATAGTCCCGGCGTCCGATGACCGGCAGCGGCGCGTTTCGGCCCTTGCGCTCGGCGCGGGCTGCGCCACGATAATAATGAATGCGAGTCGCCGGCCGCACGAGCCGGACCGAGAGGGAGCCGCCCGTGACCGATGGGACGCCAACCACGATGAACGGGGCCGAGAGCCTCGTCCGGACCCTCGTCGCCGGCGGGGTCGAGGTCTGCTTCACCAATCCCGGCACGTCCGAGATGCATTTCGTGGCGGCGCTCGACCGGGTCGAGGGGATGCGCTGCGTGCTGTTCCTGTTCGAGGGCGGGGCCACCGGCGCCGCGGACGGCTATGCCCGCATGGCCGACAAGCCGGCCTCGACCCTGCTGCATCTCGGGCCCGGCCTCGCCAACGGGCTGGCCAACCTGCACAACGCCAAGAAGGCGCGCACCCCCGTCGTCAACATCGTCGGCGAGCACGCCACCTATCACCGCGAGTACAACGCGCCGCTGACCTCGGATATCGAGGGGCTGGCCCGCCCGATGTCGTCCTGGGTGCAGACCGGCATGAGCGCCGCCGAGATCGGATCCGACGGCGCCGCCGCCATCGCGGCCGCCCGCACGGCGCCGGGGCAGGTCGCGACCCTGATCCTGCCGGCCAACACCGCCTGGGACCCGGGCACGGGCGTCGCGCCGGTGCCGCCGATCCCCGAGCGGGCGCGAGCCGAGGATTCGGCGATCGCGGCCGCCGTGGCGGCGCTCGCCAGCGGCGAGCCGGTGCTGCTCCATCTCGGCGACCGGGCGGTGCAGGGCGAGGGCCGGGTGATCGCCGACCGGATCGCGCGCAAGACCGGCGCGACGCTGATGGCCATGACCTCGAACGCCCGGATCGACCGCGGCGCCGGCACGGTGCCGATCGAGCGCCTGCCCTACCCGATCGACCAGGCGATCGCGGCCCTGAAGGGCTTCCGCCACATCATCCTGATCGGCGCGACCCAGCCGGTCGGCTTCTTCGCCTATCCGGGCAAGCCGAGCCTGCTCGCCCCGGAAGGCTGCGCGACCATTACCCTCGCCACCCCCGAGGAGGACCAGATCGACGCGCTGGAGCGGCTGGCCGAGGCGGTCGCCGCCCCGCCGGCCGAGCCCATCGCGGCCGGGCCGCGGCCGAAGCTCCCCGCCTCCGGCCCCCTCGACCAGGACGCGATCGGTCAGGTCCTCGGGGCGCTGATCCCGGAGGGCGCGGTGATCTGCGACGAGTCGATCACCACGGGCCGCAACTTCTTCGCCCTGACTCGGGATGCGGCGCCGCATTCCTGGCTGCAGCTCAGCGGCGGCTCGATCGGGCTCGGCATCCCGATGGCCACCGGGGCGGCCATCGCCTGCCCCGGCCGCAAGGTGATCAATCTCCAGGCCGATGGCAGCGGGCTCTACACCGCCCAGGCCCTCTGGACCCAGGCCCGCGAGCGCCTCGACGTGGTGACGCTGATCTGGTCGAACCGCTCCTACGCGATCCTGCGGGCGGAGCTCGCCAATGTCGGCGCGCACAATCCCGGCCCGAAGGCGCTGGGCATGCTGAGCTTGGACAATCCGGCCATCGATTGGGTCAGCCTCGCCCGCGGTTTCGGCGTGGAGGGCCGCCGTGTCGAGACGCTGGAGGACTTCATCGCGGCGTTCCGGCACGGGCTGGACACACCCGGTCCGCACCTCATCGAAGTCGCCCTGTGAGCGAGGCAGCCTACGCGCTGCCCGGTCTCGAAGGCCCGGCCGAGATCCGCGTCGACCGCTGGGGCCTGGCCCATATCCGCGCCGCGACGGCGCTCGACGCGTTCCGGGTCCAGGGCTTCAACGCCGCCCGGGACCGGCTGTGGCAGCTCGACCTCTGGCGCAAGCGCGGCCTCGGCCTGCTGGCGGCGGATTTCGGGCCGGGCTACCTCGCGCAGGATCGCGCCGCGCGGCTGTTCCTGTATCGCGGGGACATGGCGGCCGAGTGGGCCGCCTACAGGCCGCAGGATACGCAGGCGATCGTCACCGCCTTCGTGGACGGGATCAACGCCTTCGTCGCGCTGACCGAGACGCGGCCGGACTTGCGGCCGCCGGAATTCGCCCTGACGGAGACGCGCCCGGCCCGGTGGCACCCGGAGGACGTCGTCCGGATCCGCAGCCACGGGCTCGTGCGCAACGTCCTGTCCGAGGTCGCCCGCGCCCGGGTGCTCGCCCGGGCCGAGACCCGCGAGGACGGGCTCGCCGCCGACGACCTGCGCAAGCGCATCAGCCCGCCGCATGATCCCGTGCTGCCAGATGGCCTCGACGCCGCCGACTGGCCGGACGACCTCCTCGACGATTTCCGTCTCGCCACCGCCCCGGTCGGGTTCACCCAAGAGCGGATGGCGGCCACGCGCGCGGAGGCCTGGGACTGGACCAAGGTCGACGCCCACGGCGCCGTCACGCGGGGCCCGCGTTCCGCCCCGAAGGAGCCGGTCGAGGGCTCGAACAACTGGGTGGTGGGGCCGGCCCGCACCGAGACCGGCCGCCCGATTCTGGCGAGCGACCCGCACCGGATCTACCTGCAGCCGTCGCTGCGCTACGCCGTCCATCTCACCGCCCCGGGCCTCGACGTGATCGGGGCGGGCGAGCCCGCCCTGCCGGGTATCTCCATCGGCCATAACGGCCATTCCGCCTTCAGCCTGACCATCGCGCCGATGGACCAGGAGGATCTTTTTGTTTGCGAGACCGATCCGGCCGATCCCGATCGGTACCGGTACGGCGACGGTTGGGAGCCGATCCAGCGCGTCACCGAAAGAATCCCGGTGCGCGGCGGGCCGGACGAGACCGTGGTGCTGGGCTTCACCCGGCACGGTCCGGTGCTCCGCGAGGCGGGTGGCCGGGCCTTCGCGCTGCGCACCGTCTGGTCCGAGCCGGGCGCTGCCGCCTATCTCGGCAGCCTCGCTTATCTCGGCGCCACGAGCCCGGAGGCGTTCGGCCAGGCCCTGCACCATTGGTCGGCGCCCTCGGTCAACCAACTCTACGCCGATGTGACCGGGCGGATCGCGTGGTTCATGGCCGGCAAAGCGCCGGTGCGGCCGGCCCATGACGGGTTGCTGCCGGTGCCCGGCGACGGCCGCCATGACTGGGTCGGGTTCCATGATCCGAGCGCCCTGCCCCGTCGCATCGACCCGCCGGAGGGCTACCTCGCCACCGCCAACGAGATGAACCTGCCGCCGGATTTTCCCGCCGAGGATTGCAAGCTCGGCTTCGAATGGGCGGAGCCCTGGCGCGCCCGGCGCATCCGCGCGGTGCTGGACGGCCAGAGCCGGCATACGCTGGACCAATCCCGCGCGCTCCAGGGCGACGATGTTTCGGAGCCGGCTCAGCGTCTCGCCGCCCTGGTGCGGGCGCTGCCCCAGGGGGCGGATGTGGACGTCGAGGCGGCCCGCACCCTGCTGACGCCGTTCGACGGGTCGCTGCACGAGGATTCAGCGGCGGCGGCCCTGATCGAGCTGTTCTGGGTCCGGCATCTGCGCCCGGCCCTGCTCGAAGCCCTCGTGCCCGATCCTGCAACGCGTCGCCTGCTGCCGCCCGGCGACACGCAGAGCCTGATCGAGCAGCTGGAATCTGGCCTCGATCCGGCCGCCCGCGACGCCTTGCTGACGGGGACGTTGGGCGCCGCCTTCCGGGAGTGCCGCACCCGGATGGGGCCGGATTCCGGGACCTGGTCCTGGGGCCGGATGCACCACGCCCTGTTCGCCCACCCGCTCTCGGCCCTGCGGTCGGATTCGGCCTGGGATGTCGGTCCCTTGGCCGTCGGGGGCGCCGCGGCATCAGTCATGCACGCGGAGTACCGGACCGACACGTTCCGGCTGACCCACGGCGCCTCGTTCCGCATGGTCGTGGATGTGGGCGACTGGGACCGATCGGTCTTCATCAACGTGCCGGGCCAGTCGGGGGACCCGGGCAGCCCGCATTACGCCGACCTGGCCCCGATCTGGGGGCGCCGGGACCATGTGCCGATGCTCTACGGCCGCGCCGCCGTCGAGGCGGCCACCGAGACGATCATCACGCTGAGCCCGGCCTCCGCCTGACCGGCGGCCGGCCGAAGACGAGGACCGAAAAACCTTGCAGATCTTCATCGCCGGACTGGCCACCGAGACCAACACCTTCGCACCGCTGCCCACCGGCCGCGCGGCCTTCCTGGCCGATTATGCCCGTCGCGACGGCACCAAGACGGCGCCCCGCCTCAGCAATATCGGTCTCAAGGCCTGGCGCGCGCTGGCCGAGGCGGACGGGCACAAGGTCGTCGAGAGCCTCTCGACCTTCGCGCAGCCGGGCGGGATCACCCTGCGCGCCGTCTACGAGGAGCTGCGCGACGCGCTGCTCGACGACCTCCGGGCCGCCATGCCGGTCGATGCCGTGCTGCTGTTCATGCACGGCGCCATGGTCGCCGAGGGCTATGACGATTGCGAGGGCGACACCCTGGAGCGGGTCCGCGCCATCGTCGGCCCGGACGCGACGATCGGCGTCGAGCTCGACCTGCACTGCCACCTCACCGAGGCGATGCGGCGGAGCGCCGACGTCATCGTGATCTACAAGGAATACCCCCACACCGACATCGTCGACCGCGCCCGCGACCTCTACCCGCTGGTGATGCGCACGGTCGCCAAGGACATCCGGCCCGTGATGGCCTATGCCGATTGCCGGATGATCAACATGTGGCGCACCACCCGCGAGCCGGTCGCGAGCTTCGTGCGCCGGATGGAGGCGCTGGAGGGGCGGGACGGCATCCTGTCGGTCTCCTTCGGGCACGGCTTCCCCTGGGGCGACGTTCCGGATGTCGGCGCGAAGATGCTGGTCGTTGCCGATGGCGACGCCGCCAAGGCCCAGGCCCTGGCGGACGACCTCGCCCGGGAGGTCTGGGCGATGCGCGAGGAGGCGGCGAGCCGCTGCGACAGCATCGATGCCGGCATCGACGCGGCTTTGGCCTCCGACGACCCGCGCCCGATGGTGCTGGCCGACTTCGCCGACAATGCCGGCGCCGGCGCGCCCTCCGACAACACCGCGATCCTGGCGCGTCTGGCCGAACGCGGCATCAGGGACGTGGCGCTCGGTCTGATCTGGGATCCCGGCGCGGTCGGGATCTGCCACGAGGCGGGGCTCGGCGCGACCTTCGTGCTGCGCATCGGCGGCAAGTGCGGCGTCACCTCGGGCGATCCGGTGGACCTGCGCATCACCGTGCGCGGCCTCTCGGAGGATCACAGCCAGGGCGGCCTCAGCGGCGGCCGCGCCCGGCTCGGACCCGCCGCCTGGGTCGAGGCCGACGGGATCCACGTGGTGCTGACCCATATCCGCCAGCAGGCCTTCGCGCCCGACGCCTTCACGGGATTGGGGCTGACCCTCGACGACAAGCGGATCGTGGTGGTGAAGTCGATGCAGCATTTCTACGCCGCCTTCGCGCCGATCGCGAGCGAGGTCCGCTACGTCGCGGCGCCGGGCGCGGTCCCGCCGGATTACGGCGCGATCCCCTACACCAAGCGCTCGGGCCGCTACTGGCCCAAGGTCGCCGATCCCTTCGCCGATCCCTTCGCCGAGTCTTCCGTCGAGAGCGCCCGATGATCCCGGACCTGCCGTTCGACGCGGAGTCCATCCTGGCGACGTTGCGCCCCTGGGTGGAATGCGAGAGCCCGACCCACGATGCCGCCGCGGTCAACCGCATGATGGGCCTGGCCGCCCGCGACCTCGCGGCCGCCGGGGCCGCGGTCGAGACCATTCCGGGGCGGATGGGCCTGAGCGATTGCGTGCGCGCGCGGTTCCCCCATCGGCACCGTGACCAGCCGGGCATCCTGGTGCTCGGGCATCTCGATACCGTGCATCCGGTCGGCACCCTGGCGAGCCTGCCCTGGCGGATCGAGGGCAACCGCGCCTACGGGCCGGGCATCCTCGACATGAAGGGCGGCAACGTGATCGCCCTCGCGGCGATCCGCGCCCTCACGGCCGCCGGCATCGAGACGCCTTTGCCGGTAACCGTCCTGTTCACCGGCGACGAGGAGGTCGGCAGCCCCTCGACCCGGGACCTGATCGAGGCCGAGGCCGCCCGCCACGCCTTTGTGCTGGTGCCCGAGCCCGGCCAAGCCGACAACGGCGTCGTCACCGGCCGCTACGCCATCGCGCGCTTCGACCTCGAAGCCGTCGGCCGCCCGAGCCATGCCGGCGCGGCGCCCCACGAGGGCCGCTCGGCGATCCGCGCCATGGCGCGCATGATCCTGGCGATCGACGGGCTGTCGGACGCGGATTGCACCTTCTCCACCGGGATCGTCTCGGGTGGGCAATGGGTCAATTGCGTCCCGACCCTGTGCCGCGGGCAGGCCCTGAGCATGGCCAAGCGCCAGGCCGATCTCGACCGCGGCGTCGAGCGGATGCTGGCCCTGTCGGGTGAGCAGGACGGCGTCCGCTTCGCCGTGACCCGGGGTGTCACCCGGCCGGTCTGGGAGCCCGATGCCGGCTGCATGGCTCTCTACGAGCAGGCGCGGACCTTGAGCGAGGCGCTCGGCCAGCCCCTGCCCCACCGCAGTGCCGGCGGCGGCTCGGACGGCAACTTCACCGGCGCCAACGGCATCCCGACGCTCGACGGCCTCGGGCCGCTCGGCCAGGGCTACCACACCCTCGACGAGCATGTGCTGATCGAGACGCTGCCTCAGCGGGCGCGGCTCTTCGCGGCCCTGCTCGCCGATCTCGGCGCGGCGGGCCGATCGTGAGCCCGGCCCCCGTGACGATCGCGGTTGCCGGTGCCACCGGCGATCTCGGCCTGCGGATCGTGCGGGCGCTCCGGCGTGAGGGCGCCAGCGTCACCGCCATCGTCCGCCCCGGGACGGATCAGGCCCGGCTCGGGCCGCTCACCGCCCTGGGCGCCCGCGTGGTCGAGGCCGGCCCCGGCCGTCCGGGCAGCTGGCAGGCCGCCTGCGCGGGGTCCGCCTGCGTGGTCTCGGCGTTGAACGGCTTGAGCGCCACCGTCATCGACGCGCAGACCGCACTCCTGGAAGGCGCCGTCCGGGCTGGCGTGCCGCGCTTCATCCCGTCCGATTTCTCGATCGACTACGCCAAGACCGCACCGGGCGGGAACCGCAACCTCGACCTGCGTCGGGCCTTTCAGGCGCGCCTCGATGCGGCGTCAATCCAGGCCACGTCGGTGCTCAACGGCGCGTTCATGGAGCTGCTCGACGGACAGGCCCCGCTGATCCTCCACCGCCCGCGCCGGGTTCTGTACTGGGGCCGTGCCGACCAGATCCTCGACTTCACGACCGAGGACGACACCGCCGCCTTCACGGCCCGGGCCGCCCTGGATCCCACGACCCCGCGCTGGCTGCGCATCGCCGGCGACAGCCTCAGCGCCCGCGATCTCGCCGATGCGGCGACCGCGGCGCGGGGCAGGCGCTACCGGACGCTGCGCGCCGGCGGGCTCGGTTCGCTGGGCTTGATGATCCGCGTCGCGCGGACCCTCGCCCCCGGCCGGGGCGCGGTGTTCCCGCCCTGGCAGGGCATGCAGTATCTGCGCGACATGTTCGAGGGCCGCGCCCGGCTCACGCCCCTCGACAATGACCGTTACCCGGACCTGCGCTGGACCCGGGTCCCGACCTTCCTAGCCCAGGCGGCCGAGGCGCACGGACACAGCTGAGATCAGGCCCGGCCCCAGCCCAGCGCCGCGATCGCCACGGCGCCGATCACGCCGCCGACCGTGCCGCCCCCGAAAAAGCCCGCCAGAGCCAGCAACGGCCCCGAGGAGGCCGTCAGCGCGCAGACCAGTGAACTTCCGACGCAGCCTGCGGTGGCGATCACGGACATGGGGACCTCGCACAACTAACAGTTGTATAAGCGAGGCCATTTCAATCTGGTTCCCCTCGGCCGACCGGCGTCGGCTCAGACGGGATCGACGGGCATTTCCGGCACGCCGGCCGCCTCGATCGCGGCGCCCGCCGCCAGGCACAGGTCTTCCCGGTACCGGGCGGCCACGAGCTGGACGCCGACGGGGGTCCGCCCGACGAGGCCGGTGGTGACGGTGAGCGCCGGCACACCGATCGGCGCCAGGCCCACCTGCAGCAGGTTCGCCTCGAAGGCGCGCTCGATCCCGGCCGTGCCGGTGCGGTCGAGCCCGTCCGGGAACGGCAGCTCTGCGGAGACCGGCACCAGCAGCACCGGATGCTCGGCGAGGAACAGCGACCATTCCCGGGCCAGCGTCGCCCGGCGGACGAGCGCCCTGGCGATGGCGTCCGGCGCCATCGCCTCCGCCCGCCCGCGGAAAGACTCGAGCAGATCGATGGCCGCCGGATCGCCCTCGCGGTCGGCCGCCGCCCGGGCCGCTTCGTAGCCGTCGCCCAGCCAGAGCTGCAGCTGCAGCGCGCTGGCCTCGCGGATCGGCGGCGTGTCGGCGATCTCCTCGACCGCCCAGCCGGCCTCGGTCAGCCGGCGCGCCGCCTCGCGCAATGCGGCCTCGACCTCCGGCACGACCGCGAGGCCCCCGGGCCGCACGCACAGGGCCGCCCGGCACGGTACCGCGGGACCGTCCAGCGGCGCCGGCACCCACCACGGGTCGCGCGGGTCGGCGGCCGCCATCGCGTGGAGGCCGAGACGCAGATCCGCGATGCTGCGGGCGAGCGGGCCCGACACCGCCATGAGCTGCGGCCCGATTCCGCGCTCGGGCGACGAGGCGTTCCAGGCCGGGATCCGGCCGAGGCTCGGACGCAGACCGTGCACGCCGCAGGCATAGGCCGGATAGCGCACCGAGCCGGCGATGTCGGTCCCGTGGGCGATCGCCCCGATCCCGGCGGCCACCGCGGCGCCCGCGCCCCCGGACGAGCCCCCGGGCGTCAGCGCCGGATCGCGCGGGTTCTTGGTCTCCCCGTGCAGCAGGTTGGTGGTGAACCACCGCAGCGAGAAGGCCGGCGTGTTGGTGCGCCCGAGCAGCACCGCCCCGGCCCGGCGCAGGTTGGCCACAACGGGGTTGTCGTCGGCCGCCACGAGGTCGCGCTGGAGGCGCAGCCCGTTCGTGGTCGCGAAGCCGCGCTGGTCGACATTGACCTTGATCGTCACGGGCACGCCGGCGAGCGGCCCCAGGGCGTCACCGCGGGCGCGGGCGGCATCGACCGCGTCGGCCTGCGCCAGCACCTCCTCGGGGCGATGCTCGACCACGGCGTTGATCCGGCCGTTGACCGCATCGAGCCGACCGAGGGCGGATTGCGCAACCTCCCGGGCCGAAACCTGGCCGGTGCGGATCAGGGCCGAGAGGTCGGTCGCGGTCAGACGCCAGAGCTGCATGAGAGGTCCCTTCGCCGAGCCCTGCGGGGGCGGGATTCGCTTTTGATTCGTGTCGCGCGGGGCCGCGGCACGGTCCGGCGTCACCTTATTCTGTATGCAACGGACCGGCCGCATTTTTAAGCACGCATCGATCGCGAGCGATGGCAACGGTTTCCCGCACTGCAGCAGAAGCCGCTAAGCATTTCGCCGTAGCCGACCCTTGCCAGACATAGATCGATTGATAACCTCGTCACTGTTCGCGCGTTCGACCGGCCAGACCAGCAGAAGGATCGCTCTCCTCCGACGAAGACAGGCAACCTCCAGCACAAGGCAGGCTTCCATGGCAGAGATGATTCGCGTCAAGCCGACTCACGACGGCACCTACACTGTCTATCGCGGGACTCTCGCGTTGATCAGCGGCCTGACCCGCCTTCAGGCCGAGCGCTACGAAGCCAGCATCAGCCAGCAGCAACGGGCCGAACTCGCCTCCGCGAGCAATTGAATCCCGCGCCGAGGCCGGCCCCCGAACGGGTGCGGCCGGCCTCGGAACGGACGGCGCTCAGGGACGCGGACGTCAGTCGAGGGCGATCGGTCCGAGGTCGCAGACGGTTCCGCCCGCATCGAGGCCCCGCCGTCGCGCAGTCACCGCGTAGCCGGCACCATTCCGAGTGATCTCGTAGAGCAGGTAGGAGGCGCGGCGTGCCGCCAGGCCGCCATGCCCGTCCGGCCGCGCCGATGCCGAGGGCGCGCCGATCACCGGCACGAAGCGTCCGTCCGGTCCCGGGACCAGGGCGCTGGTGGTGGTGTGGTTGTGGCCATGCAGGATCAGCTCGGCCCCGGCGCGCGCGATCATCGCCGTGAAGGCGGCGGCATCCTTGAGCTCGCGCCCCGATGACGCGCCCCCCGGCTGCGGCGGGTGGTGGATCATCACCACCCGGAACGGCTTTCCGGGCTCCGTGGCCAAGGCCCGCAGCAGGGATTCGGCGGCCGCGAGCTGCGGCGGGCCGAGCCGGCCGGTCGCCACGAAGGGCTTCGTCGGGATGGCGCTCGACAGGCCGACCAGCGCCACAGGCCCACGCCGCCGCAGATAGGGAAACCGGCCGGACGAGCCCGAATCGTCGCCGGTATAGCCGCTGCAGGCCGCCAGCAGGCCTTCCAGGGAGCCGCGGACATAGGCGTCGTGATTGCCGGGGACGAAGCTCACCGTCTCGGGCGAGCCCAGCGCTTCGAGGAATGTGCGCGCGGTCTCCCACTCGCTCGGCAGGCCGATGTTGCACAGGTCGCCCGTGCAGGCGACATGCGCGGCCCCCTGCTGCTTCAGATCCGCCACCAGGGTCTCGAGCACGGTCATGTCGTGGCTGCGCGACCGGCCCCGCCGCCAGTTGGCGTAGCCGGTGGCGCGCTTGCCGATGAGCTGGTGCAAACGCACGCGGCCCAGCGGGCCGACATGCGGGTCACTCAGATGGGCCAGGCGGAAGGTCAAGGCCGACGATCAACGCTCGAGAGGGGCAGGGACGCGCCCCGCATCGCGGTCGCGAGGCCCCGCGTCAAGCGCTGCCGATCAGCATCCCGGCGGCGAGCACCAGCGCGCCCCCGAGCATCACCTGCAGCGCCGCGCGCCAGAACGGCGTCGCCATGAAGCGCGTGCGGATCGCCGCGATCGCGACCAGCTCGACGATCACCACCAGGACGGCGAGGCTGGTGGCGAGGAGGAACGGATCCGGCCAGCCCGGCGGGAGCTGGTCCGGGATCGCGTAGGGCAACGTATGTCCGAGGCCGCCGAGCGTCGTCATCACGCCGCAGACCAGGCCACGCATCCAGGGATCCCCCCGCCCGGTGACGCTGCCGTCATCCGACAGCGCCTCCGTGAAGCCCATGCTGATGCCCGCCCCGACGGAGGCCGCGAGCCCGACCAGGAAGGTCGCGCCGTTATGGCCGGTGGCGAAGGCCGCCGCGAAGATCGGCGCCAGGGTCGAGACGGATCCGTCGATCAGGCCCGCAAGCCCGGGCTGCACATAGCGCAAGGCGAAGACACGCCGGGCTTCGGCGACCTCGGCCGCTGTATCGAGGGCTGCTGCCATGGGCTCGCACTCCTGTTTAGATGAATTCCAATCTATAGTTTGGAACGTATCTAAACAAGGAGGGTTCGATCTTTTGTTGGACGCGGGTCGAGCTTCCGCGGAGCGGGCGCACGACGAAGGGACGATTCGCTATCCCTGGCGGCGCGCGAGTTGCGTTGGCTCGGGCCAGGGGACTAG
Organism: Methylobacterium brachiatum; assembly: GCF_900113845.1. Taxonomy (NCBI): domain Bacteria; kingdom Pseudomonadati; phylum Pseudomonadota; class Alphaproteobacteria; order Hyphomicrobiales; family Methylobacteriaceae; genus Methylobacterium; species Methylobacterium brachiatum. The sequence continues at coordinate 47,439 of NZ_FOQW01000018.1, read as the reverse complement.
ACCGTGGGCGGACGAATCCCCGCCCGGTCCGTTCGGGCTGCGCCGCTCCGGCTGCCACAAGCGTCTCATGAGTCTCGGCAAGCGCATCCTTCGCCATCCCGCCGTTCAGCGCGTCCTCGGGCGCCTGGCGGCCGGGTATCTGCGGCTCGTGCAGGCCACGAATCGCTTCGAAGTCCATGCCGATGCGGCCGGCCCCGGTGCCGCGGATGGGTGGATCGACGCGCAGGTGCCGCTCATCGCCGGGATGTGGCACGGGCAGCACATCATGATGCCGTTCATGCGCCGGCCGAGCGACCGGGTGGCCACGATCATCTCGAAGAGCCCGGACGGCAACATCAACACGATCGCGCTGGAGCACCTCGGCGTGCGGGTGATCCGGGCCTCCGGCGCCCGGGGCCGGGACCGGGCGACCGATACCCGCGCCAAGGGCGGGGCCGAGGGGTTGCGGGCGATGCTGCGGGCCCTCAAGGCCGGCGAGTCCGTCGCCTTCAGCGCGGACGTGCCGAAGGTCTCACGCCGCTGCGATGCCGGGATCCTGACGCTGGCACGCTTCTCGGGCCGGCCGATCGTCCCGGCCGCCGTGGTGACGAGCCGGCACCTGCGCTTCAAATCCTGGGACCGGGCCTGTCTCGGATTGCCGTTCGGGCGGGGCGCGGTTGTGCTGGGGGAGCCGATCTACGTCGCCCGCGATTGCGCCGGCGATGAGTTCGAGGCGCTGCGGCGGCGCCTCGAAGCCGAGATGAACCGGGTCCATGCCCGCGCCTACGCGCTGGTGGGACGTGCCGACCGCGCAGCGCTCTATCGCAGCACGCCGCCGGCCGCGGCCGTCGATCCGGTCGGAGAATCCGCGTGAAGCTCCCGTCCGTGACCCTGCCGTTGCAGGTCTACCGTGCCGGCCTGTGGGTCGGCGAGCCCGCTCTGGCCGGCCTCCTCGCCTGGCGTGCCCATCGCGGCAAGGAGGATCCGCTGCGGCTGCCCGAGCGGCGCGGCCTGCCCGGCCGGGCCCGCCCGGTCGGGCCGCTCGCCTGGATGCACGGCGCCAGCGTCGGCGAGGTCCTGTCGCTGATCGGTCTGGTGGAGGGCATGATCGCCCGGGGCTTCTCGGTGCTGGTGACCACCGGCACCCGCTCGGCCGCCGAGCTGATCCGGGGCCGCCTGCCGCCCGGGGCGGTGCACCAATACGTGCCGCTCGACGCGCCGCGCTGGGTCGCCCGGTTCCTCGCCCATTGGCAGCCGAACCTCGCCATCGTTGCCGAGTCGGAGATCTGGCCGAACACGATCCTGGAGCTGGACGCCCGCGAGATCCCGCTCATCCTGGTCAACGGCCGGATGTCGGAGCGGTCGTTCAAGGGCTGGGAGCGCTGCCCGCGCACCGCCAAGGCGCTGCTGTCGCGGATCGCGGTCTGCCTGACGCAGACCCAGGAGGACGGCGCGCGCTACGCCAAGCTCGGCGCGCCCCGGGTCAGCATCACCGGCAACCTGAAATTCGACGCCCAGGTCCCGCCGGTCGATCCGCAGCAACGCGCCTATCTGGAGGGCATGATCGCCGGCCGGCCGGTCTGGGTCGCGGCGAGCACCCATCCGGGCGAGGACAGCATGGTGGCCTACGCCCATGCGGTGCTGAAGGCGCAGTTTCCGAAGCTCTTGACGATCCTCGCCCCCCGCCATCCGAGCCGCGGCGCCGAAGCGGCCGAAGCCGCGGCGGCCTACAATCTGCGCAGCGCCAGACGCTCCAGCGGCGGTCGGCCCCATCCGTCCGTGGAGATCTACGTCGCCGACACGATCGGCGAGCTGGGCCTGTTCTACCGGCTCGCACCGCTGGCCTTCCTCGGCGGCTCGCTCGTCCCGCATGGCGGCCAGAACCCGATCGAGCCGGTCCGCCTCGACACCGCGATCTTGCACGGGCCGCACACGGACAATTTCGACGCGGTCTATCGCGCCCTCGACCGGGCCGGCGCCGCCCTGCCGGTCAAGGACGGCGTCGAGCTGGCCGCCATGGTCGGCGAAGTGCTGGGCGATCCGAGGCGTCTCGCCGGCATGGTCCAGGCCGGCCCGGGGGCGCTGCGGCCGTTCGAGGGGGCGGTCGGGCGCACGCTCGCGGTGCTCGAACCCTTCGTGGCGCAGATGAAGCTTCAGCGGCTCGACCGAGGCGATCTCGCGCGGCCGCTCGCGCGGGCCTGATGCGGCCACCGCGCTTCTGGGCGGCGGGGGCCGACCACCCGGCCGCGCGGTGCCTCGCACCCCTCGGCGCGGCCTACGGCGCGCTCACCGCCCGGCGCATGGATCGGCCCGGCGCCAGAGCCGGCTGCCCGGTCCTGTGCCTGGGAAACTTCACCCTCGGCGGGGCCGGCAAGACGCCCGCCGCGATCGCGGTCGCCGCCCTGCTCACGGAGCTCGGCCGGAAACCGGCCTTCCTGTCCCGGGGCTATGGCGGGCGTCTCGCCGGACCGGTCCGGGTCGATCCCGACGGTCATGCCGCCGCGGATGTCGGCGACGAGCCGCTGTTCCTCGCCCGCCACGCGCCGACAATCGTAGCCCGGGACCGCCCGGCCGGGGCGGCGCTGTGCCGGAGCCTCGGCGCCGACGTGATCGTCATGGATGACGGGCTGCAGAACCCGTCGCTCGCCAAGGATCTCGCCTGGGCGGTGGTCGATGGCGGCGGCGGCATCGGCAACGGCCGCCCGTTCCCGGCCGGTCCCCTGCGCGCGCCGCTCGCGCGGCAATGGCCCCATGTCGCGGGCCTGATCCTCGTCGGCGACGGCGCGCAAGGCGCGGGGGTTGCAGAAATCGCGGCGCGCCGCGGGGTGCCGGTCCATCGGGCGCAGCTGATCCCGGAGGGCGCCGGTTTCGCCGGCCGGCGCTGCCTGGCCTTCGCGGGGATCGGCCGGCCCGAAAAGTTTTTCGCGACCCTGCGCGGGACCGGCGCCGTGATCGCGGCCGAGCGGCCCTTCCCGGATCATCACCCCTATCGTGACGCGGATTTCGCCGCGCTCGCCGCGGAGGCGGCCCGGCTCGGTGCGGATCTCGTGACCACCGAGAAGGATGCCGTGCGGCTGCCCGCCGCCTTCGCGGCCCGGGTCGACGTGCTGCGCGTGCGCCTCGTGCCGGGTGATCCGGAGGCGCTGCGCCGCCAGATCCGGCAGGCGCTGCCAGAGGCTACGGACGTCCGGTTTCCTTGAGGCGTTTCATGATCGCCTCGGGCGACACGTAGGCTTCCTGCCGCGTGGCGCTCCAGTAGCGCAACCCGTCCAGCGGGATCGACTCGCCGGTGACCGCGCAGCGCACGAAGCTGCCCGGCTTGACCACCCGCATGGTGCCGTCCCCGTACTCGACGACCGCCTCGCCGTTCTGTCCACGCTCGTAGCGACCCAGCACATCCGCCTCCTGATCAAGCCCGCCTTCTACATCATCTCACGCGATCGGAGAATCAGGCGAGCATCGATGGGGTCCGGTCGGCGGCCAGCAGGGACCGGGCCGTGTCGGCGTCGATATGCATGCGCGCGATCAGCGCCTCGGCGCTGTCGAACCGCTCCTCGCCGCGGATGTAGCCGACGCATTCGACCGCGATCTCCCGCCCGTAGAGGTCGCCCGCGAAATCGAACAGGTAGACTTCCAGCAGCGGCGCGCCGTCGTCGAAGGTCGGGCGGCGCCCGTAGCTCGCGACCCCGTCGCGGATCTCGCCCGGCCCGAGGCGCACGCGCACCGCGTAGATACCGTGCGCCAGCCCGCAATCGGGCAGCATCACGTTGGCGGTCGGGAAGCCGAGCTGGCGCCCGCGCTTGTCGCCGTGGCGGACCTGGCCGAGGACGAACCAGCGATAGCCGAGCAGCGCGTTGGCCCGGGCGACGTCGCCCGAGGCCAGGGCCGCGCGGATCGCGCTCGACGAGACCGGCTCCGTCTCGCCCCCGAGGGCGACCGGCTCCACGATCCGGCAGCCGAGCCCCGCCTCGCGGCAGAGCTCCGCCAGGATTGCCGGCGTGCCTTCGCGGCCACGGCCGAAATGGAAATCGTGGCCGACCACGACCCCGGACAGGCCGAGCGAGCCCTTGAGGAACGCGAGCACGAAGGCGCGCGCGCTCGTGGCGGCCAGCGCGCCGTCGAAGCGACGCACGATCAGCCCGTCAAGGCCAAGACGGGCGAACACGATCTCCTTCGCGGCCAGCGAGGTCAGGCGGAACATCGGCGCGTCGGGTGCGAAATAGGCGCGCGGATGCGGCTCGAAGGTCAGCACCGCCGCCGGCCGGCCGGCCTCGCGCGCCGCCGCGCGCACGTTCTCGACCAGCACCCGGTGACCGCGATGGACGCCGTCGAAATTGCCGATCGCCGCGACCGCGCCGGACAGGGCGGGCGGGACCGGAGCGTCCGCGCCGCAAATCGTGAAGGGCCGCATGGCCGGTTCGTCGCCTGAGGCCATCGATTCGGGGTCGGAGACTCGGAAGGGTCGGATGGAAGCGCCTGAGCTGTCCGCGTCAGGCCCGACGCCGCCGGACCCTGCCGAAACCCGCCCGGAGGGTCAAGCGAAGCGACCGCGCTGCGACATTGCAGGAGCCGGCCGCGAATGACACACCTGCAGATTAACGGCTTCGCAATGCGCGTGCCCTATTTTAAATGCTGTGCAGCGCGGCTATTTTGCGGCGTTAGTGAAGCGTTCATCTTTCCGGGAGCCGCCGCGGCTTCCCGCCGGGCAATACGGAGCAGTTGGTCTATGGCTCTCGATCTGAGCATGCCGATCCTCGTTGTCGACGATTACCAGACGATGGTCCGAATCATTCGGAATCTACTGAAGCAACTCGGCTTCGAGGAGGTCGACGACGCGTCTGACGGTACGGCAGCACTGGCGCGGCTCAAGGACCGCAAGTACGGCCTGGTCATCTCCGACTGGAACATGGAGCCGATGACCGGCTACGAGCTCCTCCGGCACGTGCGGGCGGACGAGAACCTGCGGACCACGCCGTTCATCATGGTCACCGCCGAATCGAAGACTGAAAACGTCATCGCGGCCAAAAAGGCCGGCGTGAACAACTATATCGTGAAGCCCTTCAACGCGGCGACGCTCAAATCCAAGATCGAGGCCGTCTGCGGGAACTAATGAGTTCCCTGGCACGTCCCACGCGCCCTCCGGCGAAGCCCTCGGCACGCCGGAAGACGCCCAAGAGCGATGCCGCCGGCATCGATGGTCGCCGATCCCAGGAGGAGAGCATGGCTTCATCCGCCGCGCGCCAGCCCGATATGCGGTTCCGTGAGCCGCACGCCGTGATCTCCGAGTTGATCGAGATCGCGGATTACATCGCCCATCTGCGCGAGGAGATCGGCGCGCTCCGGGCGAACGAGATGAGCCGCGACCGGATCCCCATGGCCCATGAGGAGCTCGGCAGCGTCGTCGAGGCCACGGCCGGGGCGACCAATACGATCATGGAGGCCGCGGAGGCGATGCTGAGCCTCCCGGACGGGCCGGGCTACCGGGATGCGGTCGAGGAGCGAATCAACACGATCTTCGAGGCCTGCGCGTTCCAGGACATCACCGGCCAGCGCATCGCCAAGGTGGTCGAGGCCCTGCGGTTGTTCGAGCAGCGGCTCGCCCGCTTCGTGGGCGCCGTGAAGGCCCGCGATGCCACCTCCACCGATCCGGCGGAGCTGGCCCGCCGCGCCCGCGCCGAGAACCTGCTCCTCAACGGTCCCCAGGCCCTCGAGGAAACCCCGTCTCAGAACGACATCGACGCCCTCTTCGCCTGACCGGCTCCAGATCGGTCGACCGGCATTCGACGCGGGGCGCTCGGGCGGTATAGATCGCCGTCGGCAACCAGCGCCGAACGGTGGTTTCGAGGGAAGGTCCAGGCCAGGATCATGGTGGCGCGGCTCTGGTCCGATCTGACCACGGACGATCTGGCGCGGCGCGAAATGCGGCGCGCCGTTGCGGTGCTGCCGGTGGCCGCCATCGAGCAGCACGGCCCGCACCTGCCGCTCGGCACGGACGCGATCATCGCCGAGGGCTACCTCGCCCGCGTCCGCGCGCTGGTCCCTGACGACCTCGACGTTCTGCTGCTGCCGGTCCAGACCATCGGCAAATCCGACGAGCACGATGCCTTTCCGGGCACGCTCTCGCTCGATACCGGGACGGCCCTGGCGGCCTGGATCGGGATCGGCGCCGCGATCCGGCGCGCCGGGTGCCGCAAGCTGGTGATCGTCACGAGCCATGGCGGCAACAGCGCCCTGATCGATCTCGTGGCCGGCGACCTGCGGGCGCAGTACGGCCTCGTCGCGGTCACGACATCCTGGGCCCGGTTCGGCTATCCGGACGGACTGTTTCCCGCCGACGAGATCGCGTACGGCATCCATGCCGGCGGCGTCGAGACCGCTTTGATGCTGGCCCTGCGGCCGGATCTGGTGCGGACAGACCGGATCGCCGATTTCCCGCCGCGCAATCGCGCCATGGTCCGGGATTTCACCCATCTGCGCGCCGGCCGGCCCGCCGCTTTCGCCTGGAAGGCCGGCGACCTGCACCCCTCCGGAGCCATGGGCGACGCCCGCTTGGGCTCCGCGTCGGCCGGCCGGACCGCGCTTGATCACGGTGCCGCCGCCTTCGTCGAGCTGCTGCGGGACGTGGATCGGTTCGAGCTCGACGGATCCGATCGGGCGTAACCGGCGCCGGCATCCGGCCGAAAGATCGGTCACGCGCCGGCACTCTCCGCCGGTGTCGGGAGGCCCGGCCATGAAAAGCGTCGCGTTGATCTCCGCTGCCCTGATGCTCGCCGCCGTGCGCCCGGCCGTATCGCTGGAGCGCCCCGTCGTCGTCGAGCTGTTCACCTCGCAGAGCTGCTCGTCTTGCCCGCCCGCGGAGGCGCTGATCGGCCGGCTCGCCCATGAAGGTGCGGAGGTGCTGCCGCTGGCCTTCCACGTCACCTACTGGAACCATCTCGACTGGCGCGACCCCTATTCGCTGCCGGCCGCCACCGCCCGACAGAACGACTACGCCGCCCGGTTCGGCGGCCCGAGCTACACGCCACAGGCGGTGATCGACGGCCAGGCGGGCCTCGTCGGGTCGGACGAGGCCGCGCTGCGGTCGGCAATCGCGCAGGCGCGGAGCGCCGGGACGTCGGTCCCGGTGACGCTGGCGCGTGACGGCGGCCGCCTCACCGCCCGGGTCGGGGCGGGCCGCGGCGCCGGCCGGGTCCTGCTGATCGGCTTCGACCCGAGCCACACCAGCCGGGTCCTGCGCGGCGAGAATGCCGGGCGCACCCTCGAGCAGGCCAACGTCGTCCGGGCGATCCAGGATCTCGGCCCCTGGTCCGGCGCCGCCGCGACCGTCGAGGCCGCCGCGCCCGCCGGCGAGACGGCGGCCCTGCTTCTGCAGGCGGAGGATGGCCGCATCCTGGGCGCGGCCCGCCTCGACGAGCGCCCCGCCGCTGTCGCGGGGGGGCTGCGATGATGCTGTCCATGTCGGGTGGCTTGGCGGGTGGCTTGGCGGGGGGCGGATGGGTGCTGGCGCCGGACGCCAACCCCGGGCTAGACTCGATGCAGGCCGGGGAACGGATCGGCGGCGGGGCCCGCATGGCGCTCGAAGGGGAACTGGCCGCCATGATGGCGGCCGCGCAGGGTGGCGACGCGGCCGCGTATCGCGCCCTGCTGAAGGCCTGCCTGCCCGTCGTCTCGGCGATCGCCCGGGCGCAGGGCGTGCGCGGCGAGGCCGTGGACGACGTCGTCCAGGACACGCTGATGACCGTGCATCGGGCGCGCGCCAGCTACGATCCGGCACGGCCGTTCCTGCCGTGGCTGCGCGCCATCACCCAGCGCCGGGCGATCGACCGCCTGCGCCGGGCCGGCCGGCGGCCGCGGGAGGTTCACGACCCCCTCGCCTACGAGGCCGAGGCCGATCCCGGCCCCGAGCCCGGCCAGGGTCTCGAGGCGCGCGACCGCGCCGCCGCCCTGGCGCGCGCGGTCGCGTCCCTGCCGGACGGTCAGCGGCAGGCCGTGGAACATCTCGGCCTGCGCGAGCTGTCGCTGGACGAGACCGCCGCCCTCACCGGGCGCAGCAAGGGCGCCCTCAAGGTCAACCTGCACCGGGCCCTGAAGGCCCTGCGCGCCAACCTGATGCAGGAGCGGCGCTGATGGCCGATCTGGCCCGTCACGAGCGGCTCGTCGAGGAACTCGCCGGCAACCTGGAGCCGGTCCGGCCGCTGCCTTCTCCCGCTCTTCGCGCCGGTCTGTGGCTCGGCGCGGCCCTGCTCATCGGGCTGATCCTGGCGAGCCGGATCGACACCAGCGGCTTCATGCTGCGCATGGGCGTGCCGGATCTCGCCTGCGCGGCGCTGGGCGCGGCGCTGACCGCCGCGAGCGCGGCCTTCGCGGCTTTCGCGACCAGCGTGCCGGGCCGCTCCAAGCTCTGGGCGCTGCTGCCGCTGCCGCCGCTGGCCCTCTGGATCGGGGCGAGCGGGTTCGGCTGCCTGCGCGACTGGATCGCCCCCGGCACCGGCCAGCCGCATCCGGAAGAGGTCGCCGGCTGCTTCAGCTTCCTGGTCTGCGTCTCGGTGCCGCTCTCGGTGCTGATCGTCGTCATGCTGCGCCGCGCCTGCCCGCTCCGGCCGAACCTGACGGCGGCCCTGGGCGGCCTCGCCGCCGCGGCTGCGGCCGCGACGCTGCTGATGCCGTTCCATCCGCATGATGCCACCGCGGTGGATCTGCTGATCCACGCGGTCGCGGTCGTCGGGGTGATCGGGCTCAACGGCCTCGCGGGCGGCCGGCTGCTCGGCCGCCGGGCCGGGCTCGCCTGAGGATCACGGCGCGTCCGGATCCGCTCCCGGCCAGGCCACGATCCGGTCCGGAAGCTCGTCGTCCGAAAATTCCTCCTCGTTGCCGGCGAGCCGGCCCCGGATGGAGATGCCGGCCTCGTGCACGCTGGAGGCGCGGCCCGAGACCAGGGGATGCCACGGATAGAGCGGCTCGCCGTCCCGGATGAGGCGATAGGCGCAGGTCGGCGGCAGCCAGGGGATGGTGCGCACCGCCTCCGGGGTCAGGCGGACGCAATCGGGCACGCGCTTCTGGCGCCGGGCATAGTCGCGGCACCGGCAGGTCAGGCCGTCGAGCAGGGTGCAGCCGATATCGGTGTGGTGGACTTCGCCGGTCTCGTCGTCCTCGAGCTTGATCAGGCAGCAGCGACCGCACCCGTCGCACAGGCTCTCCCACTCGGACGGCGTCATGGCTTCGAGGGTCTTGGTCCGCCAGAACGGCTCGGCGACCCCGCGGCGCAGCGCCTCGAGCTTGGACATCGGTCAATCTCACGATCGGGAAGAGCGTGTCTCTGCCCGAGCCGACGCCGCGGGGCAAGCGGCCCGGCCTGCGGCGAATCACGAGACCGCGCAGAGCCTCGCCGACCGTTCCGGATCCTGCTAAGGAAGGGCACGCCGCGTGGTGTCTCGGCCGCGGGATCCTGGCCCGCGGCGCGGGCGCTCGATCCTTCGCCGCCAAGATCCGCCGCAGAGGCGCTCGACAAGCCGGGTCCGACAACGTGCGCCTGCCGACGCTCACCGAGATCAAGATCCGCATCGAGCGCGCCGCCCTGGCGTTCGATGCCTGGGTCAATGCCGGCCTGTACGACAGTGGGCGGTCCACCGGCGCGGCCTACGAGCGCTACCAGCGGGTCATGAGCCGGTTCGCGGTGCATGGCTGGAAGCGGTTCGCCCTCGACCTGACCAGCGAGGCCGTCACCCTCGGCGCCGGCGGCGCGGTGCTGCTGCTGGCCTTCGCGCAGCCCGCCTTCCAGCTGACCAGCGAGAACTGGCTGAAGCAGCAGGACCTCGCGGTGACCTTCCTCGACCGCTACGGCACGGAGGTCGGGCGGCGGGGCATCAAGCACGACGACTCGCTCAAGCTCGACGAGTTTCCCGACATCATGATCAAGGCGCTGGTCTCCACTGAGGACCGGCGCTTCTACGAGCATTGGGGCATCGACCCGATCGGCACCCTGCGGGCGCTGGTGAACAACTCGCGCGGCGGCGGCAACACCCAGGGCGGCTCCTCGATCACCCAGCAGCTCGCCAAGAATCTCTTTTTGACGAACGAGCGCTCGCTCGAAAGAAAAATCAACGAGGCGTTCCTGGCCCTGTGGCTGGAGAGCCACCTGACCAAGAACGAGATCCTGAAGCTCTATCTCGACCGGGCCTATATGGGCGGCGGCACCTTCGGCGCCGTGGCGGCGGCGGATTACTATTTCGGCAAGCCGCTCAAGGACATCAGCCTGGCCGAGGCGGCCATGCTGGCCGGCCTGTTCAAGGCGCCGACGAAATACGCGCCGCACGTCAACCTGCCCGCCGCCCGCGCCCGCGCGGCCGACGTGCTGCACAACATGGTCGAGGCCGGCTTCGTCACCGAGGGCCAGATCCAGACGGCGCTGCGCAACCCGGCCACGCCCGTTACCCGCACCCGGGACATCACCGCCGATTACTACCTCGATTGGGCCTTCGGCGAGATCAAGGGCATGGCCGATGCGGGCAAGCTCCGCAGCGACCGGGTGCTCACCGTGAAGACGCCCCTGGACCTCGCGATCCAGAAGCGGGCCGACGACGTGGTCGCCGACATCCTGCGCAAGTCCGGCGACGCCTTCGACGTGGACGAGGCCGCCATGGTCATCCTCGACCCGGACGGGGCGTTGCGCGCCATGGTCGGCGGCGCCGATTACGGCGAGAGCCAGTTCAACCGCGCCACCGACGCGCTGCGTCAGCCCGGCTCCTCATTCAAGCCCTACGTGTATTCCGCCGCCCTCGCCTCGGGCCTCTACAAGCCCGAGACCGTGGTGGTCGATAGCCCGGTCTGCATCGGCAATTGGTGCCCGCAGAATTACGGCCGGTCCTATGCCGGCCGGGTGCCGATGTGGCTCGCGGTGGCGAAGTCGATCAACACGATCCCGATCAAGATCTCGATCGCGCTCGGCAAGGCCATGGGCATCAGCCACGAGGCCCGGGCCGCCAAGGCCGGCCGCGCCAAGATCATCGAGACCGCCCACCGGATGGGCATCACCTCGAACCTGATCGACACCGTCTCGATGCCGATCGGCTCGGACGAGGTGACGGTGATCGACCAGGCGGCCGGCTACGCGGTGTTCGCCAATGGCGGCTTCAAGGCCAAGCCGTATGCGGCCATGGAGGTGAAGAACTCGTCGGGCGAGGTGATCTACCGCCACGCCGACGAGCCGCCGGATCGGGTTCTGTCGCCCCAGGTGGTGGCCGACATGAACTTCATGCTCAACAAGGTCGTCGAGGAGGGCACCGGCAAGCGCGCACAGCTGGAAGGCGTGAAGGTCGCCGGCAAGTCGGGCACCACCAATGCCTACCGGGATGCCTGGTTCGTCGGCTACACCGGCAATTACGTCGGCGCGGTCTGGTTCGGGAACGACGACCACACCTCGACCAACAAGCTCACCGGCGGCTCGCTCCCGGCGCAGCTCTGGCACGACGTGATGGAGCCGGCCCATCAGGGGATCGAGATCAAGGGCCTGCCCGGCCTGAAGGACAATCCCCGCGCCGCCCAGCAGCAGGCGTCCGGCGGGCCCACCGCCCCGCTCGACCCCAATGCCAGCGCCTACGGCAAGCTCTCGCGCCGCTCCTTCGAGGTGATCGGCGGGCTCAACGGCCTGTTCCGCACGGTCGAGCGCGCCCCCGCCGGCGAGGCGCGGCCGGATGCCGGCGGCGCCGACAAGGCCACGCAGAAGACCGACCGGAAACCGGGCGACCGGGCCGCGGCCCCCTCGGCGCAGCCGCGGGAGGTGGCCGAGGGCACCCGATCCGTCGGCGGCCGCATCGAGCTGCGGTGATCCGATGAGGCTCGCGATTCCCGGAGGCCCCGGCCGCAGCGCCGCGGCCGGAGACGATCGACCCGCGTCGAAGGTCCGGTCCCTCGGCGGCGCCGGCCGCTTCCTCGCCCATCTCTGGCGCAAGAGCTCGGTCGCCGGCCTGGCCGTCTATGCGCTAGGGCTCGGCGGGGTGCTCGGCCTCGCCAGCGCCGACTGGGCGACCCGCGGCGGCTACCCGTTCGGCGGCGTTCAGGTCGGCGCCTGGACGGCGTGGCCCAAGGCCGGGGCGGCCAATGCCGATCCCTATACGCGGGCGGTCAACGCCCGCCGGGGCGAGATCCCCCTGGCGGTGGGTGAGGGCCTGCTGCTGACCGCTTCGGTGGACGACCAGGGCCAGGCGCTCGACGCCACCTGCAGCTACCGCGTCGGCGGCGGCACGCCCCCGGCCCGGGCCTGGACCCTCACGGTCGCCGGTCGCGGCCCGCGTGATCCCGGCCGCCCGGCCGTGCGTGAGGGCTTCACCTCGACCGAGGTGCTGCGTGGGGCCGACGGGCGGTTCTCGGTGGTGCTCGCCCCCGACGTCCAACCCGGCAACTGGCTGCCGAGCCCGCGCGACAGCGGCCCGGTGCGTCTGGCGCTGCGGCTCTACGATACCCCGGTTGCCGCCAGCGTCGGCTCGCTCGATCGGGATTCGGTGCCGGCCATCACCCGCCTGGGATGCGCCTCGTGAGCCTGCGCTTCGTCTACGCCACGCTGATCGGCCTGGTGCTCGCCGGGATCGTGCACATCGCCGCGGTGCTGGCGATCCCGGTCCTGTCCGAGAAGGATGCCGTCTCGCGCGCCCGGACCAGCGAGAATCTGGACCACCCGCAGCCGATCTACACCATCGCCACCGGTGACGAGCCCTCCCCGCCCGAGGCGTGGCTGCCGATCCCGGACCCGGCCGTGGCGGTGGGCGTCTGCGCCTACGATCTCGCCGACGGGCCGATGCGCGTCTCCGCGCGAACCGGGCCGCTGTCGCTGTCGCTCGCGGCCCATGCCCGCCGCGGCGCCTTCTACGCAGTGACCGACCAGGCCGCGGTGCGTGGCGCCCTCGACCTCGTGATCCTTACCCGCGCCCAGTACGACGAGGCGCTGGCCGACGACGACGAGAACGATCCGAGCCGCGACGTGCGCATCGTCGCGCCGGACAATCGGGGCTTCGTGGTCGTCCGGGTGATCGCGGGTCTGCCGAGCCAGCGGCCCGGTGCCAACGCCGCGGTCCAGTCCGTCTCCTGCACCACCGACACGCCGACGGACGAGCCCGCCGGCAAGGACGCCAGCGGCAAGCCTGCGGGGCGGTAACGCCGGCTCCGGTCAGTCTTTGACGACGAGCGGCGGAGCCGCGGCGACCGGCGCGATGGCGGCTTCGAGGCCGCAGCGGGCTGCGGCATCCGCCGGGAGCAGCGGCTGGAGGAGGTTGCGGCGGGCGGCGAGCATGGCGATGGCGCGCTCGGCCGAGACCGATTCCTTGGCCGGGGCCGCGGCGAAGAGGTGCTCCAGGGCGTAGCGGTAGCGGGCGAGCCGCAGGCCGCTCTCGATCCGCACCCAGGCGATCAGGCACCGGTTCTCGGCGACATGCTGCGCGGCCTGGCGGATGTCGGCATTGTCCAGGGTCTTGGCGAAGGGCAGGCTGCGCAGCCGCGCGGCATCCGCGTCGATCACCCGCGCGGCGAGCGCCGTGAAGATCGGGATCAGCCGGCCATCGGCCGTGGCGTCGTCGGCGAGCTGGCGGTAGCGGGAGACCGGCGAGCGCGATGCTTCCGCGGTCAGGGTGTCGTAATAGGCGCCGACCTCGTCGAACCGCCAGGTCGGCGTCGCGTGCGCGCTGGCCAGTCCGAGCAGCGCATCGTGGAAGGCCGAGAAGGTGCTGGCCGGCTGCACGAACCGCCAGGCGCGGTCGCGCAGGGCCTGCTCGTCGTCGGTGAGGCCGGAATCGAGGATCAGGCGGCCGCGATCCCGCGCCGAGAAGCTGCCCGTGGTGTCGATCAGCCCGTTCCAGACCCCGGTCCGGGGCCGGCCGAAATCACCGCTCTGCGTGCAGGCGGCGAGCAGCGCCAGCACCGCTCCGGCGGGCAGGAGGGCGGAGGCCCGGCGGCCGCGGTTCACGCGCCGGCCTGCATCCGGTGGGACATTCGGCCGTGGGCGGTCCGGAACAGGCATGATCAAACCGTCGGAAACGTCGCGCGGCCGGGCCGGTCGACCGTCTGGGGCGGGCTCAGGAGGCGAGGCGCTCGTAGCGCACGCCGAGGAAGAACAGGATCTCGCCGCGCTGCTCGTCGGCGCGCGGCAGGCGGCGCGTCCGGCGCGCCTCGGTACCGGGAAACGGGATCAGGAGCGCGGACGCATCCCGGGGCGCGTCGCGCATCGGGTCGTTGGCGGGCACCGGCGCATGAATCTCGCGGATCACCTGCGGTTTGAAAGGGGTCATGGTCTCCGGCTCCTGTCGGCGGCTCGAGCGGCAGCGCCCGGGCCCTGCAGAGGGGGTCGGCAAGGGCTACAGAAACCATTCAGCATGACGTGGTTAACGGAGTCTTGCCGGCCATGGGGCGTATGTGGCGCGCGATTTGCGACGCCGTTTCCGCCCATGGCGGGCGTTTCCTCCCTTTGACTGAGGCCCTGTCCGATCGCGGACGGGGCCTTCTTCTTGTCGGCTGTCTGGTGACGCCCCCGATGCGGCTCCGGTGCCACACCGGGGCGGGGCGGTGGCGCGGCGTTCCGCGCGGGGAACCCATGCGGAGCTGCGGCGCTTGCCTACCGCCCTGCGCGACCGATATGCCGGGCCCAAGCGGACGGGAGACCGCCGCATCGATTTTCCGCGCGATCGAGATTTGAGGACACCGCTGAATGCGACTCGTTCCGGAACGCACCCTGCACGCCTACCGTCGTCGTAGCCTCGCTGCGGCCGCCCTCGCCCTCGTCACGCTCGCCGCAGGACCGGCCTACGCCCAGCGCGAGGACCAGGGGCTGCAGCTCGGCTGCGCCAACGACTATTTCCGACTCTGCGCCGGCGTCGATCCGAACAGCCAGGACGCGGACAAGTGCATGATGCGCAACCGCAAGCGCCTCTCGCCCGAGTGCCGCTCGGCGATCGGCGATTACGACAAGCGCACCGGCAGCAAGTCGCTGTCCGACGATTGAGAACGCCTCCGGTCGAGACAGGCGCCGCAGGCGAAGGGCATTTTCGATGGGCTTGACCGTCGCCGTCCAGATGGACCCGATCCAGAATATCCGGATCGCCGGGGACACCACCTTCGCGCTGCTGCTCGAGGCGCAGCGGCGCGGGCACAGCCTCGTCTATTACACGCCCGACCGGCTCTCGATGCAGGGCCGGCGGGTCACCGCCCGGGTCGAGCGGCTGACGGTCCAGGACGTCGAGGGCGCGCATTTCACCCTCACGCCGCCGGAGCGGATCGACCTCGCCGAGGCGGACGTGGTGCTTATGCGCCAGGATCCGCCCTTCGACATGGCCTACATCACGGCCACCCACATGCTGCAGCGGATCCACCCGGAGACGCTGGTGGTCAACGATCCCTTCGAGGTGCGCAACGCGCCCGAGAAGCTGTTCGTGCTCGACTTCCCCGAATTGATGCCGCCGACCCTGATCAGCCGCGACAAGGCGGAGATTGAGGCGTTCCGGCTGGAGCACGGCACGGTGGCGATGAAGCCGCTGCACGGGCACGGGGGCGCGGCCGTCTTCAAGGTCACCGAGACGGACCCGAATTTCGGCTCGATGTTCGACCTGTTCGCCACCACCTTCCGGGAGGCCTGGGTGATCCAGCGCTATCTCGACCGGGTGACCGAGGGCGACAAGCGCATCATCCTCGTCGACGGCGTGGCGATGGGCGCGGTCAACCGCGTACCGGCGGCCAACGACATCCGCTCGAACATGGTCCGCGGCGGCGCCGCCTCGGCCTCCGAGCTGACCGAGCGCGAGCGCGAGATCTGCGCGACGATCGGACCGGAGCTGGCCCGGCGCGGCCTGATCCTGGTGGGGATCGACGTGATCGACGGTCACCTGACCGAGATCAACGTCACCTCCCCCACGGGCATCCGGGCGATCCAGCGGCTCGGCGGGCCCGACCTGTCCGTGTCGGTGTGGGACGCGATCGAGGCCCGGGTCGCGGCGCGCAAGGGCATATGAACTGGGTTTTTCGCACCGTCTTTATCTATGTGCGGTGACGCGTCGCGTTATGATCTCTGGGACAGATAGTCTATTCTTTTCTGTTTCAAAGTTTCTAGCGCATCGCGTAAGCGGCGTATCGTTTCGCTGAGCGGATCCTTTTCCATGGCATCGTAATCGATGATTGTTTCGGGTTTCTCCATGGGAGGAAGGGCGTCGAACTCATGCTGAGTCATTGCCGTGGATGTCTTGTCGATGCGCCCGCCAAAGAAATCCGCGATTGCATTCGCTCTAAACTGCGCAATCGATGGGCCGGAGCGAAGGCTTTTCTCTTGACCCGATAGCGAGCTAAGGAACTCCTGGATGCGTGTTCCCAACGCACCTCCTTCGGTTTGCAACACCCCTTGATTGTCGATGGTCGCAATGACCTTGCCGCCTGAGGAAACGGTTGCGAATGTCTTCAGCCGTGGATCGTTCGAAAGATCCGGTAAGATTTGTTCCGAGTGCTCTGACTTCAGTATCGACTCGTTCGCGGATATGAGGTCGTTATAAAAATTAACAAAAAACTGAAATTTGTCTTCTGGTAGCGCCCAGACATCAATGGTTTTGATGTCTTTCAAATCCCAGACAAGAACGTCCGATATTTTGCCTTGAAATTTTACCGTCGCCGGGTATGGGCGGATCTCGACTGAGTTTTGAAGGCTGCTGATTTTCTTGGCTCCGATGTCGAAAGCCCCTTTTTCGACATCGCGGCGCTCGTCCTGAATTGTCGGCTTGATTCGATCGGCCGTTCCATCAGTAGCAGGGCGGCGCATCGGCAAATTGGCCATCGATTTTGCGTCAATCGTTGT
This sequence comes from Methylobacterium brachiatum, assembly GCF_900113845.1. Lineage (NCBI taxonomy): Bacteria > Pseudomonadati > Pseudomonadota > Alphaproteobacteria > Hyphomicrobiales > Methylobacteriaceae > Methylobacterium > Methylobacterium brachiatum. The sequence continues at coordinate 30,644 of NZ_FOQW01000018.1, read as the reverse complement.
CATGGCAGTGTCTATTCCAGAATTGGAGATATAAATAGGTCGTATAAATTTGACGGCGTTGGCCAAAACTATACACATCTCGGTCTGCAATGCAACGCATCTGGCCAAATGTAATACTATTAATTACATAATTGATCGAGTATCAAGTAAAGAATGATGTAGTATCCCTACATTATGGAGGTCGTGATTCGATTCGGGAATAAGCGACCGATAAACCGATATTATCTCATCGTTTTGATGTTTGTCTCATCAGTTCAAGGGCATGGATTTTTGAAACGGTTGGCCCTCTGACGCTGCGGCCCCTCAGTGGTCTCGATCTCTCTCAGCGGCGATCTCATTGCGACTGAAGCCCGGGTCGCGGCGCGCAAGGGCGTTTGAGCGCTACGTCTCGGCTTTCGGCGTCGCGTTGAGTTCGGCCCAGTCGAACTCCTCCTCCAGCAGAAAGTAGGCGTCGTCGCCGATCCGGCCCTGGCGGCGCAGGGTCAGGACCGCGTTGCGGGCGGCCTCCACCGAGCGGCGGCGGGCCGCGTCCGAGGGCAGGCTCTCGGGGGCCAGGCCCTCCTCATGGGCCTCGGCCTCTTCGAGCGCCGAGCGGAACTCGGCGCGCAGGGAATCGATCGCCGGCTCGTCGCCGGCTTCCGACAGGCTGTCGAGGGCGGCCTTGTAGGCGGCCGCGCGCGCCCAGCCCACCTCCCGCCCGACCGGATCGTCGTCCTCGAGCTTCAGATGTGCGAGCAGCGGGCGCAGGGTCAGGCCCTGGACGATCAGCGTGCCGAGCACCGTGAAGAAGGCGGTGAACACCACGAGGTCCCGGTGCGGGAACTCCATCGGCAGAGCCAGGGCGGCGGCGACCGTGACGATGCCGCGCATCCCGGCCCAGGACAGAGCGAGCCCCGGCCCGTATTTCGCCCGTTCGCCCGCCTGACGCAGGCCGAGCCCCTTGAGGCCGGTCGTGGGCAGGACCCAGGCCAGACGCGTCACCACCACGGTGGCGAAGATCGCGGCGGCCAGGAACATGGCCTGCCAGGCATCCGCACCGGTCAGCCGGTCCTGGATCGGGTCGATCTGGATGCCGATCAGGATGAAGGCCAGGACGTTGAGCACGAACACGGCCGTGTCCCACACCGCGTAGGAGATCACCCGGGTGCGCGGCGCCGTGATTCCGGGCGCCCGCCGGGCGACCGTGACCGCGAAGGTCACGATGGTCAGCACCCCCGACATCTCCAGCTTTTCGGCGGCGAGCCAGATCCCGAAGGCGGCGACGAACTGCATCACGATCGTGCTCGCCGGGTCGGTGACCCGGCGGGTCAGGGCGACGAAGGCCAGACCGAGGGCGGGCCCGGCCACTAGGCTCGCCACCACGCCGATCAGGAAGGCGGGGGCCACCTCGGCTGGGTGGAAGCCGTCGGACATCGCGGCCGCCACCGCCAGCCGGTAGATGATCAGCGAGGCGGCATCGTTGAGCAGGCTCTCGCCGCGCAGGATCGTGGCGAGCCTATGCGGCATCGGCGCGTGTTTCAGCACCGCGAGAGCCGCCACGGCATCGGGCGGCGCGACCACGGCGCCGAGCACGATGCAGGCGGCGATCGGCATGTCGGGCACGATCAGGTGGGCCACGAACGCGACGGCGAGCGTCGTCACCGCCACCGCGCCGACGGCCAGCCCGAACACCGCGCGCCAGTTCTCCTTCATGTCCCGCACGGAGGCGTCGAAGCCGGCATCGAGCAGGACGGGGGCGAGGAACAGCGCCAGCGCCAGTTCGGGGTCGAGCCGCAGGTTCGGGACGCCGGGCACGAAGGCGAGGCCGACCCCGCCCAAGGCGAGGAACGCCGGGTACGGCGCACCCAGCCGCCGCGCCAGCGCAGCCAACAGGACGGCGCCGAACAGGACGCCGACAACCCACTCGAAGATCACCATAAGTCTGAAAGAGGGCGCGCACCGCGACCGTTCCAGAGTTAGGCCTGAGAGCCCCTCACAAAACTCCCGCCGCACCGTCGCGTGCGAAGGGAGGGGTCCCGGGAACCTGGAGTTTTGTGAGGGGCTCTCAGTACTGCACGGTCGCGCGCACGCCGAGCACCGCCGCGTTGCGCAGCCGGCGACCGTCCGGGCCGGCCACGCCGGCGCCCGGATGGAAGACGTACTGGATATCGGGCTGCACCGTGAAGCCCGGAACCACCACGGCCTGGTAGGTCGCCTCCAGGACCGTCTCGGCCCGGCGCCGCGGCATCGGGATGCCGGTATAGACAATCGTGTCGCGGTCGGCCCGCCGGGCGTCGTCGCTGATCCGGGCATGGGCGAGGCTCACCCCGACCGTGTCGTCGTCGCGGCCTTCGAACAGGCCTTTGTAGGCCAGGCCGGTATCGACATAGGCGTCGACCAGGCTCGATCGGGTCGGCGAGTAGGCGGCGCGCACGAAGAAGCCGAGGCCCTCGTCGTCCTTGCCGGATTCCCGGTACAGGGTCTGGTCGTAGATCGCGTAGAGGCCGGCATTGCCCCGCAGGGGGCGGCCGATGCCGCTGGCGTTCGGGTCGGCCAGCGGCACGCCGGTGATGTCGAAGCGCAGGCTGTCGAACCGGCCGAAATGCTGCCAGCCGCCGAGGGTGATGTCGCCGGGCAGGCCCTTGGCCTCCGGCTCGATGTTGTACGCGTAGGTCGCCTCGGCGACGATCAGGGCCGGATCGTTGGTGCGGAAATTCGTGCCGGTGCGGTTGAGCCGCTGCGCTTCCGGATCCTGGCCCGGACGGTTCGCCCCGGCCGGATCGCCGTCATAGAGCCCGACTTGGAGCGAGAAGCCGTTGCCCGGCGCGTATTTGGCCCGGATCGCGGGGGCCGAGAGCGGATAGGCCGGGCCGCCGCTCGGCAGGTCGAGCCCGGTGATCGCCGGCCAGCCGAAGGTCGAATTCACGAACAGGGTCGCGGTCTGGCTGACGAAGAATTCCGTGTCGGCGGCCTGCTGGCCGATCCGCAGGCCGAGCTGCCCGTCCATCAGGCTCTGGTCGAACCACAGGACGTAGAGGCGGCTCGACGGCAGCGCCTCGATGACGCTCGTGGTCAGAAGGTCGCCGACATAGTAGCGCGACAGGCCGGTGCCGTGGATGAAATAGGCGTTGGCGTGGATGGTCGCGCCCTCCCAGCCCGCAAGCCGGTCGAGATCGAGGTTGAGCCGCAGGTTCAGGCGATCCTCGACGATCGCGCCCTGCCGGATTCCGCCGGTCGGGTTGCCCAGCACGTCGGCGATGTAGGTCAGGCTGTACTCGATGCCGCGCGCCTTCAGCGCCGGGCGGATGCCGAGGGGATCGCCGAGCGGCCCGAGCGAGGGCTCGATCGACCGGACATAGCCGCCGGAAGCCTGGCTGGTGCTTTCCGGCTGCGAGACCGAGATGCGCGGATCGGCGCCCGCGCCCTCGTGGATGGTGCGGACATGCTGCTGGGCCGCGGCGGGTGCGGCGACGAGGGCGAGCCCGACCGTGAGCCGGGGCAGGAGCTTGAGCGACATCAAACGCTTCCGCGCGACAGGCGCCCGTCGTCCTAGCATGGGACGGCCCCCATGGAGCGCGGCACCTTGCGGCGGCCGCGCTCTTGCCTAACGCTGCGACCGGAACACCACAGGACCCCCGATGACCGAGACTCCCGTCTTCTCCGACAGCGCCGTCGCCGCCCCCCATCACCTGGCCGCCTCGGCCGGCCGGACCGTGCTGGCCCAGGGCGGCAACGCCATCGAGGCGATGGTCGCGATGGCGGCCTCGATCGCCGTGGTCTACCCGCACATGAACAGCATCGGCGGCGACGGTTTCTGGCTGGTGCGCGAGCGCGGCGGCCGGGTGCGCGGCATCGAGGCCTGCGGGCCGGCCGGGCGCCTCGCCACGATCCAGCGCTACCGCGAGAAGGGCTACGACGCGATCCCGTCCCGCGGCCCCGACGCGATGGTCACGGTGGCCGGCGCCATCGGCGGCTGGAACCTGGCGCTGGCGCTGTCCAAGGCGCTCGGCGGCCGCCTGCCGCTGGACGTGCTGCTCGCCGACGCGATCAAGCAGGCCCGCGACGGCGTCCCGGTCTCGCCGAGCGAGGAGCGCTACAAGCCGCAACCCGGCGACACCCTGCACGAGGCCCCGAACTTCGCCGCGACCTTCCTGAAGGACGGCAAGCCCTATCAAGCGGGCGAGATCCGGACGCTACCGGCGCTCGGGGCGACCCTGGAGCAACTCGCCCATGCCGGCCTCGACGATTTCTACCGGGGCGATATCGGCCACGAGATCGGCGCCGACCTGGAACGCCTCGGCGCGCCGGTGACCCGGGCCGACCTCGAAGCCTACCGGCCGGCCGAGCGCGCCCCCCTGGCCCTGCGCCGGCGCGACGCCACGCTGTTCAACTTCCCGCCCCCGACCCAGGGGTTGGCAGCGTTGATCATCCTGGGACTGTTCGACCGGCTGAATATCGCCGCCCCGGAGAGCCTCGCGCATTACCACGGGCTGATCGAGGCGACGAAGCGCGCCTTCGCGATCCGCGACCGGGTGGTCACCGATTTCGGACGCCTGCGCCACGACCCGGCCGATTTCCTGGCGCCGGCCTTCCTCGCCACGGAAGCCGCGCGGATCGACATGAAGCGCGCCGCCTCGGTGCCCCTGCGCGATTCCCCCGGCGACACGGTCTGGATGGGGGCGATCGACCGGGACGGGCTGGCCGTCTCCTACATCCAGTCGGTCTACTGGGAATACGGCTCCGGGGTGGTGCTGCCGCGGACCGGGATCGACTGGCTCAACCGCGGCGTCTCGTTCTCCCTGGACCCGAACGCCGTGAACCCGCTGGAGCCGGGCCGGCGCCCGTTCCACACCCTGATCCCGGCGCTGGCCGCCTTCGACGACGGCCGGGTGATGGCCTACGGCGCGATGGGCGGCGACGGCCAGCCGCAATTCCAGGCCCAGATCTTCTGCCGCTACGCCGATTACGGCGTCTCGGTCGCCGACGCGGTCGATGCGCCGCGGCTGCTCTACGGCCGCACTTGGGGAGCGCCGTCGCTCAGCGTGAAGGTCGAGGACCGGTTCGACCCGGCGATCCTGTCGGCTTTGGAGCGCATGGGCCACCAGATCGAGCCGGTCGGCGTGCCCTACAGCGACACGCTGGGCCATGCCGGCATGCTCGTCCGCCGCGCCCGGGACGGGCGGATCGAGGCAATGCACGACCCCCGCTCGGACGGCGGCGCGCTGGGTTTCTGAGGGTGCATCACCGTTGTCCGAAAGCCGGCAACCGGCCTTCGGGATGATGCTCCAAGGACGCCGCTCAGCCCGCCTGGACCAGCCAGCAGGCGGCGCGCAGGCGCACGGTGCCGCCCTCCGCATGCGGCGTCAGGGCCGCGGTGACGGCGGCCTCGGCCTGGGCGCGCAAATCGGGCTCGGCCTCGCGGACGAGATGCGCGGTCGGCCCGAGATTGAGCGCCACATGCGCCGCGGCCTGCGCCGCCTCGGCATCGGTGGCGCCCCGGCCGAGCACCACGTCGCGGTCGACCGCATCGCAGGCCACGGTCCCGAAGCCGGCGCCGCGCAGCAGGGCGACCAGCGGATCGGCCGCGGCGAAGCGGAACGGCCCGGGCGTGTCCGGCTGCGGGGGCGGCGGGATCTCCGGCAGGAGCGGCAGCACCGCCTCGCGGGGCACGGTCACCCAGAGGTTTTCGGGGAGCGCCCGCCAGCACAGGAAGGTCAGCCGGCCCCCGGGGTGCAGCATCCGCCGGATATTGGCGAAGGCCCGGGCCGAGTCCGGAAAGAACATCACCCCGAACCGCGACAGGGCCTGCCCGTAGGCGCCGAGATCCGCGCGCTCGACATCCGCTTCGACGAACCGGATCGGCGCCGCACCGGTCTCCGCCTCGGCGCGGCTTCGGGCCACCGCCAGCAGCGGCGCCGAGATGTCCGCCCCGGTCACGGCGCCCTCGGGCCCGACCCGGCGGGCGGCCTCGAGACTCGTGGCGCCCGAGCCGCAGCCGATATCGAGCACGGACTCGCCGCTGCGCAGAGCGGCGCGGGCGAACAGGGCCTCGGTCAGCGGCGCGAACACCGCATCGAGCACCGCCTGGTTGCGGGCCCAGCGCGCGCCGACCTCGCCATTCCAGTACTCGGCCTGGGTGATGCCGCCGGCCATCGCCGTCCTCCCCTCAGGCCGTCGTGGCCGCGACCGACAATTCGGGCTTGTGGTTCAGGGTCTGGAAGACGACGCAGTAGCGCTCGGTGAGCTTCAGCAATTGCGCGAGTTTGTCCTCCGGCGCGTCGGTGTCCAAAGTGAAGAACAGCCGAATGCTGCGGAAGCCCACCGGCGCTTCCTTATCGACGCCGAGCGTTCCGCGAAAGTCGAGGTCGCCCTCGGCGCTCACCGTGCCGGAGCGCAGCGGGATCTCCAGCGCGGTCGCCACCGCCTTGAGGGTGACGCCCGCGCAGGCGACCAGGGCTTCGAGCAGCATGTCGCCGGAGCAGAGTTCCAGCCCGGACCCGCCTGTGGCCGGGTGCAGCCCGGCTTCCGCGATGGCGCGGCCGGTCTCCACCTTGCAGGCGATCTTGGTGTCGTCGAGCGTACCCCGGGCCTTCAGGGTGATGACCGCCGCATCCGGCGTGGCGCGGTACTGATCCTTGATCGGAGCCTGGAGGGCTCGCAAAGCGGTGGCGTCCATGGGGCGTCGTCCTCTCGGTGTCCCGGGCTCCTCTTGGGCGGGAGCGTCCCGGATGACGTATAGGGGGGCCGCTCAGGGACGGGAAGCGCGGCCCGTCAGCGCCGCCACCGCGTCGGCGAGGGCGTCGACCTGCGCCTCCGCGTGGGCCGCCGAGAACGCCACCCGCAGCCGCGCGGTCCCGGCCGGCACGGTCGGCGGCCGGATCGCCACCACGAGGAAGCCGTCGGCCTCGAGCGCCGCGGAGATGTCGAGGGCCGCCTGCGCGTCGCCGACCAGAACCGGCACCACGGCGCTCTCGGCCTCGGGCAGGCCCAGGCGGGCGGTGAAGCGCCGGGCGAGCGCCAGCGGCCGGGCCCGGCGCGCCGGCTCCGCCTCCAGGATCACCACGGCTTCGAGCGCCGCCGCCGCCGAGGCCGGGGGCAGGCCGGTGGTGTAGACGAAGCTCCGGGCGCGGCTGGTCATCAGGTCGATCACCGGCCGCGACGCGCAGAGATAGCCGCCATAGGAGCCGAGCGCCTTCGACAGGGTGCCCATCTCCAGCGGTGCCCGCGGCCCGTCCTCGACCACGCCGATCCCGTGGGCGTCGTCGACCAGCGTCCAGGCGTCGAAATCCTCGGCGACGCCCAGGAGATCCCCGAGCGGGGCCCGGTCGCCGTCCATGCTGAACACCCGCTCGGTCAGGACCAGGGCGCGGGCGTGGTGCGGGCGGTGCTCCGCCAGCTTTGCCGAGAGGTCGGCCGGATCGTTGTGGCGGAAGGTCAGGACCTTGGCCCCGGACAGCCGCGCCCCGGCCCACATGCAGGCATGGGACAGCTCATCCAGCACCACGAGGTCGCCGCGCCCGGCCAGCGCCGGGGTGATGCCGAGATTGGCGAGATAGCCGCTGCCGAACACCAGGGCGGCCTCGGCGCCCTTGTGCTGCGCCAGCCGCGCCTCCAGCGCCCCGAGCACCGGATGGTCGCCGGTGACCAGCCGCGACCCGCCCGCCCCCGCGCCATAGGTCGCGACCGCCTCCTGAGCGGCGGCGATGACCCGCGGGTGATGCGACAGGCCGAGGTAGTCGTTGCACGAGAACGACACGAGCGCCCTGCCCCGCCGCGCCGCCGCGGCTCCGGTGCCCCGCTCGGTCGGCGTGAGCCGCCGCCGCAGGCTGCCGGCCTCCAAGGCGTCGAGTTTGGTGCGGGCGAAGGTGTCGAGGCTGTCCATCGGGTGGGTGATGGGGCCGCGGGGGTGGTGGATGTCAAGGTGGCGGCCAGTACCGAGCGGTCTTGATCCCTCTAGGGGCGGTCGGGCTGACCCGACGTCGTCCGGTGTCCCTCGCCGGCCCCGAGCGGCTTCTGCACGCGGTTCCCCGGCCCCATCGTCGCCGAAAGGTAGATGAACAGGCCCGCTGCGAGAGCAAGCACCGGCCCGAGGGCCATGAGGTAAAGGTCGCCCCAGCTCATTCCCGCAGGCTCCCGAGCAGTGGTCGTGCTGTCAGACGTGGGATGCTGCCGACGGCAAGCCAAGCGACAGCAAACAGCGTCGCCCTGAGCGCGCCGCGGGCGCCGGGAACCCCGAGCGAGACGGCGGCCAGCGGCGTGATGAAACCAGCCGCGATCGATGCGATCGCCGTCCCGTTCAGCGCCGTGGCCGACAGCTTCGTGCAATCGTTATGGATAAGGCTCATCGTCGGTCGTGCGGATGGGAATCAGCATCTTCACCGGTGAACGGTACCGGTTCCGCGCCGTCCGCGCGCTCTGCCGCGGGCCCGCTTGACCACCCCCGCCCGGCCCCCCATCCCTCATCCATGACGTTCGACCTATCCCGAAAGAACCTCTGGCGGCCCTACACGCAGATGCGGCTGGCGCCGCCGCCCCTGGAGGCGGTGGCGACGCGGGGCAGCCGCATCGTGCTGGCGGATGGCCGCGAATTGGTGGACGGTATCGCCTCCTGGTGGACGGCGGTGCATGGCTACAACCATCCGCACATCGCCCGGGCAGTGGCCGACCAGTTGGCCAGGATGCCCCACGTGATGTTCGGCGGGCTGACCCATGCTCCGGCCGAGCGCCTGGCGACGCGGCTCGCCGCGCTGCTGCCGGGGGATCTCGACCACGTCTTCTTCACCGATTCGGGCTCGGTCGCCGTCGAGGTCGCGCTGAAGATGGCGGCCCAGATGTGGCTCAACCGCGGGGTGAGCGGGCGGACCAGGGTCCTGGCCTTCCGGGGCGGCTATCACGGCGACACGATGGGCGCGATGTCGGTCTGCGATCCCGAGGAGGGCATGCATCGCCGCTTCGGCGCCTACCTGCCCAGCCAGGTTTTCTGTGACTTGCCGCGCAGCCAAGCCGAGACCGAGGCGCTCGATTCGGCCCTCGCCGCCCATCGCGAGACGCTGGCCGCCGTGATCGTCGAGCCTCTGGTCCAGGGCGCGGGCGGCATGATCCTGCACCCGCCGGAGGTGCTGGCCACGGTCGCGCGCCTCGCCCGCCGCCACGGCCTGCCGCTGATCGCCGACGAGATCTTCACCGGGTTCGGCCGCACCGGCAGCCTGTTCGCCTGCCAGCAGGCCGGGATCGTGCCGGACATCATGTGCCTGTCGAAGGCCCTCACCGGCGGCACGATGGCGCTCGCCGCCACGGTCGCCCGGACGGAGGTATTCGAGGCGTTCTGGTCCGAGGATCCGGCGGCGGCGCTGATGCACGGCCCGACCTTCATGGCCAATCCGCTCGCCTGCGCGGCAGCCAATGCCAGCCTCGACCTGTTCGAGTCCGAACCGCGCCTCGATCAGGCCGGCGCCATCGCGCGCCGCCTGACGGAGGGGCTGGCCGAGCTCAAGGGCCTGCCCGGGATCGCCGATATCCGGGCTCTCGGCGCCATCGGGGCGGTGCAGTTCACGACAACGCCCGACCTCGCCGCGCTGAAGGCGGCCTTCCTCGCGCGGGACGTCTGGGTGCGGCCGTTCGGCGACATCGTCTATCTCACCCCCGCCCTGACCATCCCGGAGGCGGATCTCGACCGGCTGATCGCAGCGCTCGTCGCCGTCATCCCCGGGCAGGCTGCGGCTTTGTCCTGACGACATCGGCCTGACGATCCCGGGCGGTGCCGCCGCGACGGCCTGCAACCTGGAACCGTTTCTGCCGTTGGGCTCACGACGGACAATGCGTGCGGTGGCCCCCGCGGCCGGACGCTGCCGGAGGGAGTGCACAGTGGCGAGCGAGCAGACGGTTTCGGGCGGCGATCGGCCGGTGATCCTCCTCGTCGAGGACGAGGCGCTGACGATCATGGACCTCGGGGACGTGCTCGAGGATGGTGGCTACGACACGGTGCAATGCGCCTCCGCCGAGCGGGCGCTCAGCATTCTTCAGGCGCGCCCGGACATCTGCGGGCTCGTGACGGACGTGCAGCTGTCGGGGAAGACCGACGGGTTCGATCTGGCGAGCGCGGTGGCCGAGGCCCGTCCGCAACTGCCGATTCTGATCGTGTCGGGCCGGGCCGCTCCCGATCCGGCCCGGATGCCGGCCCATGCCGACTTCATCGCCCGCCCCTGCACGGGCGAGGACATCCTGGACCGCCTGAAACGCCTGATGTCCTGCTGAGACGGGCGCTTATCCATCCCCGTCATCGCAGCGTCACCGGCCCGCGCCACAGGATCCCGGGCGGCCGTGTGATGGGGGTGGATCGTGCAGCTTCAGGATGGTCCGGCGGCCGCCGGCATAGATGCGGGCGCTCCGGTGGGCGACAAGCAGAAACGCGATCGTGAGATCAAGGATGCGGGCGCCTCGGAAGGGTCGTCCAAGAAGATGCGGCCGCCCGGCGTGCGCAGCGTCGGCTGGGCCCTGGTCCAGGCCGCGCGCCTGCACCGCGCCCGCACCGGCGACCGGCTGGCGAAGCTCGGCCTGTTCGCCGGGCAGGAACAGGTGGTGCAGGCGCTCGCCGCGGCCGGCACCATGACGATGGGCGATCTGGCCGCCCTCCTGCGGGTACGCCCGCCCACCGCCTCCAAGACGGTCACCCGGCTGGCGGCTCTGGGCATCGTCGAGCGCCGGGCCGAATCGGGCGACGGGCGCGTGGTCCGGGTTCAGCTCACCGAGGCCGGCCTGGCCAAGGCCGAGGCGATCGAGCGGATCCAGGAGGAGGTCGAGGCCGAGTTGCTCGACCATCTCGACAAGACCGACCGGCGTCGCCTGCGCAAGCTCCTGCGCAAGGCCGCCCGCGGTCTCGCCGAGGCGGCCGGCGCTTCCGGCCAGATCACCGAGGTCGATGCCGAGATCGAGGCCGAGGACGAGGCCGAGGCGATCGCGGTCTGAGGCGACGCGTCAGGCCGCGCGCCGCCAGGCCGGGAACGGGTCCGGCAGGTGGCGATAGGCTTCGGGGTCGAAGGCCGCATCCTCGCCGGTCTCGACCAGGCAGGCATCCAGGGCGGCGGTGAGGGCCTCCTTGTCCATGCCGGTGCCGATGAAGACCAGTTCCTGGCGGCGGTCGCCCCAGACCTCGCTCCAGACCGTGTCGAGGCGCTGCCGGAACTCGGGCGCCTCCGGCCAGCGCCGGCGCGGCACGGCCGACCACCAGAACCCCATCGCGGAGACCCGCGCCACGGCGCCCGCCAGCGAGAAATCCCCGACCCAATCCGGCCGCGTCGCCAGCCAAAAATGTCCCTTGGCCCGAATCAGGCCCGGCCAGGTCGCGTTGACGAAGGCGTTGAACCGCTCCGGATCGAACGGCCGCCGGGCGCGGTAGACGAAGGATGAGATCCCGTATTCCTCGGTCTCCGGCACGTGGTCGTGGGCGCCGTAGAGCTCCTTGAACCAGAGCGGGTGGGCCTGCGCCTTGTCCTCATCGAACAGCCCGGTATCGAGGATCGCGTCCAGCGGCGCGCGCCCGTGATCGGTCTCCAGGATGCGGGCATCGGCGTTCAGGCCGCGCACCACCGAGCGGACCAGGGCGAGGTGCTCGGCCGAGACGTCCCGGGCCTTGTTGATCACCACCACGTCGGCGAACTCGATCTGCTCCACCAGCAGGTCGACCAGGGTGCGGGTATCCTCGGCCCCGGCGGTCTCGCCGCGCTCGCGCAGGAAGGCGGCCGAGCCGTAATCCTTCAGCAGGTTCACCGCGTCGACAACGGTGACCATGGTGTCGAGGCGGGCGACGTCCGAGAGCGAGCGGCCGGCCTCGTCCCGGAACGCGAAGGTCGAGGCGATCGGCAGCGGCTCGGCGATGCCGGTGCCCTCGATCAGCAGGTAGTCGAACCGCCCCGCCTCCGATAGGCGGCGGACCTCGTCGAGCAGGTCGTCCCGCAGGGTGCAGCAGATGCAGCCGTTGGTCATCTCGACCAGCGTTTCGTCGGTCCGGGACAGGTCGGCGCCGCCGGCCCGCACGAGGTCGGCGTCGATGTTCACCTCGCTCATGTCGTTGACGATCACGGCGACCCGGCGGCCGTCGCGGTTGTTCAGGACATGATTGAGCAGGGTCGTCTTGCCGGCCCCCAGGAAGCCGGAGAGGACGGTGACGGGAAGGCGAAGGTCAGGCTGTGTCATGCCCCCAAGAAAAACGTTATAACGTTACAAAGTCAACGTTGCGGCGGGCGACGCGCGGGCAGCGCTCAGACCGAGTGTTGTAACAATGTAACGTTTCCGGGCGAACGCGACGGCGTGCGTGATCGGCGCTTGCTTCCGTTCCTCGCGGAGCGTGAATGAAACGATATAACACTGTGTGAGTCTCGATGACCCCGACCTTCCGCCACGCCGTCCTGGCCGGCACGATCCTGTCGGCGCCCCTCTCCGCCGGCCTGTTCGCCGCTCCGGCGCAGGCGCAGAAGGCCGTCGCCCTCGACGAGATCAGCGTCACCAGCCCCAGCCCGATCCAGGCCACCAAGCCCGTCGCGGCGCCCGCGGCACCGCTGCAGACCGGCATCCTGCCGGTGGCGACCAACACGTTCTCGCCCGTCACCGTGGTGACGCAGGACCAGATCGCCCGCGACCAGCCCCGGACCCTGGGCGACGCGTTGTTCGACCGGCCCGGCATCTCGTCCACCACCTACGCGCCGGGCGCGGCCTCGCGGCCGATCATCCGCGGCCTCGACAATGCCCGGGTGCGCATCCAGGAGAACGGCATCGTCAACGGCGGCGTCTCGGATCTCGGCGAGGACCACGCGGTCCCGGTGAACCCGCTGGTCGCCGACCGGATCGAGGTGATCCGCGGCCCCGCGACCCTGCGCTACGGCTCCGGTGCCATCGGCGGCGTGGTCTCGGCCGACAACAACCGGGTGCCGACCTTCATCCCGGCGAACGGCGTCCAGGGGCAGGTCACCACCGGCTTCTCCAGCGTCGATAACGGTCGGCTCGGCGCCGCGACCGTGGATGCCGGCGGCGACGGCATCGCGGTCCATGCCGACGGGTTCAGGACCGCCAACGACAGCTACGCGATCCCCGGGGGGATCCAGCGCAACTCCTACAATGAGTCCCAGGGCGGCGCGGTCGGCATCTCGGCGATCGGCGACCGCGGCTTCGTCGGCATCTCGTTCAGCCATTACGACGCGATCTACGCGATCCCGGGCGGCACCGCCGAGCAGGACCGCACCCGCCTCACCCCCAACCAGGACCGGGTCCTGTCGCGGGGCGAGTACCGACCGCTCGACGGGCCGTTCGAGGTGATCCGCTACTGGGCGGGCTACTCGGTCTACCGCCACAACGAGGTCGGGATCGGCGAGGATGGGATCGAGGGCGTCCAGGCGATCTTCAAGAACCGCGAGGCGGAGGGGCGCCTGGAGCTCCAGCACGTCCCGGTCGAGACCCCGTTCGGCGTGCTGACCGGCGCGCTCGGCTTCCAGTCGGACCGGCGGGTGATCAACACGCAGCTCGAATCGTTCCTGCCCAAGACCGAGTCCCGGGCCAACGCGGTCTACCTGTTCGAGGAGCTGGAGCTGCGCCCCGGCACGCGGCTTCAGGCGGCCGGGCGCTACGAGGTCGACCGGCTGTCCAGCACGGCGGCGCAATTCCCGACGGATTTCACCCCGGTCGACGGGCTCGACCCGCTCCAATACGCCCGGACCCGGCGCTTCGCCCCGAAGAGCGCCAGCATCGGCGCCCTCCAGGACCTGCCCTTCGGCTTCGTGGCGAGCCTCAACGGCTCCTATGTCGAGCGCGGACCCACCGGCTACGAGCTGTTCTCGCAGGGGCCGCACGACGCCACCGCGACCTTCGAGATCGGCAATCCGGACCTCAAGAAGGAGCGCGCCCGCACGGTCGAGGCCAGCATCCGCCGGGCCGAGGGCCCGCTGCGCCTCGACGCCACCGGCTACTACACGCGCTATACCGGCTTCATCTACCGCAACTTCACCGGGCTGGCCTGCGACGACGATTTCGCCTCCTGCGGCAGTGGCACCGAGAACCGGCAGGTCGTCTACCAGCAGCAGAACGCCACCTTCTACGGCGCCGAGATCATCGGCCAGTACGACGTCCTGCCGGTGGGCAACGGCTTTGCCGGCATCGAGGCGCAGTTCGACTTCGTGCGCGCCCAGTTCGACAACGGCACCAACGTGCCGCGCATCCCGCCCTACCGGCTCGGCGGCGGCGTCTACCTGCGGGCGGACGGTTGGTTCGCCCGGGTGAACCTGCTCCACGCCTTCGACCACCAGGCGACCGCCCTGTTCGAGACGCCGACCCCGGGCTACGACGACCTGCGCGCCGAGCTGAGCTACACGAAGCTGGTCGATCCGACAGTCTACGGGGCGAGCGCGATCACCCTCGGGGTGCAGGGCCGCAACCTGCTCGACGCCGATATCCGCAACTCGACCTCGTTCAAGAAGGACGAGATCCTGTTGCCGGGCCGGAACGTGCGGTTGTTCCTGACGGCGCGGTTCTAGGGACGGGCCTGGGCAGCGGGCGCACCGGACACGCGTCTCACGCGACGGCCGGTGCGCCGCTCCGTCATTGCGAGCGCGGCGAAGCAACCCAGGGCAGCGCGCGATCCCCGAAGGTGGCGCATCGCGGGGTCACTTCGCTGCGCTCGTGATGACGGTGGGGGATGAGCTGGTGGCGGCCTCCGATGAACGGCCGGACGATGCTCCATGCTTCGGAGGCGGTGAACCCGGGCGGTCGCGCGGCTATCATCGCGCCGTCCCGATGGCCGGGCCGGACGAGACCTGAATGGCGAGCGCACCTGCACCGATCCGCGTCGGCCTGATCGGCTACGGCTATGCCGGCAAGACCTTCCACGCCCCGCTGATCCGGGCGGTTCCGGCGCTCGAACTCCGGGTGGTCGGCTCGCGCGACCCGGCCAAGGTCCGGGCCGACCTGCCCGGTATGACCGTCATCGCCGAGCCCGCCGCGGTCGCGGCGTCGGACGACGTCGATCTCGTGGTGATCGCATCGCCAAATGACACCCACGCGCCCCTGGCCCGGCTGGCCCTGCAAGCCGGCAAGCACGTGATCGTCGACAAGCCCTTCACCCTCGACCTCGCCGAGGCACGGGACCTGGTGGCGCTGGCACGGCGCCGGGGCCGGATGCTGTCCGTGTTCCACAACCGGCGCTGGGACAGCGACTATCTCACCGTCCGGGCAGCCATCGCGGAGGGTCGCGTCGGCAAGGTCCGGCACGTCGAGTCGCATTTCGACCGGTTCCGCCCGCAGGTCCGCGACCGCTGGCGGGAAGGGGCCGGCCCCGGCGGCGGCATCTGGTACGATCTCGGGCCCCATCTCGTGGATCAGGCGCTCCAGCTGTTCGGCCTGCCCGACCGGATCACCGCGAACCTGGCGCGGCTGCGCCAGGGCGCCCTGTCGGATGACTGGGCCCATGTGGTGCTCGACTACCCGGACCTGCGCGTTGTCCTGCAGGCCAGCATGCTGGTCGCCGGCGGATCGCCCCGCTTCCTCGTCCACGGCGAGGCCGGCAGCCTCGTCAAGCAGCGCCTCGACATCCAGGAGCAGCAACTCCTGGCCGGCCTCGCTCCGGGGGCGCCGGGTTGGGGGGAGGATCCGGACGGGATCGCCATCCATGACGGCACCGGCGCCGTGACGCACGCGCCTGCCGTGGCCGGGGATCAGCGGCACTACTACGCGGGCGTCGCCCGGCAAGTCGCGCAAGGCGCCATCGACCACACCGCCGCCCTCGAGGCGCTTCAGGTGATGGCCTGCATCGAGGCGGCGCTGATCTCTGCGCGGACGGGGACGTCCGTGGCGCCCCCGCTCACGCCGGAGGAGCGGGATCCGTCGGGGCTCGCGGGGGACGGCGCGGCTTCGCCCCACGCGTGAGAACGCTGTCGCGCGCCTCCGCTCACCGAGCCCGCGTCGAGAAACTCCGGCCCACCCTTCTCCAGCCCGCGACGAGGCCGGTGAGCGCGATCCCGGCGGCGAGCAGGTTCAGGAGCCATTGCGCGGCGTCGTGCAGAGCGGGGCGGCCGGTCAGGATCGGCAGGTCGAGGCGGTGGAGGGCGTCGAACAGCCAGCGGTTGATGCGGCCCGACCGGTCGAGGCGCTGGAGGATCGTGCCGTCGCGCGGGTCGATGTGGAGCCAGGTGGCGGCCGGGTCGTCGAAGCGCAGGCGCAGGACCGGCAGGGGCCGCGGGTCCACCCCGTGCGGGTACCAGTAGGAATCGTAGGCTTCGAGCTGCCGGGCCGCGCGGAGGTGTCCCGCGGGGATCGCCGCGATGGCGGCTTCCGCCAGGGTGGCCACGTCAGGGCCGGTGCCACCGTCCGAGGCGACGGTGCGCAGGCCGTCCGGCGCCTCGGCGACCAGCCACCAGCGGCCGCCGAGGGCGGTGAACCGCACGGCCCGGGCGTCCGGTCCGGCGAGATCGGGCAGCCGACCGGCATCGACGCCGATGGCGCCGGGCGTCCCGGCATAGGCGGCCCTCAGCTCAGGCTGCGGGGCGCTCGACGTGAACCAGCGGTTCGGGTTCATGGAGATCCAGCCGCTCACGATGAACGTCCCGAGCCCCAGCCCGCCCGCGAGGCCGAACAGGTGGTGCCAGCGCGCCAGCCTGCGATAGGGCGTCACGGCGCCCCTGGCGTAGCGACGGCGCAGGCGCAGGCGCCAGATCCCGATGGCGAGGCCGCTGAGCGCCCCGAGGGCGGCGAGCCCCGAGAGCCAGAGCAGGACCGTGCGCCACAGCTCCGCCCGGGCCCGCAAAGGCGTCAGGTAGATCCAGTGCGGCACCGAGCCGAGCCAGTTCCAGGCGCGCTCGAACCGGGTCGTGTCGAGGGCGATCTCGCCGGTGACCTGCGAGACGTAGAGCTCGGTCCCTGCGGGATCGCCGAGGGCGACCTTGTGGAACGGCCGGAGCGGGTCGTAGCGGGCGGTGACGGTCCACTGGTCCCGCTCCACCGGCTCGACGCGGGCGCCCGGCCGGTCCCCGGCGGCGAGCCGCAGGGCCGCCTCCGCGTCGACCGGGCCGAGCCGCGTGCCAGTCCGGCCCGAGACCGTCGCCCGCGACCCGTCGCGGCCGGTGATCCGGTAGACCGGCTCAACGCCGCGCATCTTCAGGGAAAACGCGGCCGGCACGCCTGCGACGCCGCCGGTCGCGAGCGCCGCATCCGGCGCGACCGCGACCTGGTCCCAGGCGACCGGCGCCAGGCGCGCGAGGCGTTCAGGCGGCGTGAGCGCCGGGAACGGCACGTAGAGCATCACAAGCCCGGAGCCGATCCACAGGACGAAGAACAGGGCCGTGGCGATCCCGGCCCAGCGGTGGAACAGGAGCAGCCAGCGGCGGGCCGCCTTACCGGCCCAGCGCCTCACCAGGTCACCGTGTAGGCGAGCTCCACCGAGCGCGGCCGGCCCAGCAGCCAGTTGGTGCCGACGCCGTTCACGGCGTTGCCGCTGATCGCGTAGACCTTGTCGAACAGGTTGTAGACCCGCAGGCTCAGGCGCGAATCCACCGTCACCTGATGGTCGAGGACGAGGTTGACCAGGTTGTAGGCCGGGCGCCGGGCCGTGTTGGAGAAGTCGCTGTAGACCTGGCCGACGTTCTGGAGCCCGACCCGGGCGGTCCAGTCCCGGGAGACGTCCCAGGTGAGCCAGAGATTGGCGACCCGCTCGGGTACGTCGATCGGCTGGTTGCCGGCATACGAGACGGTGGCGCCGTTCACGCTCTGGTCGAAGGCGTCGTATTGCGCGTGCAGCAGCGCGAGGTTGCCGTCGAGCCGCCAGCCCGGGGCGAAGTGCCAGCCCAGCGCCAGCTCGAAGCCTTGCGAGGATTGGCTCCCGACCTGGGTCGACAGGGTCGGCTGGCCCGGCACGGCCGAGATCAGGTTGTCCTTGACGATCCGGTAGCCGGCCACCGTCCATTCGAGGGCGCCGTCGAAGGCGAGCCCCTTGGCGCCGATCTCGACCTGCGTGCCGGTGGCGAGCTGGAACCCGGCCAGCGACTGATTGAGCGTGATGAGGCTGTTCACCGGGTCGGTGGCGAAGCTGTACTGCGCGTAGAGCGCGCTGTCCGGCGTCGGGTTGTAGACCAGGCCGAACCGGTAACCGAGCGCGCGGTAGGTCTTCTCGAACTGCGATCCGGTCTGCAGGTCCTCGCGCTGGAGCGTCGGCACGTCGAGGCGCATGCCGGTGAGGAACGAGAGCTTGTCCGACAGGATCACCCGGTCCTCGGCGAAGACCGAGGCCTGGCTGGTCTGCGTGGCGTAGGCCGGCCGCGCCCGCCCGTTCTGCGGGAAGAAGCCCGGATCGTAGCCGGTCAGCGGCACGCTGGTGGTCTGGTCGAAATAGAAATTGTTCGTGTGGCGGAAATCGATGTGGTTCACGTCGAACCCGACCGCGAACGCGTTCGGCAGGCCGAACAGGCTGCCCTTGACGCTGGCGTCGAGGCGATTCCCGACCTGTTCCTGGCTGTGATAGATCTCGAGGTAATCGCCGCGATCGACCCGTCCCGTCCCGCGGTTGTAGATGTACTGCTCGACATCGAGCCAGTGCCGCCGGCTGGTGAGCCGATAGGCGGTGTTGCGCACGGTGATGTCGGCCGAGGGCGTCCACTCGGTCTTGAACTGGGTCCAGTTATCCGCCCAGGTGATCTTCGCGTCGCGGACGTTGTAGTTGTTGAACCGGATCAGGTCCGGGATTCTGCCTTCGACCAGGGGCGTGCCCCAGTAGCGCGCCGGCTCCTGGTAGCCGAGATCGTGGCTCACCGTGAAGGCGAGGTCCGGGCTCGGCTGGAACAGCAGGGCGGCCGAGACCGCGAGGTTGCGGAAATCGCCCTCCGGCCGGATCCAGCCGTCGGCGCGGTTACCGCTGACGTTCAGGCGATACGCGAAGGTCTCGCCGAATTCCTCCCGGCCGAGCGCCCCGCCCGAATCCAGTGCGAGCCGCGCGACGCCGTCGGTGCCGATCACCGCGCGGGCCGTGTTGATCGGCACGAAGACCGGCTTCTTGGGCACGACGTTGATGACCCCGCCGATGGCGCCGTCGCCGTAGAGCACCGAGGACGGCCCGCGCAGCACCTCGATGCGCTCGACGTTCCAGGTGTCGAACGGGAACGTCACCGTGTTGGCGCCGACATAGAAGCGGGTGCCGTCGTAGAGCTGCTGAATCGAGTTCGGCCCCGCGAAACCGCGGGACGTGAACGCGCCGTTGCCGTTGCCCGGCGCCGCGATCGTGGTGATGCCGGTGGCGTCCTGGGTCACCGCCTCGGCGATCGTATCCTGGCCGCGCAGCCGCGCGGTCTCGCCGGACACGATGTCGACGCTCGCGGGCGTCTCCAGCGGCGTCAGGCCGAGCCGGCTCGCGGTCCGGTCGGGGGTGCCCAGGTTCAGCCCGGTCGGGGCGGCCCGGGTCAGGCTGACCCCGCCCTCCCCCTCGACGGAGAGCTGGTCGAGGGCGACGCTCTCCTGGGACGCGGCCGGGCTCGCCAGGAGGGTGAGGAGGGCTCCGCAGAGCGGCGCGCGCCGGCTGCGGAGAGGATTTTTCGGTCGGGACATAGCGTGCGTGAATCCGTGCGCGGCGGCCGCCGGCCCGGATGTCCTATAAGCAATGTTATAACATTGCTATCCGTGGTGGCCGGGCCTCGCGCGCGTCGAGCGCAAGGGCTCGGGCGGAGGATCGGGCCGCGCGGAGACGCGGCCGGGATCGGCACGACAAGGGAGGGCATCGGGAACCGGGACGCGGGCGCGCTTGCTGTGGCACGTCACCGCGAACGAGGCCTCGCCATCCGTGCTCACGCACGGGCGTCTCGACACCCGCCAGGACACCCCGCCCGGCGCGTTTCGCGTGTGACCACGGCTGACGGCAGGTCTCCTGGCTCGCGGGTCGCCGCCCTCGCACCGTCTTCCCGGGCCGAAACCCAGTGACGTGGTGGTGAAGGGCTCACCGCTTACAGTTGCGGGGACAGCCGCGGCATCGGGGCAGGCCCCTCACCGCGTTCCCTTTTGATCCCCGAGGGGAACCGTCGGTGATCAGCTTGGCCGTGTGCCGCTGGGACGTCAAGCGTCTGGGTATCTTCGGTTGTGGGCGGGTCCCTTCCGCACCGGCCTGGACGACCGGCTGCACGTCAGGGGCATTGGCGGGCTCGCCGGGCGCGGACGTAATTGCAAGTCTTTTTGCAACTCGGCTTTGTATCGATGGGTAATATTATCAGTCATTCACCCCATGTATTGCAGAAAATGAAACACTTACGAGAAAAATTTCTCGATGATTTGCTCGATATTGAGCATCATCACAGGTTACATAGGGTCGTTGTCGGTGGAACCACTGGTGATCTGCCGCGTATATCGGCCAAGCTGATGAAAGGGGGAGGTAATAAGATCGTCTCACGGGACGTACGAGACATCTCTATAAACCGATGGTCTAGAGCTGACGTAGACAAGGGGGGCGCGATGAGTATCACGTATCAACTGGAAAATCCTGGTCATCCCGGCGGGTTCGTGCGGCGCAATATTTTGGAGGCGCGCAACCTGACCGTCATGGCCGCGGCCAGCTTGCTCGGCGTGACCCGTCAGGCGCTGTCCGACTTCCTCAACGAGAAGACGGCACTCACGGCGGATCTGGCCCTGCGCATCGAGACGGTGTTCGGGTGCAGCATGGAAACGCTGATGGAGCTGCAGACCCGCTTCGAGATCGCCAACGCGCGCAAGCACCAGGCCGAGATCCAGAGCGAACTCGCGGCCGCGCCGCGGGTCCAGGATCCGGCCGATCGGCCCGAACCGATCGTCAAGCGCGCATACGCGATCGGGTGAGATTCGTCCTCGGCGGCGCGGATAACCTGGCCTGAGCCGCAGGGACGATCCCAGTTTCGACGGCGGGCACGCTGCGCGTCGGCCGGGATGTCGAAACGCGCCACCCCATGAAATCTGCGCCGCGCTGGGCCGGACAGTCCGACACGGCGCCGCGCAGCTTGGCGCTCTGGAGGCCAGTGCAGGCCGTTGCGCCCCTCGGCGGCGCGGAATACCGAACCCCATGCATGTCTGGCGCCCCCCTTCGGAGATCCGCGTGAAGGCGCTCGGCCTGCCCTGGCGGGGAGGCCGGCTGCTCGTCGCCGAGGTCTATACCGATGACGGGCGCCTCAAGGGCGTGCGCCCCCTCGGGGGCAGCGTCGGGTTCGGCGAGCCGGCGGAGGCGGCGCTCGTGCGGGAGTTCCGGGAAGAGCTCGGCCTCACCGTGCGGGTTCTCGGTGCCCCGTTCGTGATGGAGAACCTGTACACACACGAGGGCAGTCCGGGGCACGAGGTGCTGTTCCTGTTCCCGGTCGCCCTGCCGCCGAGCGCGCTGGATACGCAGGAGCGGGTGGTCTTCCACGAGGATTGCGGCACGCCCTGCATCGCCCGCTGGTGCGATCTGGAGGAACTGGATCGCGCGGGCGGGCCGGATCTGTACCCGGTCGGGCTCAAGGCGCGGCTTCTCGCCGAGGGGCGGCCGTAGCCGCGAATGCGCGTCCTCGGTTCCGGCCCTGTCGGGGCCCGGAAGCCGCTGCTAGGCTGTGCGGCGTGATCACCCGCGCCGGGGCCGCGTCCGTGCCATCGACCATCGCCGCGTCCGCCCTCGACCTTATTGGCCGCACGCCCCTGATCGCCCTCGACCGGGTCCATCCCGGACCGGGCCGCATCCTGGCGAAAGCCGAGTTCATGCAGCCCGGCGGAAGCGTCAAGGACAGGGCGGCCCGCGCGATCCTGCGCGCCGCCCGGGCGGATGGGCGGCTCGCCCCGGCCGCCCCGGTCGTGGAGATGTCGAGCGGCAATATGGGGACCGGCCTGGCCGTGGCCTGCGCCACGCTGGGTCACCCGCTGGTCGTCACCCTGTCGGCCGGGAACAGCCCGCAGCGGGCGCGGATGCTGGAGGCGCTCGGGGCGGAGGTCGTGCTGGTCCCGCAGGTCGACGGGGTGCCGGGACAGGTGACCGGGGCCGATGTCGCGGCCGCCGCCGAGGCGGCGCGGCACGCCGCCCGGGAGCGCGGCGGTTTCTACGTCGACCAGTTTCACGCCCCGGAAGGCGTCGCGATCCACCGGGATACGACCGGCCCGGAGATCTGGGCGCAATGCGGCGGGCGGATCGAGGCCTGGGTCGCGTCGGTGGGAACGGGTGCGACCTTCCTCGGGGTCGCGGCGGCGCTCCGGGCGCGCAACCCACATGTCCTCTGTGCGGCGGTGGAGCCCGAGGGCTGCCGGCCATTGGCGGGCGAGCCCGTCGCCAAGCCGCGCCATGTCCTGCAGGGGACGGGCTACGGCAGCGTGCCGCCGCATTGGGATCCCGGGCTCATGGATCTGGCCCTCGCGGTGTCCGACGACGAGGCCGCGCGCTGGCGCCGGTTGCTGGCGACGCGGGAGGGCCTGCATGTCGGCTACTCGGCGGCCGCCAATGTCTGCGCCGCCGCATCCCTGCTCGCCTCGGGCCGCCTGCCGGCGGACGCGGTCGCCGTCACGGTACTGTGCGACACCGGTCTCAAGTACTGACGGTTGTGGCGCCGGCCACCACCGCCTTTGCCGCTGCGCCCCCGCGATGCTAGAGCCGGGCGACCCCATCGGTCCGGGTCCTCCGCGACGCCGCGGCCGATGCGCCCGGACGTTCCGTCCGAAGCGGAGACGGGTGCTGGCGGAATCATGACGACACGACCACCCCCACGCGGCGGCCCGAAGGGGCGCAAGCCCCCGGCCGGTAAGTTTCAGCCGTATGGCGAGCGCGCCCGCACCGGCCCGCGCACCAGCGCCCGCGACGCCGCCGAGCGCGCCGCCCGCAACCGCGGCGACGATGCCGGCGCGCGCGATCCCTGGACCGCGGCGGGCACGCCCCACGCCGTCGCCGCGGCCGCGGCGGCTGCCGCCCAGCCGAAGCCCCGGCCGGCCCGGGACGAGCGCAAGGATGCGCCGCCCCCGCGCAAGGCGCCGCCGCGGCCCGGCCCCAGGCCGGCTGCGAAGGCGCAGGCCAGATCCGTCGAGTCGCGGCCCGAGCCCTCGGCGCCGCCGGCCGGCCCGACCCGGCGCGAGCAGCGCGCCGCCGCCTCCGCGACCCTCGCCTCCGGTGTGCAGACCCTGACGGTCGAACCGGACGAGGCGGGCATGCGCATCGACCGCTTCCTCACCGCGCGCTTTCCGCTCCTGCCCTTCACCCGGGTCCAGAGCATCGTCCGCAAGGGCGAGCTGCGGGTCGACGGCAAGCGCGCCAAGCCGAACGACCGGCTGGAGCCGGGCATGAGCGTGCGCGTCCCGCCGCTGCGCCTCGACCAGCCGACCGAGCGGCCGCGCAGCGCCGCCCGGGAGCAGGACGATGCCGAGTTCATCCGCTCGCTGATCCTCTACGAGGACGCCGACATGATGATCCTCAACAAGCCCTTCGGCCTCGCGGTCCAGGGCGGGTCGGGCACGGTCCGCCACGTCGACGGGCTGCTCGCGGCGCTGACCGGGCCGGACGGCCAGAAGCCCCGTCTCGTCCACCGGCTCGACAAGGATACGGCCGGCTGCCTGATCATCGCCAAGACGCGGCTGGCCGCCGCGACGCTCGCCAAGAGCTTCCGCTCGCGGGCGGCGCGAAAGATCTACTGGGCGCTCACCGCGGGCGTGCCGCGGGTGCGGCAGGGGCGGGTCTCGACCTACCTCGCCAAGGACGAGCCGACCGATGCCGACGCGCGCATGCGGGTCGCCAAGCACGGCGACGAGGGCGCGAGCCACGCGCTCACCTATTACGCCATGGTCGATCAGGCCGCCCAGAAGCTCTCCTGGCTGTCGTTCAAGCCGGTCACCGGGCGGACCCACCAGCTGCGCGCCCACGCGGCCCATATCGGCCACCCGATCGTCGGCGACCCGAAATACTTCTCGGTGGAGAACTGGGAGCTGCCCGGCGGCATCCAGAACCGGCTGCACCTGCTCGCCCGCCGTATCGTGATCCCGCATCCGCGCACCGGCCGGCCGGTGGATGTCAGCGCGCCGCTGCCGCCGCACATGGCCCAGAGCTGGAACCTCCTGGGCTTCGACGCCTCCCGCTACGACCCGATCGTCGAGGCGCCGGAGAGCTGAGCCCGGAGCCACGGCACGACGGCCTCCGCCAGGGCGTCGGGGGCCTCCATCGGCAGCATGTGGCCGGAGCCGTCGATCACCGTCAGGGCGGCGCCCGGAATGCCGGCCTGCAGTTCCCGCGCCTCGTCGAGGCTGCGCAGGCCGTCCTGGGCGGCGGCCACCACCCGGGTCGGGCAGGCGATCGCGCCGAGCCGGTCCAGGTCGCTGGTACGGGCCTCACCGGCCTGGCGCAGGAACACGTCGCCGCCGAGCCGGTCGCCCATCGCGCGGATACGGGCGATCAGCGCCGCGTCGCCGGCCCGGTCGGGATGGACCGAGCCGAGGATCGCGGCCCGGCTGAGCCCCGAAAATCCCCGGCGGCGGACGTTCTCCACGGCCGCCGCCTTCCGCCTCGCCTGGGCCGGGGTGTCGGCCCGGGCCGAGGTGGCGATCAGCACGAGCGCCCGGACCCGCTCCGGCGCGAGCCGCGCGATCTCCCGCGCCACGTAGCCGCCCATGGAGAAGCCGATCAGCGCGAATCGCTCGGGCGCCGCCGCGGCGACCCGCCGTGCCATGGCGTCGATGCCGGAATCCCGGGTGAGGTCGCCGTGCAGGACCGGGCCGAGCGGCGCGAGGCGCGGCAGCATGTCCGCCCAGAGGTCGGGATCGGTCATGAAGCCGGGGAGCAGGACGAGGGTCATGGGGCTCTCACGCGTGCCGGCCCCAATATCCCGGTGCAGCGCCGCCCGCGGCCCATAGGTCGCGCGTCCGCCACGCCTTGGCAATCGGCCGACTCGCCTCATATGCTGATCCGTGACCCGCCGTTCCGCCGCGGGGCCGATTTCCCGCGGTTCGAGACCCTGACGCATGAAGCTCGCGACGTTGGCCTGCCTCGCCGCCCTCTGCCTCGTCGGGCCGGCGGCCTATGCCGCGCCGGGCGAGGCGGCCAAGCCGGCCGCGCCGGCGAACCCGGCACCGCCATCCAACGCGCCCCGGCAGACCCAGCCGGCACCGGCCACGCCCGCCCCGGCCCAGACCGCCCCCGCCGCCGAGGCGCCCCAGCAGCCCGCCCCCTCCCCCGCACCGTCGAACGCCCAGCCTCAAGCCGCCCAACGGCCGGCCTCGAGCGCCCGGGCCGAGCGCCGGCGGCGGTCCTACGCGGCCTGCAACCGCGCCTCGCACCAGCGCGGGCTGCGCGGCGGCAAGCGCCGGCGGTTCCTGATCCGCTGCCGCCTCGGCTACGAGCGTACGCATGGCCAGCCGGCGCAGCCGAGCGCCGGCCAGCCGGTGCAGCCGGGCCGCAAGCCGTGACCGGCCGCGCCGCGCCGGGCGCGCCCGGGCGATGAAGCTGATCGTCTTCGACGTCGATGGCACGCTGGTCGACAGCCAGCACCTGATCGTGGCGGCCCAGGGCCTCGCCTTCGCGGAGAACGGCCTGCCGGCCCCGGGCCGGCGCGAGGCGCTCTCGGTGGTCGGCCTGTCGCTGCCGCAGGCGTTCCGCCGCCTCGTGGGCGAGGACGGGCCGATCGTCGAACTCTCGGAGAGCTACAAGCAGGCCTACAACCGCCTGCGGGTCGATCCCGCCTACGAGGAGCCGCTGTTCCCGGGCATGGGCGAGTTGCTGGCGCGGCTGCATGCCCGCGAGGACGTGCTGATCGGCCTCGCCACCGGCAAGTCCCGGCGCGGCGTCGACCGCCTGATCGCGCATCACGGCTGGGCCGACTGGTTCGTGACCACGCAGAGCGCGGACGACGCGCCGTCGAAGCCCGATCCGACCATGCTGCTCCAGGCGATGGCCGAGGCCGGCTGTGCCCCCGAGGCGACCGTCATGGTCGGCGACACCACCTTCGACATTGGCATGGGCGTGTCGGCCGGGGCCGTCGCCGTGGGGGTCGGCTGGGGCTATCACCCGGCCGGCGCCCTCTACGGGGCGGGCGCCGTCACGGTGGTGTCGAGCGCGGGCGCGCTGGAAGGACTGCTGTCCGGGGGGGAGCCGCCGGGCCTGCCCGCTGCGCCGTCATCGCGGGAGTAGCGCAGCGACCCTGGGAATCGCACCGCTCGGAGAACGCGCCCCATCCTGTGTCGCTCCGCGCGCGATAACGGTGCGACTTCCGACGAGGCTCGCCGACGAGCCCGAAAGCTCCTATCTGGCATCCATGAGCGATGTGACGAACGAGTGGCTCGGCGAACCGGGCGACGGGGAGCGACCCGATCCGGTGCGGGCGGCCCGCGGCCATGCCAAGCCCGCCCTCCCACGGCGGTTCTACACGGAGGCCGGCTTTGCCGAGGGCCCGGACGGGTTCCGGCTGACCCTCGACGGCCGTCCGGCGAACACCCCCGCCCGCAACCCGCTGAGCCTGCCGACCCGGGCGCTCGCCGAGAAGGTCGCGGCCGAATGGGCGGCCCAGGACACGGTGATCGATCCGGCCAGGATGCCGCTGACCCGGCTGGCCAATACCAGCATCGACGGCGTCGCCCCCCGGCACGCCGCCGTGGTGGAGGATCTCTCCGCCTATGCCGGCACCGATCTGCTTGCCTATCGCGCCGGGGATCCGGAGCGGCTGGTCTCGGCCCAGGCCGCGTCCTGGGACCCGATCCTCGACTGGGCGCGGGAGACGTTCGGGGCCCGGATCATCCTCAGCGAGGGCGTGATGCATGTGGAGCAGCCGCCCGATACCGTGCGGGCTTTGTCCGACGCGGTCGCCGCGGTCGAGAGCCCGTTTCGGCTGGCCGGCCTGCACACGCTGACCACGCTGACCGGCTCGCTGCTGATCGCGCTCGCGGTCCTGCGCGGCCGCCTCAGCCCGGCCGAGGCCTGGGACGCGGCCCATGTCGACGAGACCTACCAGGCGGCAATCTGGGGCAGCGACGCCGAGGCCGAGGCGCGGCTGGCGATTCGCCGGACGGAATTCGAGGCCGCGGCCGAGCTGATCGCCAGCGTCTGACCATTCCGCTGTGCTCGCCTGGCAGGGTGGATTGCGCAGATGCGCTTGCGCAACATGCCCGGACTCGCTGTCGCGAGGCCGCGTAGCCGGCTGACATGCCGCGAGGATTGACTTAGGGTCGGGCTATTCCAGTCGTCGGATCATCCATGCGCGCCGATCCTTGCCATGACAGTCGTTTCACCGGCGAATTGGCCGCGCTTCTTGCCACCAAGCAGTCTTCCGACGATGAGGCGGCGCGCGAGGCTTTGTTCGCGGCCCTGTCGCGGCTGGAACGTCAGGCGCTGATCGCCGGCGCCGCGGATTCGACCCTGGAGAAGATCGCCGAGGCCCGGTTCCTGGTCGGGATCCTGCGCGACTCGATGCGCCCGTCGCGGATCGCGCCGCTGCGCAGCCTGCTGCGGCTGGCGGCGGAGCCGCGCCGGCTCGCGGAAGCCGATCCGGTCTGAGGCGCCAACCTCCTACCGCGCCGGCTGGGCCAGCGCCGCCCGCACCTTCCCCTCCAGCGAGGCCGGCTTCGCCGACGGCGCGAACCGGGCGATCACCTGACCGTTCCGGCCGACCAGGAACTTGGTGAAGTTCCACTTGATCGCCTTCGTGCCGAACAGGCCCGAGCGGGCCTGTTTGAGGTGGTCGAACAGCGGTTCGGCCTCCGGGCCGTTCACCGCCACCTTGCCGAGCACCGGGAAGCTGACGTCGTAGGTCAGCGAGCAGAACTTGGCGATCTCGGCGGCGTCCCCCGGCTCCTGCGCGCCGAACTGGTTGCAGGGGAAGCCCAGGACCGTCAGGCCCGCGTCGCGATGCGCCCGCCACAGCGTCTCCAGCCCGGCATATTGCGGGGTGAAGCCGCAGCGCGAGGCCGTGTTCACGATGAGCAGCACCTCGCCGCGATGCTGCGCGAGGGGGTACGGGCTCCCGTCGGCCGCGGGAACGGTGAAATCGTGGATCGTCGTCATGCGCGATCACTCGGGCAAACAGGCGATGGCCGCAAGGGTGTTACGCGGCTTTGACCTTCTGCACGTCGAAGCTCGGACCCTGCGGGGTCATCCGGTCGTGCGAGACGATCCGCTCGTCCGGCGCGACCACCCCGAGGCTGACGTCCCGGTCCGGCAGGACCACCGTGGTGGTCTTGTTGACGTGCACGAGCACGTGGCGGCGCAGGGGCACGGAGGCCGCCGCCCAGCGCTTGAGCTGGCCGTAATAGGGCTCCCGGCGCCAGACATTCGCCTGGCCGGGATCGACCTGCACGTTCATGTTGCGCGACAGCGGGTCGAGGGTGAGCACCATCTTGGCGCGGTCGGGCTTCCATTCCGGCCCGAGCCAGCTCTCGGTCATCCAGAGGCAGTGGAACGCCCGGCAATGGTCGGGGCGCGTCGCGTGGATCGCGCAGCCCTGGCCGGCCTTGGTGTGGCGGCACCACTGGCCCGCCACGCTCTCCACCGCCGGCACGTCGTAGACCTTGCAGCACAGGGTGCAGGCGCCGCAGGCGCGCCCGGGGGCCGGCTGCGCCACGAAGGTTTCGGGCGCCAGGACGGGCGAGGGACCGGAAGTAAGCATGAATCGTGCGTCGCGCGGGTCAAACACGGGGGCATGCATCCGGGATGAGCCGGGCGCAGGGCCGCGGGACTACCTGCACGGGCATCGGGTCGGTAGTGTGGCGGATCCCCTGGGCATGAGGACGGTGCGAACGATGCTCTCGAATCTCGCGACCCGCGACGTCGAAACCCTGCTCCACCCCTACACCAACCTGTCGACCCACCGGCATACCGGCCCGCTGGTGCTGGAGCGCGGCGAGGGGGTCCACGTCTACGACACGGAGGGCCGGTCCTATATCGAGGGCATGTCGGGCCTGTGGTGCACGGCGCTCGGCTACTCGAACGCGGAGCTGGTCGAGGCCGCCCGGGTCCAGATGGGAAGGCTGCCCTTCACCCACCTGTTCTCCGGCCGCAGCCACGATCCGGGGATCGAGCTGGCCGAGACCCTCAAGGAGCTGATGCCGGTCCCGACCTCGAAGATCTTCTTCACGTCTTCCGGGTCGGAAGCCAACGACACCCAGGTCAAGCTGACCTGGTACTACAACAACGCGCTGGGCCGGCCGCAGAAGAAAAAGATCATCGCGCGGCAGAAGGGCTATCACGGCGTCACGGTGGCCAGCGCCTCGATGACCGGGCTGACCGCGAACCATGCCGACTGGGACCTGCCGCTGCCGGGCTTCCTGCACGTCGCCTGCCCGCATTTCTATCGGGGCGCCGAGCCGGGCGAGACCGAGGAGGCCTATTCGGCCCGCCTCGCCGCCGATCTGGAGCAGACGATCCTGCGCGAGGGGCCCGAGACCGTCGCGGCCTTCATCGCCGAGCCGGTGATGGGCGCCGGCGGGGCGATCGTGCCGCCGCGGGGCTACTTCGCGGCGATCCAAGCGGTGCTGACGAAATACGAGGTCCGGATGATCGCCGACGAGGTGATCTGCGGCTTCGGCCGGCTCGGCACCTGGTTCGGCAGCGAGGCGCTGGGGATCCGGCCCGACTCGATCTCCTTCGCCAAGGCGCTAACCTCGGCCTACATGCCGCTCGGCGGCGTCAGCATCGACGAGCCGCTCTACGAGGCGATGATCGGCCAGAGCGAGAAGCTCGGCACCTTCGGCCACGGCACCACCTATTCCGGCCATCCCGTGGCGGCCGCGGTGGCGCTGAAGGCGATCGAGATCTACCGGCGCGACCGGGTGATCGAGGGCGCGGCCGAGAAGGCGCCGCACTTCCAGCGCCGGCTCGCGGCGCTGGCCCAGCACGACATCGTCGGCGAGGCCGGGGGCATCGGGCTGATCGGCGGGCTGGAGATCGTCGCCGACAAGGCCAGCAAGCGCCAGTACGAGCCGAAGGCGGGCGTGGCCGCCCGCTGCGTCGCCTTCGCGCAGGCCGAGGGCCTGATCGTGCGCGCGCTCACCGGCGACCGGGTCGCCCTCTGCCCGCCGCTGATCATCACCCCCGACGAGATCGACGCGCTGTTCGACCGGCTCGGCCGGGCGCTCGATCGCACCCGCGACTGGATCCGCGCCGCGGGGCTGGAGGCGATGCCGGGCTGAGGCGAGCCGGGGCGGCCCGCCCCCCTCTCCCGCACGGGCTACGATGGTCAGACAGCGCTGCCGAACGAGAACCAAGGCCAACCCCAAGCGCGCCTCCCTCCCCCCTCTGCGGGGGAGGGTGGGCCTCGCGTGAGCGAGGGTCGGGAGAGGGGAGCCCGGGTTCAGCAGAGAATGCGACCGGCACGACGGGCAACACACTGTTCTGCCGCGTCGCTCCCCTTGTATCTGGCGGTCGGCCCTTTGGGATGGTGAGATGAGGGCTGCGCGAGGGTCGGTGGCCGCCGACCCTCGCGCGCGGTCTCTGACGCCCGTCCCCCCTCAGGCCACAACCGTGGGAGAGCTTTGGGACCGGAGGCCGCCTCGTCACGCACGACCGGACAGTCGCTCGACAGCCCGTCGCATGGACAAGGCAGGTTACCGTGACAGACATCATCTGTGGAGTGGATGTCGGCGCCGCCACGCTGGATGCCCGCATTGGCCGCCACGGTCCGTGGCGACAGGTCGCCAACACCCCGGACGGCCATGCCGAACTCGCGACGTTCTGCCGGGAGCATGGGGTCGGCTTGGTGGTCATG
>NZ_FOQW01000011.1:0-234141 GCF_900113845.1 Methylobacterium brachiatum | reverse complement strand
ACGTCGTTGCGGGTGAGGGTCAGGTCGACCTCGTTGGGGCGGTAGCGCAGGCCCGGGGACAGGAAGGCGAGGTTGGCGCTGACCCCGTCGAACCGGCCGGAGACGCCGCCGGCGGCGGTGAGGATCGCGTAGGTGGTGCGCGGGTTGTAGGCGCCCGAGGCCGCCTGCACCTGCACGGTGCCGCCGGCCAGCGTCGCGGCGCCGCCGGCGGCGATCCTGTCGGCCTGTCCGGCGGCGTTGGCCTCGACCCGGTAGGTCGAGCCCGGGGCGAAGGCGACCGCGCCGGCGACGGTGAGCGTGCCGATCGAGTTGCCCGGCGCCACCGTGCCGCCCGACAGCGCGTTGACGCCCCCGACGCTGCCCGAGCCGCCGAGGCTCGCACCCTGGTGTATCGTGACGGCCGAGTTGGCGATGGAACCATTGACGGTCAGCTGGCCACCGGCGACGTCCGTGGTGCCCGTGAAGGTGCTGATGCCGGTCAGCGTGAGAGTCCCGGAGCTCGTCTTCGTCAGGCTACCCATTCCCGAGATGGCGTTGGCCAGGGTCCCGTCGACGGACTGGTCGACGACGAGGGCGGCGTTGTCGACAATCGCCCCCGTGCCGAACGCCCCGGCATGACCGACCAGCGTTCCGCCTGAAATCGTCGTGCCGCCGGCGTAGGTGTTGGCACCCGTCAGGACGAGCGTGCCACTTCCGAGCTTCGCCAAGCCGCCCACACCACCGATGTCATTGCGCCAGACATCGTAGGCCGAGAAGCCGCCCTTGGCCGCATCCATGGCCACCGTGACCGTGCTATTGAAGGCTCCGTAACCGTCCGCAGCTGCGAACAGGTTGATCCGGTCATAGCCCAGTCCGTTGTCGAGGAAGCCGCCAGACGGCAGCTCGGTGGTGGCGATCACGTCGCGCCGCTGCGCGGCGGTGAGGTAGGGGAACCGGGTTGCGAGAAGCACCTCGGCCCCGGTCGGCACCACCGGCGGCAGATTGGTCGGCCCGATCGGCGCGAAACCGTAGGTCAGGCGGGCAGTGTAATCGGACTTGTTGCGCGCATAATTCGAGAACCGATCCGTGGCCGGGTCGACCGATGCATGAGCGCAGGCATTGAGCGGGCCGCCGCAAGCTTGACTCAGATAGCTCTGCGCCTGCGCGAAAGCGTCCGCCAGCAGGCCTGCATTGTTCGGGTCGTTGAGGTTCCGGATCGCGAAGTAGGTTGCGAGGACGCGTCCACCGATCACGTCGGTCGGCGAGTGCATGCCCGCCTCGATCCGATTGTCGCCGAGTTCGCTCGCGCGGGTCAGGAGTTCCTGGAACCGCTGCGGCACCGCATAGGCCAGGGCGATGGCCGACAGATAGGCGGCGTTGGTGTGACCGCTCGGGAACCCGCCATCGCTGGCCGGGGTCGGGCCCTTCTCCGGTACGAGGGATGGCGGCACGACGAAATCGAGGCTTCGGCCGTTGAGGCTCTGCCGCCAAGGACGCCAGTAACTGTAGGCATTCTTGGCCGGGGTCGTCGAAGCCTCATTCCTGAGGGCGTTGACCAGCTGCACGACCTTCCCGAGGGCGGAGGTGGTGGCGCCGGCCCCGTTGCCCTGGTCGACATACTGGACCCTCGACGTCGTCGCGTCGAAGGCCGGGATCGTGGCGGTCGCCCCGGAACCGGCCAGATAGGCGCGTGTCAGCGGGCCGAGGCCGTCGATGACGCTGTAGCTCTGGTTGCGGCGGTCGTCGTAATAGGCGGCTCTCTCCTGCGCCTGGGTCCGCGCCAGGGCGCGCTCCGCGACAATCTGAATGTTACGCTGCAGGAGGGGCGCGCCCAGGGCGGTGGGCGATCCGGTGTCGTAGGTCGGCCCCGGTATCCAGAGGCGGCTGAACCCCGAGAGCACATCGACACTGTTGCTGGGCGTTACAGTCGCCGTCTGTGCCTGAGCGCCCGTGCCGAACGCCGCGACGATCAACGCTGCGATCGAAACCCCATGCCCCAGTTTCATGATCCGCCCCTACGATTCGCCCCGGCCGGTCGGCGGCGGCAGATCTAGCGAAGCGCACGCAGCACACATTGTCATATTCAGTCACACAGTCAGGCCGAACAGATCTGTGTTTCATCCGCAACACATAAAACAACGCAGTTGGAAAAACGCAATATCAAGAATTTACTCGGACCGATTTAGATCAAATCTACTCGCAGTAAATTTTTACTTGATCCTATAGCCTCGATTCAATTTACCCGCCGAGCCAACGCCGCATTGAAGCCGCGAGGACGGGACCGCAGATCCACGCTCATTCCAACCGCCGAGGCGCATCAAAGCTTGTCCTTTAAGGCCTTGGGTCGCGCGTCGGTTGAGGCGATGACCACACATCGGTGTGCCAAGGCGACTCAGGCGGAACCCGCGGGGCGGCTGCGTGCCACGAACCGCGATCCACAATCTCACTCCGGCAGCGCGAACACCGTGAGCTGGCCGCCGGGCGCCGTGTATTGCGACAGGGCCGCGTAGCCGCCGACCGCGCCCGAGCCGTCGGCCGGGTCGGTCAGCCCGGCGGCCAGCCCGATGCCGGCCCAGCCGCCGATTCCGGAGAGCACCGCCACGTATTGCCGACCGTCATGCTGATAGGTGGTGACGTTGCCGACAATGCCGGACGGGGTCTTGAAGCGGTAGAGCTCGTGCCCGTCCCGGGCGTCGACCGCCTTCAGGTAACCTTCGAGCGTGCCGTAGAAGACGACGTTGCCGGCGGTGGCGAGCGCCCCGGACCAGACCGAGAACGGTTCCGGGATCGTCCAGGCGATCGTCCCCTTCGCCCCGTCCCAGGCGATGAACGCGCCGGTCCGGTCGGAGCCCTCGGGCGGGTGCAGGGTCAGGGTCGCGCCGACATAGGGCTGACCCGGCGTGTAGCTCACCCGGAACGCCTCGTAATCCATGCACATGTGGTTGGTCGGCACGTAGAACAGCCGCGTCACCGGCGAGTAGGCGGCCGGCTGCTGGTTCTTGGCGCCGAGCGCCCCGGGGCAGATGTTCTTGGTGACCTCTTCCTCGTCGGCCTCGCCCGGCGCGTAGCGCGTGTCGAGGACGGGTCGGCCGTAGCCCGGAGAGGCGCGGTCCAGGTCGATCCGGCGCGCCCAGTTCACGCTGGGATCGAATTTTTCGGCCACCAGCACCTCGCCCGTGGCACGGTCGAGGGTGTAGCCGAAGCCGTTGCGGTCGAAATGGGTCAGCACCCGGCGCGGGCGCCCGTCGATCACCTGCTCGGTCAGGATCATCTCGTTGACGCCGTCGTAGTCCCACTGGTCGTGGGGGGTCATCTGGTAGACCCAGCGCGCCATCCCGGTGTCGGGATCGCGGGCGATGATCGCCATCGTCCAGCGGTTGTCACCCGGGCGCTGGGCCGGGTTCCAGGTCGCCGGGTTGCCGGTGCCGTAATAGACGAGGTTCAGATCCGGGTCGTAGGAGAACCAGCCCCAGCTGCAGCCGCCGCCGATCCGCCACTGGTCGCCTTCCCAGCTCCTGAGCGAGGAATCCCGGCCGATCGGGCGCCCGAGTTCGGTGGTTTTCTCCGGATCGACCAGCATGTCGGCATCCGGCCCGGTGGCGTAGGCGCGCCAGAGACGCTGGCCGCTCGCCTGGTCGTAGGCGGTGACGTGGCAGCGGGCGCCGTACTCGCCTCCGGCAATGCCGACGATGAGCTTGCCGTGCACCGGCAGGACCGTGGCGGTGTTGGTCTCGCCCTTGGCCGGGTCGCCGTTCCGCGCGGACCACAGGACCCGGCCGGTTTCGGGATCCAGGGCGACCACGGTGGTGTCGGCCAGTTGCAGGAACAGCCGACCGTCGGCGTAGGCCAGCCCACGGGAGACCGTGTCGCAGCACATGACCGCGATCACGCCCGCATCCTGGCGCGGGGCGTAGCGCCACAGGATCTTGCCATCGTGGTCGAGGTCGAGGGCGTAGACCAGGTTCGGGAACGGGGTGTGCACGAACATCCGATTGCCGACCACGATCGGGGCACCCTCGTGGCCGCGCAGCACGCCGGTCGAGAAGGTCCAGGCGACCTTGAGGCGCGAGACGTTGCCGGCATCGATCTGGGCCAGATCGGAGTAGCGGGTGTTGGCGTAATCCAGGGTCTGGAGGACCGGCGGCTCTTTCGCGGAGGCCACGCCGAGGAAACCGGCGAGCGTCAGGGCCGCCAGGATCAAGACGCGCATGCTCGGACTCCACCTGCCGCCGCCCGGCGCAGCGGCGCCGGCCTCATACACGACCGTCTGCACCGACCGTCCGGATCGCCACCGCGGCCAAGCGTCCGCGCCCGGCCTCACATCCGCTCTTTGACGATCTCCTCGGCCTGCGGGTCCGGCTCGTGGCCGGCCTCGCGCAGCAGCGGCACCACCGTCGCCGCGTCCCGGGCGACGATGTAGCTGAGGTCCAGCCCCTCGCGGATGAAGCCGTGGCCGCGCATGTGCTCGAACAGGGCGAGCAGCGGCGCCCAGAAATCCGCCACCGAGACCAGCACCACCGGCTTGCGGTGCCGCCCGAGCTGCGCCCAGGTCAGCTGCTCGACCAGCTCCTCCAGGGTGCCGATGCCCCCCGGCAGGGTCACGAAGGCGTCCGAGCGCTCGAACATCAGGCGCTTGCGGGTGTGCATGTCGGGCACCACCACGGTCTCCTGCACGTCGTCGAGCATGTGCTCGCGCGCCTGGAGGAAATCCGGGATGATGCCGGTGACGTGGCCGCCGGCCGCCAGCGCGGCGCGCGCCACCGTGCCCATCAGGCCGACATCGCCGCCGCCATAGACGAGGCCCATCCCGGCCTGCGCGATCGCCGTGCCGAGGGTCTCGGCGGCGTCGCGGAAGGCCGGGTCCCCGCCGAAGCCGGAGCCGCAATAGACGCAGACTGTCCTCACCGGAGCCATCCGGCGCCCTCCATCACGCCACCGTTGCGAGCCGTCGAGAAAGCCCCCCGCGCCCGGCGCTCCACGCGCCAAACTGCTGAATTCGCGTGGGATTCACCCGCCGGAGCGGCGGGACGGCTTGGTGTCGCGACCATGTACGGTATTATGGGCAGTGCAGTCGACGGTTTTTGAGCGGGCAGGCTGCCCATTCGCCGGGCGGCCGGCAGAGCAGGGAGGCCTTCGTGGCGATGTCGAGACAGGTGCGGCGCAGTCTCGCCCTGGCGCTCGCCGGCCTCCTCGGCGGCCTCGGCCTCGTGCTGGCCCTGTTCGGCGGCGAATCCCTGCGGCGGATGATCGACCGGCACGAGCCCGAGCCTCCCGCGGCCACGGCGCCCGCGCCGCAGGGCGGCCTGCGCAGCCTGACGGATCCCGGGGCGACGGCGCAATCCGACGCGCCGTCGATCGATTTTCGCGACGACAAGACCGGGCAGGCCAAGACCGACGCGGCCAAGCCCGGCGAGGCCAAGCCCGGAGACGGCCGGTCCGCGATACGGGATCCGGCGGCGGGCGAGGTGCGCGCGGCCGATCGTGCGCCCGACGGCAAGCCGGCCGAGCCCGATCCCACCGCGGTGCCGCGCTTCGACATCGTCCGGGTCGAGCCGAACGGCGAGGCGGTGGTGGCCGGGCGCGGGGCGCCGGATGCCGATATCGAGATGCTGGTCGACGGCAAGGCGGTGGCCCGGGCCAAGGCCGACGCGAACGGCCAGTTCGCCCTGGTTCCGCCGGCGCTGCCGGCGGGCTCCAGCGCCCTGCGGCTGCGCATGACCACCAAGGACGGCCGGGCCGCGGATTCGCGCCAGAGCGTGGCGGTGGACGTGGCGCCCAACCGCGACCGGCAGCCCCTGGTGGCGCTGACCGCCCCGGACGCCGCGACGGTGGTGCTGTCGCAGCCGGGCGCGCCCGAGGCGGCGACGGGAACGGGCAGTCCGGCGGTGAAAGCCCCGGGGGCGCCCGCCACGGCCGGAAAGGCGCCGGCCACGCAGATCGCCAGCGTGGACGTGCAGGAGAACGGCCGGCTGTTCGTGACCGCGACCGGGATTCCGGGGGCGAAGCTCCGGCTCTACCTCAACGACACGCTGATCGCCCCGGGCAGCGTCGGGCCGGACGGCCGGGCGAGCTTCACGATCGGGCGCGGCGTGAAGCCCGGCCAGTACCAGGTGCGGATCGACCAGATCGACCCGCGCACCGGCAAGGTCGCCACCCGCGCCGAGGTGCCGCTCGCGGTGCCCGAGCCGACCCGCGTCGCTACCGGCGAGGGTGCCGGGCAGGAACGGCCGCGCGGCCCGTCGGGCCCGCATGGCGCCGGAAGCGGGCAGGGGGCGCCCCGTCCCCAGGACGGGCCCGCCCCGGCGACGATGCCCTCCGCCCTCAGCGGGAATCCCACCGAGACGAGCGGCCCGACCCGGGCCGGCGCCGTGTTCGTGCCCGAGATCACCACCGCCAAGATCACCCGGGGCGACAATCTCTGGCGGATCAGCCAGCGCACCTACGGCCGGGGCGAGCGCTACACCGTGATCTACGACGCCAACCAGAACCAGATCCGCGACCCGGACCGGATCTATCCGGGCCAGATCTTCATCCTGCCGACCGACAAGCGGGGCTGACGCCCTCACTCGACGATCTGGTCGTCCTCCGCGAGGGCCAGGCGGCGCAGCATCCGGAGCGCCCCGGACAATTCCTCTTGGGACGGCGTCGACAGGGCGAGGCGGACCGCGTTCGGCGCGTAGCCGGGATTCACCGCGAAGGCCGTGGCCGGCAACAGGGCGATGCCCCGGCGCAAAGCCGCCGCCGCGAAGGCCTCGGCCCGCCAGGTCTCGGGCAATTCGAGCCAGAGATGGTAGGCCCGGGGATCGCCGACCACCGTCAGGTCCGCCAGGATCTCCCGGGCGAGGGCCTGGCGGGACGCCGCGTCCCGGCGCTTGGCCTGCGCCAGCGTCGCGGCCGAGCCGCCCGCCATCCAGTGCAGGCCGGCGGCAAGCGACAGGCCGAGCGCGGTCCAGGCGCCCTGGCGCACGGAGGCCGCGAGCCGGTCGGTGAGGTGCGGCGGGCCGGCGATG
The DNA here is from genome assembly GCF_900113845.1 of Methylobacterium brachiatum. Classification (NCBI taxonomy): domain Bacteria; kingdom Pseudomonadati; phylum Pseudomonadota; class Alphaproteobacteria; order Hyphomicrobiales; family Methylobacteriaceae; genus Methylobacterium; species Methylobacterium brachiatum. The sequence continues at coordinate 227,152 of NZ_FOQW01000011.1, read as the reverse complement.
AGTCCGATCGTGAGGGCCGGCATCACGCGCTTCGACAGGCTGTCGATCAGGATCGTTCGGTCCGGCGCCAGGCTGGCCAGAGGCTGCGTGTCGGCGAGGAAGCTGTAGACCGCATCCTCGATCGCCGTCAGCCCGGTCGTCTCGAGCACGCGGGCGATCTCGGCGCGGCGGCCGGGGCTCATGGTCGTGCCGAGCGGGTTCTGCAGGGTCGGCTGGAGATAGACGCCGCCCAGCGGCGTCCCCCGGTGCGCCTGGAGGATCGCGTCGGGGCACACGCCCTCCGCGTCCATGGTCAGCGGCACCAGGGTGATCCCGAGCCGGGACGCGATGCCCCGGACCGACGGATAGGTCAGCGGCTCGCAGCCGATCCGCCCCCCCGGCGGCGCCAGGGCCGCGAGCGCGGCGGCGAGCGCCTGCCGGCCGTTGCCGGTAAACAGGATGTCGGCCGGCTGGGGCGCGTAGCCGTCCCCGGCGAGGAACCCGGCCGCGGCTTCGCGGGCCCGGGGCGTGCCGTCCGGGCCATACTGGTTGAAGCTGATCTCGGAGGCCCCGCGCGCCAGGGCGGCCAGGGTCTCGGCCAGCACGGCGTCCTGTTCCGGCAGCCGGGAATGGGTCCGCTGCAGGTCGAGAGCCGCCGGGGGCGGATCCGGCTGGAGCATCACGGCCCGGCCGGGCTCGGAACGGACGAAGGTGCCGCGGCCGACCTCGCCGGTCACGAGCCCGCGCCGGCCCAGCTCCGCGTAGACCCGGCTCGCCGTCGAGACCGCGATCCCTCGGGCATATGCGAAATCCCGCTGGGGCGGCAGCCGGTCGCCGGGGCGTAGCGCGCCCGCGGCGATCTCGGCGGCAACGGCGTCGGCGACATCCCGGTAATCCGAGCTTCGCATCATTGCTCCGAGTGCAATGTTTCGATTGATCCGAGATCTCTATCGGTTCAATCCTGGCGCCGCAATCCCGGCCGGATCGCTTCCCGTCACCGGATCCTCCGCCATGTCGATCATCGCCTTCCCATCCGCCGCGTCCGCCCGGTCCGAGAACCGGCCCGTGCGGCAATCCCTGCTGCGGCTCTGGCTGCAGCGCATCCGGGCCCGGCGGTCGCTCGCCGTCCTGAATCCGGACCAGCTGCGGGATGCCGGGATCGAACCCTGGCGCCTGCGCCACGAGATCCGGAAGCCGTTCTGGAGAGGATGATCGGCCCTGCGGCCGCTGCGGGTGCCTCGACCGTCCCACGGACCTATATGCGGGGAGACGATCGTTCCTCCCGCACAGAATTCCGCATGACCGACGATACCGCGCCTCCGGCCGGGCCTACGCCCCCGGCTGAGCGCCCCGGGCTGATCGCCACCTACCGGCGCCTGTGGCCGCATCTCTGGCCGCACGGCCGTCCGGACCTGCAGCGCAGGGTGTTCCTGGCCTTCGGGCTGCTGCTCGCGGCCAAGCTCGTCACCATGGTGACGCCGTTCACCTTCAAGTGGGTCACCGACGCGCTGGTCGCCGCAATCGGCGGCAAGGATGCCCCGTTGCCGACGGGGCTGTTCGCCGCCCCGATGCTGCTGCTCGTGCTCTACGGCCTGTCGCGGATCGCCATGTCGGCGCTCACCCAGGTGCGCGACGGGCTGTTCGCCAAGGTGGCGATGCACGCGGTGCGCCGCCTGGCGCTCAAGACCTTCGAGCACATGCACCGCCTGTCCCTGCGCTTCCACCTGGAGCGCAAGACCGGCGGCCTCACCCGGGTGCTCGAGCGCGGCCGCGCCGGCATCGAGGAATTGTCGCGCCTGATGGTGCTGACCCTGGTGCCGACCATCGTCGAGTTCGTGCTGGTGCTCGGCGTGCTCGCCTACGAGTTCGACTGGCGCTACGCGCTGGTCGCGTTCCTCACGGTCGCGGCCTATCTCGCCTTCACCTACAAGGCGACCGAGTGGCGGATCGCCATCCGCCGCCGGATGAACGCCTCGGACACCGACGCCAACACCAAGGCGGTCGACTCGCTGCTCAATTACGAGACCGTCAAATATTTCGGCGCGGAGGCCCGCGAGGCCGCCCGCTACGACGTATCGATGGCAAAATACGAGAAGGCCTCGACCCAGACCTACGTGTCGCTCGCCGTGCTCAATGCCGGCCAGGCGGTGATCTTCACCATCGGGATGACGATCGTGATGTGGCTCGCCGCCCGGGACATCCTGGCCGGGCGCACGACGATCGGCGGCTTCGTGCTGGCCAACACCCTGCTGGTGCAGCTGTCCATGCCGCTGAACTTCATGGGCATGATCTACCGCGAGATCAAACAGGCGCTGATCGACATCGACGACATGTTCCGCATCCTCGGGCAGAACCCGGAGATCGCCGACCGGCCGAACGCGGCGCCGCTCAAGGTCGCGGGCGGCACGGTGCGGTTCGAGGACGTGCGCTTCGCCTATACCCCGGAGCGGCCGATCCTGCGCGGCGTCTCGTTCGAGATCCAGGCCGGGCAGACCGTGGCGGTGGTCGGCCCCTCGGGCGCCGGCAAGTCGACCCTGTCGCGGCTGCTGTTCCGGTTCTACGAGCCGCAGGGCGGCCGGATCAGCATCGACGGCCAGGACATCGCCGCGGTGACCCAGGAATCGCTGCGCGCCGCGATCGGCATGGTCCCGCAGGACACGGTGCTGTTCAACGACACGATCGGCTACAACATCCGCTACGGCCGGGCCGACGCCACCGATGCGGAGCTGCGCGAGGCGGCCCAGCTCGCCCAGATCGACCGCTTCGTCTCCGGCCTGCCGGAGGGCTACGACACGCCGGTGGGCGAGCGCGGCCTGAAGCTGTCGGGCGGCGAGAAGCAGCGGGTCGCCATCGCGCGGACCATCCTCAAGGCACCGCCGATCCTGGTGCTCGACGAGGCCACCTCGGCGCTCGATTCCTTCACCGAGGCCGAGATCCAGTCGGCGCTGGACCGGGTCAGCCGCGGCCGCACCACCCTGGTGATCGCCCACCGGCTGTCCACGGTGGTCAATGCCGACGCGATCCTGGTGCTCGACCACGGCCGCATCGCCGAGCGCGGCACCCATGCCGAGCTGCTGGAGGCCGGTGGCATCTACGCGGCGCTCTGGGACCGTCAGCGCGAGGCCGACGCGGCGCTGGAAGTGCTCCAGCGCGCCGATGCCCCGGTCCTGCCGATCCGGGTCGGGCGCGGGACGGTGCCGGCGACGGAACCGGCGGAGTAGAACACAGGGCGGCGGATTACTTCTCCGGCTGCATTCGTTATACTGCGCTGAACGGCCCATCACGAAGGCCGCGCTGCGAGACGGCTCACGCCGTCCGGTCGGGGGAGACATCCATGTTGAAGGGCCTGATCGCGGCCGGCGCAATGCTGGTCGCCCTCGGCGGGACGGTGCGGGCCGAGGACGTCGTCCGGCTCGGCAACCTGAAATTCGCCCATTACGGCGCCATCTCCTACATGAAGGAGATCGCCCCGAAATTCGGCCTGAAGATCGACGAGCGCCAGTTCGCCAAGGGCGCCGACATCTATCCGGCGATGGCCGTCGACCAGATCGACATCGCGGCCTCGGGGGGCGACGGCGCCGTGGCCGCGCGCGGCAACGGCGTGAAGCTGCTGGTGGTCGCGGGCTTCGCCGATGGCGGCGTGCGCATCCTCAAGCGGCCGGACCTGCCCGCCAAGAGCGCGGCCGAGCTGAAGGGCCTCAAGGTCGCCACCGTCCGCGGCGGAACCCAGGACCTGATGCTGCTGGCCGAGCTCGACAAGCACGGCCTCACCTGGTCCGAGCGTCCCGGCAAGGACGTGCAGCTGACCTATTTCAACAATTACGCCGACCTGAACCAGGCGCTCGGGCAGAAATACGTCGACGTGATCTGCCAGTCGGAGCCGCAATCCACCCAGGCGATCAGCGCCGGCTGGGGCGTCGAGCTGGTCAAGCCCTACGACACCCCGATCGGCAAGCCGGTGCGGCCGCTGGTGATGACCGAGAAGATGTACAACGAGCGGCCGGACGTGGCCGCCAAGGTGCTGCGCCTGTTCGTGGCCGCCACCAAGGCGTTCATCGACGACCCGGCGCTCGCCGAGAAATACGTCCGCGAGCAGGTGTTCAAGGGCCAGCTCACGAGCCAGGATTTTCGCGACGGCATGGCCAACGCGAGCTACACCTACGCCATGCCCGCCGGCCACATGCAGGTGACCACCGACTACATGGTCAAGTATGGGCTGGGTAAGATGCAGAACCCGCCCAAGAGCGATGCCGAGTGGGTCAAGCTCGACCTGCTCGAGAAGGCCAAGGCCGACCTGAAGGTCGAGTGATCCGATGGCCCTGCGCGACCTTCGCGGCGTCCTCATCCCGGTCGCGCTGCTGATCCTGTGGGAGCTGGCGAGCCGCACCGGCCTCGTCTCGGCCGTGGTGCTGCCGCCGCCGAGCGCGGTGGCGGTGAAGTGGTGGTCCGGGCTCCTGCCGGCCCTGCCATACGATCCCGGCCAGGAGAGCTACCTGTCCTGGCTGTTCTCCGGCGAGATGCCGCATGACGCGGTCTCCAGCCTGTCCCGCGTGGTCTCCGGCTTCCTGATCGGCGCCGGGCTCGCGGTGCCGATCGGCCTGGTGCTCGGCACCAATGACGGGCTCTACGGCCTGTTCAACCCGCTGCTCCAGGTCCTGCGCCCGATCCCGCCGATCGCCTACATCCCGCTGGCCATCGTGTGGTTCGGGCTCGGCAACCCGCCGGCCCTGTTCCTGATCGCGCTGGGCACCTTCTTCCCGGTCCTGGTCAACACCATCGCGGGGGTGCGGCAGGTCGATTCGATCTACATCCGCGCTGCCCGCAATCTCGGCGCCGGCTCCTGGACGATGTTCCGCCGGGTGATCCTGCCGGCCGCGAGCCCGTTCGTGCTGGCCGGCATGCGGATCGGCATCGGCACCGCCTTCATCGTGGTGATCGTCGCCGAGATGATCGCGGTCTCGGACGGGCTCGGCTACCGGATCCTCGAGGCCCGGGAATACATGTGGTCGGACAAGATCATCGGCGGCATGCTGACGATCGGAATCCTCGGCCTGATCATCGACGGGGCGATGAGCCGCCTCAACGATCACCTGCTGCGCTGGCATCGCGGCCTGGAGCGGTAACCCGGACGATGTCGGCAGAGATCGTGGTCGCGAACGCCGTCAAGGTGTTCGGCAGCGGCGCCTCGGGCGTCGCCGCCCTTCAGGACATCTCGGCGACGGTGCCGGAGGGCCAGTTCCTGTGCCTGCTCGGGCCCTCGGGCTGCGGCAAGTCCACCCTGCTCAACGCCATGGCGGGCTTCAGCCCGCTGACCTCGGGCACGATCACGGTGGGCGGCAAGCCCGTGGTTGATCCCGGCCCGGACCGGGGCATGGTGTTCCAGGAATACGCCCTGTTCCCGTGGATGAGCGTCGAGGACAATGTCCGCTTCGGCCTCGACATCAAGGGCGTGCCCCGCGCCCGGGCCAACGAGACGGTCGACCGGATCACCGCGACGCTCGGCCTGTCGGATTTCCGCAAACGCTACCCGAAGGATCTCTCGGGCGGGATGCGCCAGCGCGTGGCCATCGCCCGCATCCTCGCCCTCGACCCGCCGGTGATGCTGATGGACGAGCCGTTCGGGGCGCTCGACGCCCTGACGCGCCGCACGCTGCAGGACGAGCTGCTCCGGATCTGGGCCGATTACCGCAAGACGATCGTGTTCGTGACCCACTCGATCGAGGAGGCGATCTACCTCGCCGACCGCATCCTGGTGATGACCTACCGGCCCGGTCGCATCAAGCGCGACGTCACCGTGCCGATCCCCCGCCCCCGCGACCCGGCGAGCGCCGATTTCAACGCGATCAAGCGCGAGCTGGGCCAGCTCGTGATGGAGGAGCAGGCCCGCTTCACCGACGCGGAGCTGCACGCGCCGGCGGTGGATTGACGGGCGTTTCGGAGCGCGACCCGGCGCTCACCCGCCGGAGCGGACTTTCACCCCGAGCAGGCCCTCGAACGGCAGCACCATCGCGCCCTTATCCCGGTCGCCGTGGCCCTGGCGCAGGGCGGTCTGGTAGGTCGCGGTGGCCGCCGCCGTGACCGGCATCGGGAAGCCGTGCTCGGCCGCGATCGCCGCGGCGGCGACGAGATCCTTGTAGGCCGCGCCCATCGGATAGCCCTCGTCGAAGCGGCCCTGGAGGATGCGCGGCACGAAATATTGCGACGCGTAGCTCCGGCTCGTCCCCGTGGTGACCACCTGCGCGACCTGGTCCGGATCGAGCCCCATCGCCACCGCCATCGGCAGCACCTCGGCGAGCGCCGCGATGTTGATGTCGTAGAGCACGTTGTTGATCGTCTTGGTGAGCTGGCCGGAGCCCACCGGCCCCATATGCAGGACGCTGGTGCCGATCCGCTCCAGCAGCGGCCGGACCGCCGCGACGGTCTCCGCGTCGCCGCCGCACATCACCGTGAGCGTCCCGGCCTCGGCGCCTGCCGGCGCCCCGGAGACCGGGGCATCGACGAAACGCCGCCCGGTCGCCGCCAGGGCGCCCCCGATGGCTAGCGCCTTGGCATGCGCGATGGTGCTGAGATCCACCACGATCGCCCCCGGCGCCAGCCGCTCGGCCAGGGGATCCCCGCCGAACAGGGCCGCCTCGACCACGTCGCCGTTCGGCAGGCACAGGAACAGCACCTCCGCCCCGTCGAGGGCGGCGGGATCCGCCGTCGCGACGAGGCCCGGCCCGTCGAGCCCGGCGAGGCGCGCCGGTTCGGCATCCACCGCCACGAGGGTCTCGGAGTCGGCGCGCTTGGCCGCGAGGTTGCGGGCGATGGGAAGCCCCATCGCGCCGAGGCCGAGGATGGCGAGCTTCTGCACCGGACGCGTTCCCCCTTGCGGCACTGGACCAGGCCAGCGGCGCTCTTTGGGACAGCCCCGCTCGCCCCGCCGTCATGGCGAGCGCGGCGAAGCACACCAGTGCGGCGCGCGATTCCCGTAGGGAACGTGTCCCTGGATTGCTTCGCTGCGCTCGCCATGACGGAAGGCCGCAGCCATCCCTTCGAGAGGACCTGTATCGGACGTATCAAGGGGCGCCGCAATCTTGGATGGCGTGTCCCACTCCTTGAAGATGCTCCTATTTTGTACGCGTAGCCGTCACCTATCCCTCGATGCGTCGGGCGCGATCGCGCAGCGCTTTGGCTGAAGTCCGTTCGGTGGCTGATCTGCGGGCTCGGGGCGCTGACAAGACATCGCGACGCAAAAGACAGCAGCGGCCGTAGTTGAGGCCCGGTCGGTGCCGCGGGTCGCCGCGGGGATCGGATCCGGCGCGTGTTGGGCCGACATCTGGATCCCCTTGGCGCCCCGGCTCCCTCTGCCGGGCGACCCTCTTCCATGTCCCGGCCCGCAGGCGGGTGGGGACCATGACGCATGTCTGGTAGAGCCTCGGAACGCCCCGCAAAGTTGACGCCGGCCCGGCAGGCTGCCATCCGCGCGTCCTGAGATGTCCGCCCGCAAGCGGCGCCGTTCGAGTCCGAAAAGCAATGACAGACCTGATCGAGACGATCCGCCGGACGCTCGTGCCGATTCACAAGGAGGGCTATCCCTTCATCCTGATCGGCATCGTGCTCACGGTGCTGGCCGGCTATTTCTCGCAGTTCTTCGGGTGGATCTTCCTGATCCTCACCCTCTGGGTCTGCTACTTCTTCCGCGACCCGGAGCGGATCACCCCGGTGGCCGACGGGCTGGTGGTCTCGCCCGCGGACGGGCGCGTCAACCTGATCGCCACCGTGCTGCCGCCCCCGGAGCTCGACCTGCCGCAGGTCCCGACCCTGCGGGTCTCGGTATTCATGAACGTGTTCGACTGCCACGTGAACCGGGTGCCGGTCTCCGGGCGAATCGGGCAGATCCACTACACGCCGGGCCTGTTCCTCAACGCCGAGCTCGACAAGGCCAGCGACGACAACGAGCGCAACGGCATGGTCATCGAGACCAGCCATGCCGGGCAGGCCAAGCGCGTCGGCGTGGTGCAGATCGCCGGGCTGGTGGCGCGGCGAATCGTCGGCTTCGTCTCGGCCGGGGACACGCTGGCGGTGGGCGAGCGCTTCGGGTTGATCCGGTTCGGCTCGCGGGTCGACGTCTACCTACCGGCCGGCGCCACCGTGCTGGTCGGCCTCGGCCAGAAGGCGGTGGCCGGCGAGACGGTGCTGGCCGATCTCGGCGGCGGCCCGGGGCGGCAGTTCAAGCGGATCTAGACGATCATGGACGACCTGTTCCCGCCCTTCGCGCCCGATCCGAACGAGCCGCGCCCGCGCCGGTTCAAGCCGGTGCCGTTCCGGATGATCGCGCCCAACATGATCACCCTGATGGCGCTCTGCCTCGGGCTGACCGCGATCCGGCTCGCCTTCGAGGGCAAGTTCGAGCCCGCCGTCATCGCCGTGGTGGCGGCCGGCGTGCTCGACGGGATCGACGGGCGGGTGGCGCGGCTGCTCAAGGGCACGTCCCGGTTCGGGGCGGAACTCGATTCGCTGGCCGACTTCGTGAATTTCGGCTGCGCCCCGGCGCTGATCCTCTACGGCTTCGCGCTGTTCCACCTCAAATCCGCCGGCTGGATCGTGGCGCTGATCTTCGCCATCGCCATGGCCCTGCGGCTCGCGCGCTTCAACGCGATGCTGGACGACCCGAACCGGCCCGAATGGAAGAAGGATTTCTTCGTCGGCATGCCGGCGCCCGCAGGAGCGCTGACCGCGATGCTGCCGCTCTACCTGCATTTCCTCGGCCTGGGCGGCGACACCTGGGCCGCCCCGGCGATCCTGATCTACGTGCTGGCCATCGCCCTGCTGGTAGTCTCCACGGTCCCGACCTTCTCGGGCAAGACCATGGGCAAGCGGGTGCCGCGCAGCCTCGTCCTGCCGATCTTCCTGTTCGGGGTCGCGGCCTTCGGCATCCTGATCAGCTATCCGTTCGAGGCCCTGGTGGCCGTGAGCGGCGGCTACCTGCTGACCATCCCGGTGGTGGCGGCCCAGTATCGCCGCCGCGCCAAGGCCGAACTAGCCGCCGCGGTCGACGAGCCGTCGGGACCTGCGGCGATCGGTGGGGGATAGACCGAGGCCAGCGCTGGCTTTCGCGCGCCTCCGGCCTAGGTTGGCCGGGGATACCGGCGGGGGTTGGGGATGCTCGAAGAGTTCAAGAAGTTCGCGCTGCGCGGGAACGTGGTCGACCTCGCGGTCGGCGTGATCATCGGCGCGGCCTTCGGGGCGATCGTCAACTCGGCGGTGCAGGACCTGTTCATGCCGGCGATCGGCGCGATCACCGGCGGGCTCGATTTCTCGAACTACTACATCCCGCTCTCGTCCAAGGTTCAGGCCGGGCTGCCCTATGCGGATGCCAAAAAGCAGGGCGCTGTCTTGGGTTACGGCCAGTTCCTGACGTTGACCCTCAACTTCCTGATCGTCGCCCTCGTGCTGTTCCTGGTGATCCGGGCCATGAACAAGCTGCAGCATGCCGAGGCCAAGAAGCCCGAGGCGGTGGCCGAGGTCCCGGCGGATGTGAAGTTGCTGTCCGAGATCCGCGATCTCCTGGCCGAGAAGCCGCGGGTCTGACGGTCAGGTCCGACGCTCAGGTCTTGGGCTTGTCGGCATCCTCCGGATTGACCCCGAGGGCGTCGAGGATCTGGTCGAGGGCCTGGCCCACCGCGCCGGTGCCCTCCTCGTGAGTCTTCAGCCGGGTCTCGAGCCGGCGGATCTGCGGCTCGAACGCGTCCGGCACCGGGTCGTCCCCGAGGAATCGGGGCTTGTCCGGACCGACGGGCAGCACGCCGCGCAGCTGCTGGCCGAGATGGTCACGCACCGGTTCCGGCAGCGTTGCGCCGGGGTCGCTCGGATCCTGGCTCATGATCTCCTCACATATGCCTTGGCGCATCAACGACTTCGCCGGAGAACCGTTGCGCCGCCGTCGCGGGTCGCAGATCGAAGACGGGCCCCGAAGCGGGTCGCTCCGGGGCCCGGTGGGCCGGCGCGGGACCGGCCCGGCTGATTAGTCGATGACCTCGACGATCCGGTGACCGCGATCGACCAGGACCGGACGATCGTTCACGACCGTGTAGCGGTAGCCCGGCTGCACGCGGTACTCGGACGGGACGTCGTAGTAGGTGACGCCGGAGGTCGGCAGCGTGGAGCCGACGGCGACGCGGCCGTCGTAATCGTACGAGCGGACGTTGCGCTCGCGGACGTAGCTGCGGAAGCGCGGCGCCATGTCGACGCCGAGGATGCCGCCGACCGTGCCGGTGGCCGCGCCGACGGCGCCGCCGACGATCCCGCCGATCGGGCCGGCCGCGTCGTTACCGGCGGCCGCGCCGCGCTCGGCACCCGGGATGGTGCCCTGGGCCTGGGCGGCGAGCGGCAGCGACAGGACGAGAGCCGAGGCGGCGATGAGGGTCTTGAGGGTCATACAGGATCACTCCGTTCCGTGGCGTTCCGCCGCAACGAGGCGACGAAGCTCGGGCCGGTAACGCCCGATCCCCGGAAACGGATGCATCCTTTCTCCGGCGCGATGCGCCGAAGACCACGCAGCCCAGAGTTTACTAGGCGTCCTTGGGCATCGCCGACTGGATGAACCGGTCGGAACCCAGATCCTCCTCGTCGTAGCCCAGCAGCTCGGCCAGCCGGCCGCGGGCGCGGCTGACGCGGCTCTTCACGGTGCCGACCTTGCAGCCCATGATCGTGGCCGCCTCCTCGTAGGAGACGCCCTCGGCGCCGACCAGCACCAGCGCCTCGCGCTGGTCCGGCGGCAGCTTGGCCAGGGCCGATTGCAGATCCTCGACGTCGAGCCGGTCGCCCTGATGCGGGGCCGTGGCCAGCCGCGCCGCGTATGAGCCGTCCTGGTCCTCGACCTCGCGGACCCGCTTGCGGTGATCCGAGTAGAAGATGTTACGCAGGATCGTAAACAACCATGCGTTGAGGTTGGTCCCCGGCTGGAACCGGGCGCGGTGCTGCCAGCCCTTCAGCAGGGTGTCCTGGACGAGGTCGTCGGAGCGGGCGGGGTTCGAGGTCAGCGACAGCGCGAAGGCGCGCAGGGACGGCACCGCCGCGAGCAGGCCGTTGCGGAATTCCGGCTCGATCGCCTCGCCGCGGGCGCGCAGCGCCTCTTCCAGCTTCTCGATCAGGTCGGCGAAGCGGGAGGGAAGCACCTCTTCACCGATCCGCTCGTAGACGGTGCGCAAGTGCTCGCCGAGATGCGTGCGGATGTTCGGCGCGAGGTTCGGGCGGCCATCCTGAAGCCCGTCCTCTTGGGATAGGACGGTGTCGGTCTCGTCGCGGCTCATGCGTGTCGTGCTCGTCAGCTCATCGTGGCTCGACCTGCGGTCCGGAACGGTCGAGGCGGATCGCTTGCCGGCCGAACTCCCTTCAAGTCCGGTCGATGCTCTCCTGTTACGGTCGTTCTAGCGCATCGGGGGCGCGCATGCACCCTCGCTCAAGTCGTCCTCAGGAGAGCCCGGCCGGTCTCAACAGGCGGATCGCCCCATCGCGCAGGGTCAGGACGTCGCCGCGGGCGAGGTCGGTCCAGCACTCGTCCCGGGTCAGCGCCTGGGTGGCGATGACCGTGACCACGTCGCTCTCGGAGGTCTCCTGCGCGAAATCGACCTGCCAATCCTCGTCGATCAACGTGGCGGTGCCGAACGGCGCCCGGCGGGTGAGATAGCAGAGGCGCTTGCCGCAATGCGCGTAGAGGGTGCGGCTGTCGGTCAGCAGCATATTGAAGACGCCCAGCGCGTGCAGCTCGCCCGCGAGGTCGGCCACCGCCCGGTCGAGGGTCTCGGGCCGGGGCAGGGCCTTGAACCGCGCCTGGAGGCGGCCGAGCATCCAGCAGAAGGCGTGCTCGCTGTCGGTGGAGCCGATCGGCATGAAGCTGCCGAGCGGCAGGCGCTTCACGCCCTTGAGCTGCCCGTTATGCGCGAAGGTCCACCGGCGGCCCCACAATTCGCGCGCGAACGGGTGGGTGTTCTCCAGGCTGACCCGGCCGCGATTGGCCTTGCGGACATGGGCGACGACGATGCGGCTCTTGATCGGCATGTCGCGCAGCAGCCGGGCCAGCTGCGAGCGCGAGCTCGGCTCCGGCTCGTGGAAGCTGCGACAGGTCCGCCCGTCATAGAAGCTGATGCCCCAGCCATCGGCATGGGGCCCGGTGTCGCCGCCGCGCCGGGCGAGCCCGGCGAACGAGAAGCGGATGTCGGTCGGCACGTTGGCGCTCATGCCGAGCAATTCGCACATAGTCGCCGACTTTCCACCCGAACCGCATCCGCGGGTGAGCGGATTTAGAGACGTTCGACCTTCGCGACAACCGAAGTTTCAGTCTCGTGTCTGCGCACGCTCCAGAGCGCGGAGCACCGCAGCGGAATCATGGCGGATCACGGTCAGATAGGCCAGCGTCGCGGCATCCGGTCGAGTGCGGCCCCTCTCAAGGTCGCGAAGGGTCCCGATCGGAAAGCCGAAGCGGGCCGCGAATTCGGCCTGCGTGAAACCGAGCTCCCGACGCACGACCTTCACGTCGAGCGTCTGCGGGCTGTGGACGCGATAGGTCCCCGGCTCGGCTTCGCCGCGGACGATGGCAAGGGCCTGCTGCGCGGCCTCGACCAGCCCTTCCCCGAACGCGGTCATCTCTCGCCTCTCGATACAACTCGTATCCACCATGTGTGGATCACCCGTGCCTGTGCAAACCCGCTCGATACGCCGCGACGAGGTCCGTCAGCGCCGCCCTGACGGCATGCCGCTCGGCATGGCTGATATCGACGCGCTGCCCCTTCGAAACCAGACGAAGCAGGAAGACGGGCAGATCATCAACAACGTAGAATGTAATGACCCTATAGCCCCCGGACTTGCCCTTGCCGCGGCCGCCGATCCTGACCTTTCGGGCTCCGCCGGTCTCCGGGATGAGATCACCAGCGCTCGGATCCGCTGCAATCGCATCGATGATCGTCGCCATCTCGCTGTCCGAGACGCCCGCGGCTTTCGCGTCAGCCAGAAATTTCGGCGTCAGGACGACCGTGTGCATGAGTCTCGACGGTAGAGATCAGCCGTCGGGACGCAAGATGGGGCGCTCAACCTTCACCGAGCAAGATAATCGGTCAGCGTCATCCCGATCATGATGGCGACCCAGAAGAAACCGAGCACCGAGAACAGCCGCACCAGCGGCGGCTCGTGGATCACCTCCATGGAGACCAGGAGGATCAGGGCCACCATCACGGCGACCACGAGGAGCTCGACGACCCAGACCTGGGGGAAGGGCAGGGTGGCCCCCAGGGTGACGTTGACCGCGAGCAGGGCCAGCAGCGCCAGGAAGGTCAGCACCGGCGTGCGCAGCCGCCGCCGGAGCAGGGCGCGGTCTTCGGCGCTCAGGGTCGACCAGGGCGCAAGCAGCCTCATGCCTGATGCTGCCCCGGACCGACATGGCCGGTTCGATCCGGAAGCATCGCGAGGGCGTCCTGCGCGGCGGCGGCGGCGTCCGGATCCGGCCCGGCGGCGAGTGCGGTGAGTTGAGCGCTCGCGACGCGGCGGCTCTCGGGATCCGCCATCGACACGCGATCCGCGTCCAGAAAGTGAAGCGCCTCGGACCGCGCCTCGAAGGAGCCGTTGCGCAGGATGTTGAGGAGGCCCTCCAGAGAAAGCGTCCCGCCCAACTCGTCGAGGGCGAACAGGAGCGACCCAGATTGCGGCGCGACGTCAGCCCGCCGGAGGAGCACGCCGATGCGTTCTGCGGCACCGTCCGCCTTCAGGTCCGCGAGCGCCAGAGCGGCGGCGTTGCGCAGGCGGTGTGAACCGGTCCGGTCGAGAAGGCGCGCGATCTCCGCCGTCGTCAGGGCCGGCGGCCGGCTCCCGATGTCGCGCAGCCACGCGATCATCTGCTCCTCGTCGACGGAGCCCGGAGATTCCCAATCCTGTAGAGCGACGGCCATGCTCAAGACCTTACACGATTCCGACCTGAGTTGATCCACGCCTCGTATCCCGCAAGCGCCTGCTCCCGGCTCTCCAGATCGCGTCCCCCGGACTCCTCCTTGCCAACGCGATGCCACCAGCGCCGAAAGGCTTCGAAGTCAGGTTGCTCGTCGAGGCCGAACCAACGGTCGCGCCGGGTCTGCGATCCGCCCCGAAAGCGGCCGCTCGGCTCCTTCGACATCGCATCGCATCCCCCGACTCAGACTCATCGGTTCACCACGTAGAGGATCGGGAAGGCCAGGATCCAGACGAGGTCGATGAAGTGCCAGTACAGGCCGTAGACCTCGATCCAGTTCTGGTGGCGGGACAGGAATCCGGCCTTGGCGGCCATCCAGGTCATGCCGAGCAGGAGCGCGATGCCGGTGAACAGGTGGAGCGCGTGCAGGATCGTGGCGACGTAGTAGAGGTTCACGAACAGCCGTGCCGGCGGCGTCTCGGCCAGCGCGAAGGGCCGGTTGCTCAGGAACGGCATCATGTGCTCGTCCCAGTCGGCGTAATACTCGTAGCCCTTGAGCACCAGGAACAGGCTGCCCAGCGCCGCGGTGGCGAGCATCGCCCGGACCATGGCGCGCTGCCAGCCGATCCGCGAGAACTCGATCGCCATCGACATGGTCAGGCTGGAGCAGATCAGCACCACGGTGTTGACCGCGCCGATCCAGAACTTGAGGTGCTTGGCCGCCGCGACCGTCGCCTCGGGATGCTGGATCCGGGTGATCAGAGCCACCAGGAACAGGGCCGAGAACAGCAGCAGCTCGGTGATCAGCCAGGCCCAGATGCCGAGCGTCGCGGCGGCGCGCTGCTGGCCCACCGTCTCGAAATGCCCGGCGCGGGAGACCCCGACGCCCTCTGCCAGTCCCTCGCTCATCCGTGCTGGTCCCGGGCTTCCTGCGCCTGGATCGGGTAATCGTAGGGGATGCGCGGCACCTCGGGCGGCGAGTGGAAATTGTGCTTGGGCGGCGGCGAGGCGGTCTCCCATTCGAGCCCCTTCGCGTTCCACGGATTGGCCGGCGCCTTCCGGCCGAACCACAGGGAATAGACGAGGTAGAGCATCGGGAAGATGTAGCCCGCGGCCAGGATCGTGGCGCCGGCCGAGGACAGCACGTTCAAGAGCTGGAACTCGACCGGGTAGGTCGCGTAGCGCCGGGGCATCCCGAGATAGCCGAGGATGAACTGCGGGAAGAAGGTGACGTTGAAGCCGAGGAAGATCAGCACCGCCGAGACCCGGCCCCAGGGCTCGCTGTACATCCGGCCGGTGAATTTCGGCCACCAGAAGTGCAGGCCGCCCAGGAAGGCCAGCACCGTGCCGCCGACCATGATGTAGTGGAAATGCGCGACCACGAAGTAGGTCGCGTGGATGTGCTGGTTGATGGCGAGGGTCGCGAGGTAGAGGCCGGTGAGCCCGCCGAGCACGAACAGCCCGATATAGCCCATGGCGTAGAGCATCGGCGTGTCGAGCCGCAGGCTGCCCTTATGGATCGTGGCAGTCCAGTTGTAGACCTTCACGGCCGAGGGCACCGCCACCGCGAAGGACAGGGCGGAGAAGACCAGGGAGGCCAGGTCGCTCTGGCCGTTGACGAACATGTGATGGCCCCAGACGAAGAAGGTCACCGAGGCCAGCCCGATCGACGCGTAGGCGACGAAGCGGTAGCCGAACAGCTTCTTCTGCGCGAAGGCCGGGACGATCTCCGAGATCACCCCCATGCCGGGCAGGACCATGATGTACACGGCCGGGTGCGAGTAGAACCAGAACAGGTGCTGGAACAGCACCGGGTCGCCGCCATAGGCCGGATCGAACACGCCGATATGGAAGCCGCGCTCCATGATCAGCAGGATCAGCGCGGTGGTGATCACCGGGGTGGCCAGCAGGAAGATCAGGCTGGTGGCGTAGTGCGCCCAGACGAAGATCGGCAGCTTGAACCACGTCATGCCGGGGGCCCGCATGGTGTGGATCGTGACCACGAAGTTCAGGCCGGTGAGGATCGACGAGAAGCCCACGATGGTCACGCCGATCAGGGCCGGCAGGACCCAGGTGTTCGAGAAGGCGGTGGAGAGCGGGGCGTAGAAGGTCCAGCCGGTGTCGACGCCGCCGAGCACCAGCGAGACCAGGGTGAAGAACGCCCCGGCCATGAATACGTACCAGCTCGTCAGGTTGAGCTTGGGGAAGGCCAGGTCCTTGGCCCCGATCATCAGCGGGATCAGGAAATTGCCGAAGGTCGCCGGGATCGACGGGATCAGGAAGAACCACACCATCACCACGCCGTGAATGGTGAAGGCCTTGTTGTAGGTGTCGTTGGTCATGATCGCGCCGTTCGGCACGATCAGCGCCAGCCGGACCACGCCGGCCGCCACGGCCCCGATCACGAAGAAGCCGGTGATCGAGGTGAGGTACAGGATCGCGATGCGCTTGTGGTCGGTGGTGAGGAACCACGAGCGCAGGGTCGAATCCGCGTGGAGATAATCCGCCTTGCGCCCGAGGGTGGCCTCCGGCGCGTGCGGCTCGCGGCGGGCCGTGCCGCCGACGCTGCCCGTTGCGCTCATGGTGTCGCCCTCATGGATTCGCCTGCGCGGCCTTGCCGGAGGCCGGCGCCGTGTAGGATTTCAGGAAGTCGATGAGGCGACCGAGCTCGTCCTCCGGGATCCGCCCGGCAAAGCTCGGCATGACCTGCTTGTAGCCCTCGGCGAGCCGGTCGCCGTTCGGGTTCAGGATCTTCTCGCGCAGCCAGGTCTCGTCGGCCGTCACGGTGCGGCCATCGGCGAGCTTCACCGGGCTGCCGTAGAGGCCGACGAGGCTCGGGGCCTTCACGGTTGAGCCGGGATCGTGGCAGCCGGCGCAGCCATAGGCCTCGTAGAGGGTGCGGCCGGCCGCGACCTTGCTCTGCTGCGCGCCGGCATGGGTCAGCCACTCCTGGTAGTCGCCCGGGTTCATGAAGGTGACCTGGCCGCCCATCACGGAATGGTCGGTGCCGCAATATTCCGAGCAGTGCAGGTGATAGGTGCCGATCTTGTCGGCCTTGAACCACAGGTCGGTGTAGCGGTCGGGCAGGGCGGCGACCTGCAGGCGCAGGGCCGGCAGGTAGAGGGCGTGGATCACGTCCTGGCTGATGATCCGCAGGCGGATCGGCTGCCCGATCGGCAGGTGGAGGTCGTTGATCTCGGCCTGGCCGGTCGGGTGCTGGAACTTCCACATCCATTGCCGCCCGATCGCCTCGATCACCATCGCGTCGGGCGGCGCGTTCTTCGAGGCGATGAACAGGCGCGCGCCCCAGACGAAGAAGATCAGCGTCAGCAGGAACGGGATCAGCATCCAGCTGATCTCGATCAGGTTGGAGCGGATGCCGGACGGGTGCCGGTCCGCCTCCGAGCCCTCCCGGTAGCGCAGGGCGAAATAGGTGATCGCCACGAAGACCGGCACGGTCAGCAGCAGGGTCAGGACCGTGAAGGCCAGGATTAACAGATCCGTCTCGGACGCTGTGGCCGAGATCGCGGGGGGCCAGAGTTCGAGGGCTGCGTGGTTCGGCGTCATCCTGTCTACCGTTCCGGCGCGTCGAGGGAGCGGCCGACGATCAGCTCCATGGCCCGGTCGACCGGGATGCGGGCCCGGGTGCGGGCCGGATCGCTGTAGCCGTAGCCGGAGACCTGCGCCGCCGCTCCGGCCCGCTGGCGGTCGAGATCGGCATAGGGATCCGCCTGGAGGTTCGGCGGCGGCGGCGTCAGGGGCGCGGTCTGCTGGCGGGTGAGGGGCGGCAGGCTCCGGCGCTGGCTGGCGCTGAAGGCGCCCATCAGCCAGACCATGGTGCCGATCACCGTGAGGACCGCGAGCGCGAGGCCCGCCATCACCAGCGCGGTGTTGCGGACGCTGACGTCGCGCGTCTCGTAGCCGGGACCGTCCGGATCGCGCGGGGCGTTGGCCGGCGTGCCGCGGGGCGGCCGGCCGTTCAGCAGGCCGCTGCCGCGCAGGGTCAGCCCGGCCAGGATCGCCGGGATCAGGCCGGGACCGGGGGTGCCGCCGGCGCTCATGCGACCCTCCCGGCGCGCCGGGCTTTCGGGGCCGCGCGCCCGCCCAGCAGGGGATGCAGCGCGGCGGCCAGACACGCCACCGCCAGGGCGGCGAGCGCGTCGGCCGGGCGGATCACGAACCGGTCGCGCAGGGCCGGCGTCACCAGCCAGAACATCTCGAGCGCGTGCACGGCGAGCGCGGCGCCGGCCAGGATCCGGGTGGTCGGGCGGCCCGGACGGAGGGTCGCGAGCCCGGCCAGCACCACGACGATCCCGGCCGCGATCGACAGGCCGCGCCCGAGCCCGCCGCCGCGAGCGAAGTACCAGGACACCTCCGGCGGCAGGTTGGCCGACCAGACGATCAGGAACTGCACGAAACGCAGGAACGCCCAGAGGCCGAGCAGGACCACCAGGGGGACCAGCCGGCCCCGCCCGGGCGGGGTGCGCCCGCGACCCACCGGCTCCGGCTCCTCCCAGGCGAGCAGGATCGCGGCCGCGAAGGCCAACCCGCTCCAGGCGGTCATCACAAGCAGGCCGAGCAGGGCGGAATCGAGCCGCGGGTCGAGGGAGGCGATGACGTCGGTGGTGAACAAGGTGCCGACCACCGCGTGGAGCCCCACCGCCGGCACGGTGCGGCCCTCGCCCGGCTCGTCGAAGGGCCGCGCGAAGCGGAAGGCCAGCCAGGTCCAGGCCGCGAGATACGCGATCACCCGGGCCGCGAAGAACGGCGTGGTGAACCAGAGCGCGGCGAGCGGCGTGCGCGGCGCCGCCCCGACCCAGGGATAGAGCAGCGGCACGGCGGCGAGGAGCGGCAACCCCAGCAGCGCGGCCACCGGCATCAAAGCCATCAGCCGGCGCAGGGCCGCCAGCATCTCGACGCCGCCGCGCTCGCGCACGCGCTTGCCGAAGCGCTCGGCCACGATCGTCACCGGCAGCGCCCCCACCGGCAGCGCCAGGAGGACGAGCCAGGCGGAGAGATACCCGCAGGCCGCGCCGCGCCAGCCGCCCGCGAGGAAGCAGCCGGCCAGCAGGCCGAGGCCGAGGAGGCCGAGGAGGAGGGGGCGGCTCACTGGGTCGCCTCCAGCCGGGCCCGGTCGTCCGGCGGCAGGCTCGCCACGGGGGCGTCCTGGCTGAGCTGGAGCGCCCGCACATAGGCGACGATCGCCCAGCGGTCGGCGGAGGGGATCATCTGCGCCATGCCGAACATGGCGCGCCTGCCGTTGCCGATGGCGTCGTAGATCTCGGCGGCCGGGGCCTTGCGCAGGGGCTCGGCCGTGAGGTCGCCGGCATGCGGGAAGCCGCGGGCCACGACGATGCCCTGGCCGCGCCCGTCCTGGCCGTGGCAGGGAGTGCAGAACACCGCGTAGCGCTGCCGGCCGCGCTCGACCAGGTCCTGGCTGATCGTCTGCGGCTGCGGCGCCTCCCGCGCCGGGTCGGTCCGCGGCACGGTCCCGGGGACCGGCTGGCGCATGGTGAGCTGGCGGGGGAAGAACGGGTTCCGGTCCCAGGTCTTGGCCCGGGCCTGGTCGTCCATGTTGGCCTCGCCGCAGGCCGAGAGGGCCGGCAGCGCCGCGACGAGGATGAGGCCGACGGCGCGCCTCATCGCGGGATCCTGCGGATCTCGAGGGGACGCCCGGCCTCGACCGGCAGGCCGGTGAGCCGCCGCTCGAACCGGGCCGCGTCGAACCGGTCGCCGCGCGCCTCCGCGGAGAGGAAGAACCGGTCGTCCGAGGCGCGCAGGAAGCCCGGGATGTTGAAGGCCGGGTGGTTCAGCCGCGGCAGGCGGTTGAGCACGAGCAGCGCGAGGTGGATCGCGATGCAGCCGGTCATCATCGCGAAGGAGATGCTCGGCACCACGAAGGACGGCCAGGACAGGCGCGGGCGCCCGCCGATCAGGAACACGTAATCGTAGGCCGTGGCGTAGACGCACATGGCGTAGAAGCCCGCGCCGCCGAGCAGCGCGCCGGCGAGCGCGTAGGGCAGGATCGAGCGCCCCTCCAGGCCCAGCGCCCGCAAGGTCCGGGGCATCGGCACCGGCCCGTGCCCATCGAGATGGACCTGGTCCGGCGGGCTGATCGACGACACCGCCTGCAGGGCGGCGGCGAGGTCGGACTGGCTGGCGAAGGTCGCGGACACGCCCCAGAGCGGCGCCGGCCCGGGATTCTCCTCCGGGCGGAGGGTGGCCCGGGACGCGGCCTCCCGGGCGGCGGCCTCGGTGCCCGGGGCCCGGGCGAGGGCCAGGCGCCGGCTCTCGATGATCGAGACCGCCGGCAGGTAGCGCAGGAACAGCAGCAGCAGGGTCAGGAACAGGCCGAGCGAGCCCGCGAAGGTGGCGATGCCCCAGGGATCCGGCCCGTAGGGCAGCCGCGAGGAGGGCAGGAAGTCCTGGGTCAGGGTGACGACCAGGACCATGACGTGGTCGGCATAGGCGCCGGCCGCCACGAGGAGCCCGACCGCGGCGAGCACCAGCGGCGCCGTGCGGGCGCGGGCCGACCACAGCACCTGCGCCGGCAGGACCAGGCCGAGGATCGCCGTCCACGAGACCAGGGCGTGGTCGCCGGTCATGCGCCGCACCAGAACGCCCCGCGCCTCCGGATCGCCGTTGAGGAACGTGTCGAAATACTCGGCGGCGTAGCAATAGGCGCTGGCGCAGCCGAGGCAGAGCAGCAGGCGGCCGAGCACGTCGAGATGGCGCACGCTGACCAGGGCGTCGAGGCCGTAGACGATGCGGATCAGCACCACGATCGCCGCGGTGACGCCGACGCCGGAATAGACCGCGTTCACCAGGAAGCTCACCGGCAGGAGCGTACTGTGCCAGCCCGGCATCAGCGATCCGGCGAGCATCACCGAGGCGCCGGTCTGGACCGAGACCACCAGCAGCACGCCGAGCAGGGCCACGGTCCGGTAGGCCTGGACCCAGATCTGCCAATGGGCGGCCGAGCCGCGCCAGCCGGAGGCGACGATGCCGTAGATCTGCGCGCGCAGCAAAGCGAGCTTGCGGGTGCGGGCCTTGGCGTCGCTCTGGCGCATCGCCTCCACGAAGGCGCGGTCGCGCAAGGTGGCGAGGTCCGGCAGCATCCCGATGAACCAGAGGCTCACGCAGATCACCAGGAAGGCGACGATGTCGATCGCGTCCCAGAGCAGCGGCGAGCGGAATTGCGGCCAGAGATTGTAGGTGTTGGGGTAGGGCAGGTTCCAGAAGAAGAACCACGGCCGCCCGAGATGGATGATCGGGTAGAGCCCGGCCGACGCGGTGGCGAGCAGCGCCAGGGTCTCGGCGATGCGGTTCACGGCCCCGCGCCACTCCGCCCCGAGCAGGAGCAGCACGGCCGAGACCAGCAGGCTGCCCGAGGCGACGCCGATCCACCAATCGTAGCTCGCGATGTCGAGCGCCCAGACGACGGCGTTGTTGTTGGCCCAGACCCCCGGCCCTGCATAGAGCAGGTAGCCGAGGGTGAAGCCGAACACGCCGAGCAACGCCACCGCCCCCGCGAAGGCGATCCACCAGCGGCGGTTGCGCGGATGGGTCAGCGGGATCGCCGCCACCGCGCCGCCGATGCCCTGGAGGGTTTCTTCCGGGCCGATCAGGGGGCCGGCGGGCTGGCCGCCGAAGAGGGCGCCGGACATGCTCAGCCCTCCCGTCCGGTGGGATCGGCCGCGGGCGCGAGCCCGGCGAGGTAGGTGGTGCGCGGGCGCGTGTTCAGGTGGCCGAGCAGCGCGTATTCCCGCGGATCCTTGCGGGCGGCCGAGACCCGGCTTCCCGGATCGGCGACGTTGCCGAAGGTGATCGCCCGGGTCGGGCAGGCGCCCTGGCAGGCGGTCTCGACGGCGCCGTCCGGGATCGGGGCATGCGCATCCTTGGCCGAGATGATCCGGGCCGCCGCGATGCGCTGGATGCAGTAGGTGCACTTCTCCATCACGCCGCGGGCGCGGACCGTGACCTCGGGATTGCGCTGCTGCTGCTGCACCGGGGTCATGCCGCCCGTGTAGTCCAGGTAGTTGAAGCGGCGGACCTTGTAGGGGCAGTAGCTCTGGCAGGTCCGGGTGCCGACGCAGCGGTTGTAGACCTGGAGGTTCAGGCCCTCGCTGTCGTGCAGGGTCGCCTCCACGGGGCAGCCGACCTCGCAGGGCGCCTGCTCGCAATGCATGCACGGCACCGGCTGGAAATGCGTCGCCGGCGCGTCGAGGTCGCCCGCGTAGTAGCGGTCGACCCGCAGCCAGCCCATCCAGCGCCCGAGCGCGACCTCCTCGCGCCCGACCACCGGGATGTTGTTCTCGGCCTGACAGGCGGTGACGCAGGCGTTGCAGCCGATGCAGGCGTCGAGGTCGATCGCCATGCCCCATTGCGCCGCCTCGCCGGTGATCTGGCTCTCCGGGGGCGGGTAGAACGAGGCCGGGGCCGCCGCGTCCTTGGGGTCGCCCACCGGGGCGGCGCCGAGAGCCTGGACCCGGACGATGTCCTGCCCCTCCATCGTGCCGAGGTTCTGGGTGGTCGCCGGCATGCGACGTCGGCCGGTCTTGGTCAGCCGCGCCCCGGTGAGCCGCCAGGGCGTCGCGACGGGCCGCAGGGTGGCGGCGTCGTAGCCGAGGCCGTTCGAGAGGTGGTCCGGCACGTTGCGGCCGTAGCCGAGGCTCAGGGTCACGGTCTCGGCGGCCTGGCCGGGCAGGATCCAGGCGGCGCCCTCGACGGCGCGCCCGTCGGCCTCGACCCGCACGATATCGCCCATGGCGATGCCCTCGCGCTCGGCGAGATGCGGGCTGAGGGCGACGACGTTCTCCCAGACGATCTTGGTCAGGGGTTTGGGCAGCTCCTGCAGCCAGGCGAGGTCGGCATGGGTGCCGTCCCAGATCGTGGGATCGGGGCGGAACACCACCTCGATCCCGCCCGGAGCAGGCGCCGGGCGGGCGGGCGGCGCCTCCTGGGTGAGGGCGACATCCTCGGCGGCGCCGGCGCTGTCCGGAAAGAACCCCCGGCGCAGGGCATCGGCGAAGCGGGCCTCGAAGGCGGCCGCATCCTCGCCCTCCTTCCGCCAGCGCGCCTTGACCAGGCCGAGCGCGTCCGCGCCGCCCTCGCTCCCGCGCCCATCGGTCAGGAAGGCCAGCATGTCCTGGAGGGTGCGGCCGTTATAGAGCGGCGCCACCGTCGGCTGGATCAGCCCGACCGTGCCGTCGAGGGATCGCACGTCGCCCCAGGATTCGAGCGGGTGGGCGGTGGGCAGGTGCCAGTCGGCATGGGCCCCGGTCTCGTCGGCATAGAGCCCGGCATGGATCTTGAGCGGCACGCGCTCCATCCGGGCCGCGAAATCGAGGGCGGCCGGGGCGTCGTAGACCGGGTTGGCGCCGAGCACGATCAGCACCTTGACGGCGCCGCGCTCCATCGCCTCCGCCAGTTCCGCCAGCGTGCCCGCGCCGTGCTCGACGACAGGCGCCGCGTGCCGCAGGGTCGCGCCGGTATTGCCCAGCGCGCCGTTCAGGCGGTGGACCAGGGCGTGCAGGTCGGGGCTCGTGGTGAGCCCGGCGGTGACGATGCCGGCGCCGCGCGCCTCAATCAGCGCCTTGGCGGCACCCCGGACCCAGCGAGAGACCGGATCGTCGCCCCCGGGCGCCGCGCCGCCCCCGGCCACGCCCAGAAGATCATGCGCCAGGGCTTCGAGGCGGCCCTCCGGTACGGCCACCGCGTGATCCGCCTTGGCGCTGGTCAGCGTCGGGGTCGGCGCCGCGGCGTGGAGGCTGAGCAGGCGGCCCTCGGCATAGGCCGCGCGGCGGCCCGCGCTCCAGCGCCCCGACAGGCCGACCTGGCCGGGCCCGAGATCGAGGAAGTCGCCGTCCAGGGCCACGATGGTGCGCGCCCGGCCGAAATCCGGAATCGTCTCCAGCGGCCGGCCATAGGCGCGGCGCGCGCCCTCGTAGATCGCCTCGCGGCCCGCCCCGCCGCCGACGAACCAGCGCGAGGCCGGATAGGCGGCCCGCATCCGGGCGATCTGCGCCGCCACGGTGGGCGAGGTCACCGGCCCGGTCAGCACCGCGATCCCCTCGCCCCCGGCCGCGTGCCAGGCCGGCATCTGCGCCTGGAGCTCCGCCCGGAACGCCGCCCAGGAGCTCGGCTTGCCGAGATGCTGCACCGCCTGGGAGCGGAACGGATCGTAGAGGCCGAGCACCGAGGCCTGCGCCAGCACGTCGGTGCCGCCGAGGCTCCAGGGATGCTCGGGATTGCCCTCGATCTTCAGGGGCCGCCCGTTGCGGGTGGTGACCAGGATGCCGTTGCCGAACCCGTCGAACACGGCCGAGGAGGCGTAGGACAGGTCCGTGCCCGGCACGATCCGCTCGGGCTGGTTGACGTAGGGCACCTCGTAATCCCGGCTCGCGCCGCCGCCGCAGGCGGTGAGGCCGCCGAGCGCGAAGGAGGCGGCCATCAGCTTCAGGAAGCCGCGCCGCTCCGGGGAGGCCGCGAGCCGGGCCGCGGAGGGGAACTCGGCCGCGAGGTAGTCGCGGAATTCCGGGCTGTCGGCGACGGCGTCGAGGCTGCGCCAGAAGCGCGGGCCGTCGCTGCCGGCGAGCTTCTCGCGCAGGGACGCGATGTCGGATCCGCTGGTCATCGGTGGCAGATCCCGCACTCGGTCAGCCGCGAACCGCCGCGGATATGGTACTCGGCCACGAGCTTCGGACCGAGCGTCGCCTGGTCGGCCGGCGGCTTCCAGGTCATGTTCCAGACCTGGTCGGGCGTGCGGACGTATTTCTCCGGCGCCTGATGGCAATCGAGGCAGAACTGCATCTCGAAGGCGTTGGCCCGGTAGGTCATCTGCATCGACGTGACGTCGCCGTGGCAGGTCGAGCAGCCGATCCCCTTCGTCACATGCACCGAGTGGTTGTAGTAGACGTATTGCGGCAGCTTGTTCAGCCGGACCCATTCCAGCGGCTTGTCCTGCGCGTAGCTGTCGCGCACCGGCTTGAGCATGTCCGAGCCGGTCCAGATCTGCGAATGGCAGGTCATGCAGGTATGGGTCGGCGGGATGCCGGCCGAGGCCACCTTGCCGACGGTGGTGTGGCAGTAGCGGCAATCGATGCCGAGCTCGCCCGAATGGTGCTTGTGGCTGAACGGCACCGGCTGGGCCGGGGCGATGCCGACCCCCGTGACGTAGTTCGAGCGCACGATCCCGGCCGCCAGAACCGGCAGGCCGACCAGGCAGGCCACGCCGGTCATCAGGGCGAGCCGGTAGACCGCGTCCGCGCCGGGCGTGAACAGCTGCGCCATCAGGTGCGCCCGCCGGACAGGCCAGCACGCCCGGAAGGCGCGAAGGTCCGGTCGTCGGGTTCGATCTGCTCAGCCTCGCGCCGCAAGCGTCGCCCCACCATTGGTCCCGGGTTGAAGTGTGCGGTGCACCGGATCGCTCGCGCAATGCGACCAAAGCGGCCGGGCCCCGCGGCGGCCGCAGCGCGACCGTCCCGGATGCCTCGCTGCCGAACCTAGAGCTTTTCCAGACGAGGGCTAGAACATGGATCAGAATGCCGGCCGCCGCGTGCGCCGGCTCCGCGCCACTTCCCGCCGGCGGCGCGAGGGCCTATGCGCTGCCTGACCAGGATCCGGCGGCCCGATCCCGCCGCCGCCCAAACCGGACTCGCCCCGGAGCCCTATGGATTCCGATCCCATCGTCCTGACCTGGCGCGCGGCCCGCCGCCTGCACGCTTCCGCGGCCGCCCTCGCGGTCGGAATCGGCGCCCCGCTCTGCGCGCTCGCCCTCCTGTGCCTGCGGGATCTGGTCGCGGTGCTGCCGCACGACGAGGCGCCGACGCTGCGGTTCCTGCGGCTCGCCCTGTCGCTGCCCGGCCGCGAGATCGTGCTGGCCCCCGGCTTCGCGATGCGCCCGGTCGACCTGGAGCTCGCCGCCTTCCTGTGCATCGCCGTCTGCGCCCTGGCCCTGGCGGGGATCGGCTGGGTCGTGGCGCGCCTGTGCTTCAAGGCCCAGAACCGGGCCGCGGACGCCGTCCGGGAGAACGTCCTGCGGGCGATCCTCGACGCGCCGGCCGGGGCCCGGGACGAGGCCCGCAGCCTGGCGCGCCTCGTCGGCGAGGTTCTGGGCCGGGGCGACCGGCTGCTCGCCGCCGGGATCGTCGTGCCGGCGATGACGCTCGCCGCCCTGCTCCTGGCGCTCGGCTTCGCGGGGCTGGCGGCGCCCCGGCTGATCCCGACCGCGGCGATCGGGCTGGCGGCGATCGGGCTCGCCTACGGTCTGGTGCTGGAGCGCGCCCGGGACCGGCAGGACCTGCGGCTGCGCACGAGCACCCGCGCCGAGACGAACCTGAACGACCTGGTGCGGCGGCTGCCGGCGGTTCGCGTCCACGGGGCCGCCGCCCTCGAGCGGACGCGCATCGCCGCCCGGGTCGCGGCGATGCGCACCAACGTGGCCCGGGCCGAGGCGCGGCTGGCCTATGCCCGGGCGCCGGCGCTGGCCCTGGCGGTGATCCTGCCGGCGATCGCCGTCGGCACGGCCCTGTGGCGTTCCGCGACGCCAGGCGCCCCGCCGGCACCGCCGGTCGATCCCGCCGCGCTCCTGGCCGCCACCGGAGCGTTCGGCCTCGCCGGCTGGCTCGCGGCGATCTGCGCCCGGCTCTGGACGGTGCGCAAATCGGTCCGCCCGCGCTTCCGGGACGTCGCGCGCATCATCGCCCAGCTGCAGGGACGGCAGGCGCGGGCGCCCCGGACCGGGGTCGCGCCGCCGCCGCTGCCCCGCTCCGGGATCCTGGCGACCCAGGGGGTCGGCGCCTTCGATCCGGCCACGGGCGAGCGGCTGACCGGCGTCGACGTCGCCGTCACCATGCCGGGCCACGTGGCGATCACCGGCAGCCGGGGCAGCGGCGCCCGGGTGCTGGCCGCGGTGCTGGCCGGCCAGGTCGAGCCGACCGCCGGCGCCGTCACCTATGCGGGCTCCGACCTGCGCGGCTTCGACGCCGCCGAGCGCGCCCGCCGCATCGCCTTCGCGGCCGGGGAGGCGATCCTGATGGAGGGCTCGCTCCGCCAGAACCTGCTCTACGGCACCGAGCCGGCCAACGCCCCCGACGACATCGCGCTGATCGGGATCTGCCGGCTCGCGGGGCTCGACAGTTTCGTCTACGCCCGCGGCCTCACCGGCCGCCTGGACCCGGCCAGCCAGCCCCGTCTGGCGGCGGCGATCGTGGCGGCCCGCCGGACCATGCGGGCAGCCCTGGCCGCCAAGGGGGCCGAGCGGCTGGTCGAGCCGTTCGACCCGGACCGCTACAACCACCAGGCCAGCATCGGCGAGAACATCCTGTTCGGCGAGCCGGTGGGCGGCGCCTTCGCGCCCCTGCGGTTCGCCCGCCACCCCTACCTGCGGGCGGTGCTGGAGGCCGAGGAGCTGGTGCGCCCCCTCACCGAGATCGGCCTGGCGGTCGCCCGCAGCACGGTGGAGATCTTCGCCGACCTGCCCAACGACCATTCGCTCTTCGACAATTACTCGCTGTTCCAGGCCTCGGAGCGCGGCTACTTCGAAGACCTCGTCGTCCGTCTGCCGAATGCCGCGAGCCTGCGCCGCGGGCCCGCCGGCCAGCGCGATCGCACGCGGCTGATCGGCCTCGCCCTGCGCTACAGCGAATCCCGCCACCGCTTCGGGCTGATCGACGCCGCCTTCGAGCAGCGCCTCGTGCAGGCGCGCCGCTCGTTCGCCCGGATGCTGCCGCCGCATCTCGCGGGCGCCGTCGAGTTCCACGATCCCAGCCGGGTCAATCCGGCGGCGAGCCTGGAGGAGAACCTCTTGTTCGGCCGGATCAGCCTCGGCGAGGCCAATGCCGAGCCGCGGGTGCGAGCGCTGGTGCAGCGCGTTCTCGCCGACGAGGGGCTCGAAGCCTCCGTCTACAGCCTCGGCCTGGACAGCAAGGTCGAGATCCAGCCCAGCACCGGCGCGCTGACGGACGGCGCCATCAACGCCCGGGAGCGCGTCGCGATCGAGCTGGCCCGCTGCCTCGCCCGCGAGCCCGACATCCTGGTGGTCGCGGTGGCGCTCGAGGACCGCACGGTCGAGGGCGTGCGCGAGCGCCTCGCCCGGCTCCGGCAGGCGAGGGCCGGCCGCGGCTTCATCGTCTGCCTGCCCGAAGCGGGCGTGTCCGACGGGATCGAGCCGTTCGACGCGGTGATCGCAGTGGAGAACAGCGCCCTGGCCGCGCCCCCGGTTCGCGAGACGGCCGAAGAGGCGGAGCCTGCCCTCGCCTGAGCGGCGGGCCGGCGACCGCGCCGGCCTCACGACGGCCGCAATGGCCCGTCAGGTCGGGACGCCGTGCTCGACCGGCACGCCACGCCTTCGCCCGGCCGATCCAGCGCGGACGGTTCATGCCTCTCCCGATCCCGAGATCCTTCGCCGCCGGCCTCGTGCTCCTGACCGTCTGCGGCCCGGTCGCGGCGCAGGCCGGGAAGGCCGACGCGCCGATCCCGGCCGCGACGCTCGCCCTGATGGCGCAGAAGGGCACCACGGCCGCCGCCCCGGTGCTGTTCCGGGCCTACAAGAAGGAATCCGAGATCGAGGTCTGGAAGAAGGGCCCGGCCGGGTTCGTCCACATCAAGACCTTCCCGATCTGCCGCTGGTCCGGCCAGCTCGGCCCCAAGCGCAAGAGCGGCGACCGGCAGACCCCGGAAGGGTTCTACATGGTGCCCAAGCGCCAGATGAACCCGAACTCGCATTACTACCTGTCCTTCGACGTCGGCTATCCCAACGCCTACGACCGCGCCCATGGCGGCACCGGCTCGGCCGTGATGGTCCACGGCATCTGCTCGTCGATGGGCTGCTTCGCCATGACCGACGCCACGGTCGGCGAGATCTACGCCATCGCGCGCGAGGCCCTGAACGGCGGGCAGGCGGCGTTCCAGTTCCAGTCCTACCCGTTCCGGATGAGCGCCGAGAACATGGCCCGTCACCGGGCCGACCCGAACATCGCGTTCTGGCGCGAGCTGAAGGCCGGGTCCGACCGGTTCGAGGCGAGCCGGGAGGAGCTTCAGGTCTCGGTGGTCGCCGGCCGCTACGCCTTCGCGCCGTCCCGGGATCCCGCCCGGGAGGCCGCTGTCGCGACCTATCACGCCGTCGAGGAGGCGCGCATGGCCGCGCTCGCGGAAGCCGGCGAGCCGGCCGTGCGCACCACCTATTCCGACGGCGGCCAGCACGCCTTCTGGGCGGCCTACACGGCCCGGGGCGGCGCCGTCGGCGACATCAGCCGGCCGGAGGCGCTGGCCTATGCCGGCCAGGAGGTGGTGGTCGTGCCGGGCCACCGGGCGCCGCGCCCGGTGCCGGAATCCGTCTGGGCCGCCTGGGCCGCGCCGGATTCGGGGCTCGCGCTGCGGCACATGGCCGGCTTCGTCCCGTCCTACGAGCGCGCGCCCGACCCGTTCGGGGCCCTGGCGGGCCGCCTCCCGGCGCGCTACAGCGACGCCCTGCCGTCCCTGCTGGCGGCGGGCCTGGCCGATTCGCGCGGCGCCGTCGCCGGACACCCGATTCCCGCCGGCGCGGGGGCCGGCCTGATCGCCTCGGCCGAGCGTCTCTAGGGGTGGCGCCGCCCCGAAGCGCGGCCGGTTCGTGTGCGCGGCCGCACATCACGGCCGCCTGCGACCCCCCAATTCATTGTCAGGCAGGGGATGAGCGGTACTCCTGTCCCGTCGGCCGGCCCTATTCAGCGCTACCTTCCCGGAACGGCGACGGGGTTTCGATCGTAACGGATTGGGACCGACTGTCCGCAGATTCGTGATCGCCATGTCCAATTGTTCCGAGCCGACTATCCGTGCGGCCGACGAGGGCCTCGTCCTCCGCTTCTGGGGCGTCCGCGGCTCGACCCCGGTCAGCGGCCCGCAATACGCCGAATTCGGCGGCAGCACGCCCTGCATCGAGGTGCGCTGCGGCGAGCGGATGTTCGTGGTCGATGCCGGCTCGGGCATCTACAATCTCGGCCAGGGCCACCGCACCGATCTGCCGCGGGAAGTCGACCTGCTGTTCAGCCACCTGCACCTCGACCACACCGCGGGGCTGCCGTTCTTCAAGCCGGCGGTCCTCGATTCCGACCGGGTGATCAACACCTATTGCGGAAATCTCGGCGGCGAATCGGCCGGCCCGACCCTCGACCGCCTGTTCGCGCCGCCGCTATTCCCGGTTACGCTCGACAAGCTGTGCTGCACCTTCAACCACCACGGTTTCGAGGCCGGCCAGACCCTGACCTTCCCGGACGGCGCCCGGGTCGACACGATCCTGCTGAACCACCCGCAGGGCTCGGTCGGCTACCGGTTCGAGCATGCCGGCCGGCGCCTGTGCCTGATCAGCGACATCGAGCACAGCGATCCGTGGCCGGAGCCCGAGCTGGCCCGGTTCGTCGCCGGCGCCGACCTCATGGTCTATGACGGCATGTTCACCGACGGCGAGTACCCGACCTGCCGTGGCTGGGGGCACTCGACCTGGCAGAAGGGCGTCGAGCTCGCGCAGACCGCCGGGGTCAAGGCGCTGGCGATCATCCACCTGCACCCGGCCCATTCCGACACGGCCTTGCGCGACATGGAGGCGGATCTCCAGGCCGAGATGCCCACCGCCTTCATCGCCCGGGAGCTTCAGAGCATCACGGTCGGCGCGCCGCGCTCGGTGGGCCGCCGCGCGGGCGGCCGCCCCACGGTGGCGCGCGAGGTCCGCCGCCGGATCAGGGTCGCCTGATCCCGTAGGTCAGGTAGAGCGTCCGCGCCGCGTCTGGCCGAACCTGCGATAGGCGAACAGGACGAACAGCGCGACACCGACCGTCAGGATGCTCCAGCCATAGGTGGTGACGAGCTGCGCATCGATCGGATGGCCGATCTGGCCCAGCGCGACGAGCAGGCCGAAGACGGCGATCACCGCTGAGACGAGCATCCCTAGAATCATCGTGGTCCCCGGCGCGTCCCGGCCGGCACCCCGGCCCGGCGAATTCGTCCGTGGAAATGCGCGGGACCGGCCCCCGTTCCCGGTCGCTTCCGGCGCTGCGAAGCGCTAATCGCGCCCCGACGCGCATGGGCGGCTCCCAAGGCGCCGAACTTAGGCTAAGTAGGCGCGCACGACGGCGCCCCGGGGCGCGCGAGGAGCCCGAGACCACGGCGATGACCGGCCCACAGAACACGCCTCAGGACAGCATGCCCGCAACCACCGCCGCTTCGGGCCCGCTGCGCCCGCAATCCCAGCTCGTGACCATCTTCGGTGGCTCCGGCTTCCTGGGCCGCCACGTGGTGCGGGCGCTCGCCAAGCGCGGCTACCGGATCCGCGTCGCGGTGCGCCGGCCGGACCTGGCGCTGTTCCTGCAGCCGCTGGGCAAGGTCAACCAGATCGTGGCCGTCCAGGCCAACCTCCGCTACCCCGAATCGGTGGCCCGCGCGGCCGAGCGCTCGGACGTGGTGATCAACCTCGTCGGTATCCTCCAGGAGACCGGGTCGCAGAGCTTCGCGCGGCTTCAGGTCGACGGCGCCGCGGAGATCGCCCGCGCCGCCGCCCGGCAGGGCGCCCGGATGATCCACGTCTCGGCGATCGGGGCGGACCCGGCCTCGCCGTCGCTCTACGCCCGCACCAAGGCCGAGGGTGAGGCCCGGGTCTTCGCCGCCTGCCCGGATGCCGTGGTGTTCCGGCCATCGCTGGTCTTCGGGCCGGGCGACAGCTTCTTCAACCGCTTCGCCGGCCTTGCCCGGGCGCTGCCGGTCCTGCCGCTCGCGGGCGGCCAGTCGCGCTTCCAGCCGGTCTTCGTCGGCGACGTCGCCGAGGCGATCGCCCGGGCGGTGGACGGCGTCGTGCCGGGGGGCAAGGTCTACGAGCTCGGCGGCCCCGAGGTGGCGACGCTGGAGCACCTCGTGCGCTACATGCTGAAGACGATCCAGCGCAAGCGCGCCGTGGTCGACCTGCCGCTGCCCGTGGCCAAGCTCCAGGCCCGGCTCCTGGAGGTCGCCGACACGCTCACCTTCGGCCTGCTGCCGGACAGCCTGAAGCTGACCCGCGACCAGGTGATCCTGCTCCAGAACGACAACGTCGTGTCCGAGGCCGCCAAGGCCGAGGGCCGGACCATCGAGGCGCTCGGGATCACCCCGACCGCCGCCGAGGCGGTGGTGCCGGGCTATCTCTGGCCGTTCCGCAAGGCCGGCCAGTTCGCCACCGACCGGGACGAGGAATACCTGGCCGAGGTGCCGGACTCGATCGCACCGACGCCCATGGCGGCGGGCTCCCAGCACAGGCCGCAGACCGCGTCCGGGCCGGCGATCGGCGCCGATGCCGGCAGCTCCCCCGGCAGCGCCCAGAGCCGCATGGGTACCCGCTGGGGTACCCGGACGATGAGCTGAACCGGGGTTTCAAAAGGCCTTCGACCTTTTGCGGGTCCAGGGCGGAGCCCTGGGTCAAGCGAAGCTCGATGCCATCGGGGCTCCGCCCCGATACCCCGCCAAAGGGCCGTGGGCCCTTTGGAAACCCGTTTCCTTGCCGGTGTGCGGCTTTATATGCCTGCGTTCTCCGAGAAGGAGACAACGCCTGACCTCGTCCGGGACTGCACGATGATGACGACCCCGTGGAACGGATCGGCAGGCTCGGCGTGAGGCGCATCCTCGTCACCGGCGCGGCGGGCTTCGTCGGCGGCCATGTCCTGCCGCTGCTGGCGGCGACAGGCGCCCGCGTGGCCGGGATCGGCCGCGGAGCGCCCCGGGGCCTGCCCGAGGGGGTGACCTACGAATCGATCGATCTCCTCGACGAAGCCGCGCTGACCGCCTTCGTGGCGCGCTTCCGGCCGACCGAGATCCTCCACCTCGCCGGCCTGGCCTCAGTGGGCCAGTCCGCCACCGGGCCGGGCCAGACCTGGCGGGTGAACGTCAACGGCCTGATGAACCTCGTGGCGGCGGTCGCGGCGGTGCCGGGCTGCACCTTGTTCTTCGTCAGCTCAGGCGAAGTCTACGGCAGCGCCTTCCTGGCCGGGCACGCGCTGACCGAGGAGGCCGAGCCCCTGCCGCGCAACACCTACGCCCGGTCGAAATGGGTCGGCGAGCAGGTGCTGCACGACCTGCTGCCCCGGATCGGGGTGAAGCTCGTGGTGCTGCGGCCGTTCAACCATATCGGCCCGGGCCAGGACGAGCGCTTCGTCGTGGCCTCCTTCGCCGGGCAGATCGCCCGGATCGAGGCCGGCCGCGCGCCGCCCGTCCTCGAGGTCGGCAATCTCTCCTCGTACCGCGATTTCCTCGATGTCGCCGACGTGGCGGGCGCTTACGTCGACCTGATCGGCCGGTCGGAATCCTTGGCGGACGGGAGCGTGTTCAACATCAGCTCCGGCGTGCCCCGCACGATCGCCAGCGTCCTCGACGGGCTGCGCGCCCGCGCCCGGGTGCCGTTCGAGATCCGCATCGCCCCCGAGCGGGTGCGCCCGAACGAGATCCCGCTGGCGGCGGGCGATGCCAGCCGCCTGCACGAAGCCACCGGCTGGCAGCCCCGGGTCGCCTGGGACGACGCCCTGACCCGGGTGCTGGACGATGCCCGCGCCCGGCTGGCGCCGGCCGAGGGCTGAGCGGCCCTTACCGGACCACCCCGCGCGCCGCGAGCGCGTCCAGCGCCTCCTTCGAAACATCCAGCCGCTCGGCCAGGATCTCCCGGCTCGAATCGCCGAGGCCCGGTGGCATGCGGCGGACCGGCAGGCGGCGCCCGTCGAGGCGGTAGGGCGGGGCGATGACGTGGGCGTTGCCGGGCGCCTCGACCACGAGGCCGGCTTCCCGCGCGCGGTCGCAGGTAAGCGCCTCGCGCAGGCCCATCACCTCCCCGCAGGGGATGCCGGCCGCCCGCAGGCGCGCGATCAGGGGCGCCCGCTCCCACTTGGCGAGTTCGGCATCCAGGATCGGGATGAAGGCGGCCCGGTTCCTGGAGCGGTCGAGATTGGTGGAAAAGCGCGGGTCGGCGCAGAGGTCCGGCCGCTCCAGCACCTGCTCGCAGAAGCGGCGGTACTGGGCGTTGTTGCCCACCGTGATCACCACCGGCCCGTCACCGGCCTCGAACACCCCGTAGGGCACGATCGACGGATGGGCATTGCCGTAGCGCGGCGGGTCGATCCCCCGGGCGAGCGCCTCCAGGCCGTAATAGGAGGTCAGCGCCACGCCGCAATCGAACAGGGCGAGGTCGATGGTCTTGCCGCGCCCGGTGCGCTCCCGCTGGAACAGGGCCGCCAGCACCGCCTGGGCGGCGTATTGCCCGGTGAACAGGTCCACCGCCGCGACCCCGAACTTCAGGGGCGGCCCGCCGGCCTCGCCGTTGAGCGCCATCACGCCGGATTCGCCCTGCACCACGAGGTCGTAGCCCGGCCGCCCGACCTCCGAGCCATCCGAACTGTAGCCGGCAATCGAGCAGTAGATCAGCCGCGGGTTTTCGGCCGAGAGGGCCGCGTAGCCGAGCCCGAGCTTGTCGGCGCCGCCGGTCTTGAAGTTCTGGACCAGCACGTCGCTCTCGCGGGCCAGCGCCTTGACGATCGCCAGCCCCTCCGGCGTGGCGAGGTCGACCCCGATCGAGCGCTTGTTGCGGTTGACGCTGTCGAAATACGAGGTGTTGCCGGGGCTGGTCGCCACGCCCCAATCGCGCGTGTCGTCGCCGCGCTCCGGATGCTCGACCTTGATCACGTCGGCGCCGAGATCGCCCAGCACCTGCGCGCACCACGGCCCGGCCAGGACCCGGGACAGGTCGAGGACGCGGATCCCGGCGAGGGGGAGGTCCGATGACGGCTCAGATTCCATCGCTAAGATCCTCAGAGCGCACGCGTCGCCTCGTAAAAAGTCTTGGTTTCAAAAGGTCTGCGACCTTTTGCGGGTCCAGGGCAGAGCCCTGGTCACTCGGGGGCTCCGCCCCCGAACCCCGCCAAAGGGCACGCCCTTTGGAAACCCCATCCCATGAGCCTTCAGGCGCCCATCACGCCGTCGAGGCCGCGCACCGCCGCGACGAGTTTCGGGCGGACCACGTCCATCAGGAACCGGGCGTCGGTGATGACGGTCGGGCCGCCGCAATTGACCGACATCGGCGGCAGGCCGCCGCCGGGATGAAAGCCCACGCCGATGGCGCAGACCGTCTCCTGCCACTCGCCGAACGAGGTGCAGCAGCCGATCTCGCGATGCTCGGCCACCGCCCGGTCGAGGCCGGCGCGCAGGGCGGGCCAGGCCACCGGGTCGAGGGCCTTCAGGTCCTCATAGATGCTCTCGCGCTCGCGCTCGGGGCAGACCGCCACGTAGGCGCGGCCCATGGCGCTGCGGGCGAGCGAGATCCGCGAGCCGGTATCGAGGTTCAGCGAGATCGCGGCGGGGCCGCGCTGGCAATCGACGTAGCGCATGCTCAGCCGATCGCGCACCCCGAGCCCCACCGAGGCATTCGCCGCCTCCGCGACCGCCCGCAGCACCGGCCGGGCGATGCCGCGCACGTCGAGCCCGCCGAGGGCCGCCGAGCTCAGGGCGATGGTCGCATTGCCGAGCCGGTAGCGGCCGGTCTCGGCGGTGTGGTGCAGGTAGCCGAGCTTGGTCAGCGTGTAGGTCAGCCGCGAGACGGTGGAGCGCGGCAGGCCGCAGGCGGCCGCGAGATCGTGGTTGGCGAGGCTGGTCCGCCCCGGTCCGAAGCAGGCGAGCACCGCGAGGCCGCGGGCGAGCGCCGTGACGAAGTGGCGATCCTCCTTGGCACCGTCCTCCTTGGCGCCGTCACCCGGCGCGGCTTCGGGATCGGCGAGCAGGGCCTCGTCCGCGGCGTTCATCGGCGCAGGAACGCCGCGAAGGCCGCCTGCGCCTCCGGGCCCCGGCGCAGCGCGTGGAACACCTCCGCCTCCTCGGCCAGGGCATGGGCGACGCTGGCGTCCTGGCCCCGGCGCAGGGCCCGCTTGGTCGCCGCGATCGAGGCTGGGGGCAGGGCCGCCAGGGAACGGGCCCGGGCGAGGGCAACCTCCAGGGCCGTCCCCTGCGGGACGGCGGCGTTGACGAGCCCGGCCGTCACCGCCTCCGCGGCGCCGAACGGCTCGCCCAGCAACAGCAGCTCGGCCGCCCGCTTGGTGCCGGCGATGAGCGGCAGGAGGTAGCTCGACCCGCCTTCCGGACTGAGGCCGAGCGCCGTGAACGGCAGGCGGAAGCGGGCGCCGTCCCCGGCATAGGCGAGGTCGCAATGCAGCAGCAGCGTCGTGCCGATGCCGACCGCGTGCCCCTCCACCGCCGCGACGACGGGTTTCGGGCAACCGCGCAGGGCCTTCAGGAAGATCAGGCCCGGGCTGTCGCCGGCGGCCTCGACATCCTGGAAGTCCTTGAGATCGTTGCCGGCGGTGAAGCAGCCCCCCGCCCCGGTGAGCACCACGGCGCGCAGGGTCGCGTCGGCGCCGGCGGCGTCGAAGGCGGCGGCGAGGCCCGCATAGGTCGCCCGGTCGAGGGCGTTGCGGCGCTCCGGCCGGTCGATGGTGACCAGCCGGATCCCGGGCTCCGGATCGGCGACGCGGACGCTCAAGAGACGGCCTCGCCGGCATACGCTGCCGAGACGCCCGCGAGCCCGGCCCGGGCGGCGGCGTATTCCCGGGCGAGCCGGGCGACGAGGTCGGCGGTGGCCGGGGCGTCGGCGATGGTGCCGACCCCCTGGCCGGCGCCCCAGACGTCCCGCCACGCCTTCACGCCGGCGCTGCCGAAATCCATCGCGGTCTTGTCGCGCGCCGGCAGCGCCTCGGGATCGAGCCCGGCGGCGCGGATGCTGGGCGTCAGGTAATTGCCCGGCACGCCGGTGAAGTAGGGGGTGTACAGGATGTCGGCGGCGGCGCTGCCGGCGATCATGTCCTTGTAGTCGGACGCCGCATTCGCCTCCCGGGTGGCGATGAACCGGGTGCCCATATAGGCGAGGTCGGCGCCCATGGCCTGGGCGGCCAGGATCGCCGAGCCGGTGGTGATCGCCCCCGACAGGATCAGCGGGCCGTCGTAGAAGCGCCGGATCTCGCCGACCAGGGCGAAGGGGCTCAGCGTGCCGGCATGGCCCCCGGCGCCGGCGCAGACCAGGATCAGCCCGTCGACCCCGGCCTCCAGGGCCTTCTCGGCGTGGCGAACCGTGGTGACGTCGTGGAACACCACGCCGCCATAGGCATGGACCGGGCGGATCACCGCGTCCGGGGCCCGCAGCGAGGTGATGATGATCGGCACACGGTGCCGGACGCAGGCCTCGACATCCTGGGCCAGGCGGTCGTTCGAGGCGTGGACGATCTGATTGACCGCGAAGGGGGCGATCTTCCGGGCCGGATCCTTCGCGCGCGCGTCAGCGAGCGTGCGCGTGATCGTCGAAAGCCATTCGTCGAGGCGTTCGGCCGGCCGCGCGTTGAGCGCCGGGAACGCGCCGACCACGCCGGCCAGGCATTGCGCGATCACCAGCTCCGGTCCCGAGACGATGAACATCGGCGCGCAGATCACCGGCAGGGCGAGCCGGCCGCGCAGGACGTCCGGCAGGCGGCTGGCCGGACCCTGTTCGGGGCCGTCGCTCATCGGAGGCTGCCGGGTTGCTGGCCGATACCGCGCAAAGCGATCCTCCCTGATCGGTCGGGCGGCCCGGCCCTTGGAACCCGGCTGGGCGGGTTCGAGCCGGACTCGCGCCCGGGGCGGGCCTGAATGGCATGGCGCCCGGCACCGGTCAAACCGTCCGGCCGGATCGCGTCTGCAATGCGGAACGCGCTGCGGGACGTCACACGCGACGCCGCGACATCCTTGACGGGTCGGCCACCGCGGATCAACATCCCGCAAAACTGCGAACGACAATTCTGCATTGCAGAACAGGGAGAAAGCCGCTTTGGTTCGTTACGAGGTCGATGGCGGCGTGGCCGTGCTCACGCTCGCCAACCCGCCGGTCAACGCGCTGGGCGCCGCGCTGCGGGCTGCCCTCGACGGCGCCCTGGCGCGGGCGGAGGCCGACGAAGCGGTCCGGGCAATCGTCCTGGCGGCCGAGGGCAAGGTGTTCGTCGGCGGCGCCGACATCTCGGAATTCGGCAAGCCGCCCCAGGCGCCGAGCCTGCCGGACGTGCTGGAGCGGCTCGATGCCGGGCGGAAGCCTGTGGTGGCGGCGATCGGCGGCGCGGCGCTGGGCGGCGGGCTGGAACTGGCGATGGCCTGCCACGGCCGGATCGCGGCGCCCGCGGCCAAGCTCGGCCTGCCGGAGACCAAGCTCGGTATCATCCCGGGGGCCGGGGGCACGCAGCGCCTGCCGCGGCTGATCGGGCCGGACGCCGCCTTCACGATGATGCTCACCGGCGAGCCGGTCTCGGCGGAAATTGCCGCCAAGCTCGGGATCGTCGACGCCGTGGTGCTGGGCGACCTCGTGCCGGCCGCCCGCATCCGGGCCCTGGAACTGGCCGATTCCGGCGCCCTGCCGCGGGTGCGCGACCGGGTGGACGCGCTGACCCCGGAGGCCCGCCAGGCCTTCGAGGCCAAGGCCGAGGCGGCGGTCAAGCGCGATCCCGAGGCGACCAACGTCCACGCCCTGGCCCGGGCGGTGCGCGCCGGCCTGGACCCGGACGCGTTCGACGCGGCCGTTGCCATCGAGCGGGCCGAGTTCCGCACGCTGGTGGAGAATCCGCGCTCCAAGGCCCTGCGCTACGCCTTCTTCGCCGAGCGCGAGGCCGCCCGGGTGCCCGGCCTGTCGAAGGACACGCCCCGCCGCCCTATCGAGACCGCCGCCGTGATCGGGGCCGGCACCATGGGCGGCGGCATCGCGATGTGCTTCGCCAATGCCGGCATCCCGGTTACCGTGATCGAGACCGAGGCTGGCGCCCTGGAACGCGGCCTCGACCGGGTGAAGGGCCTCTATGCCGGCTCGGCCAAGCGCGGCTCGATCACCGAGGCCCAGCGCGACGAACGGATCGGCCGGATCACCGGGGCGATCGGCCTGGAGAACGCCGGAGAGGCCGACATCGTCATCGAGGCGGCCTTCGAGGACATGGCGGTCAAGCGCGAGATCTTTTCCAAGCTCGACGGCATCGCCAAGCCGGGCGCGATCCTGGCGACCAACACCTCCTATCTCGACGTCGACGCCATCGCGGCGGTGACCGGCCGGCCGCAGGACGTGCTCGGCCTGCATTTCTTCAGCCCGGCCAACGTCATGCGCCTCGTCGAGGTGGTCCGCGCCGGCAAGACCGCCCCCGACGTGCTCGCCACCGCGCTGGATCTGGCCAAGCGCCTCAACAAGCTGCCGGTGACGGTGGGCGTCTGCTTCGGCTTCGTCGGCAACCGCATCCTGGAGCGCCGCAGCCGCGCCGCCGAGCGCCTCCTGCTCGAAGGCGCCCTGCCGCACGCGGTCGATGCCGCCGTGACCGGCTTCGGCTTCCGGATGGGCCCCTTCGCGATGAGCGACCTCGCCGGCCTCGATATTGGCTGGCGCTCCCGCAAGGATTTCGGCGGCCGGGCGCCGGTCGCCGACGCGCTGGCCGAGATGGGCCGGTTCGGCCAGAAGACCGGCCGCGGTTTTTTTGTTTACTCGGACGGCGCCAGGACCGGGACACGCGATCCCGAGGTTGAAGCGCTCATCGAGAAGACCGCCGCCGAGCACGGCATCGCGCGCCGGAGCTTCACGCCGGACGAGATCATCGCCCGGCTGATGTACCCGATGGTCAACGAGGGCGCCCGGATCCTCGAGGAGGGGATCGCGGCGCGGCCCGGCGACATCGATACGATCTGGATCAACGGCTACAACTGGCCGGCCTGGCGCGGCGGCCCGATGCACTGGGCCGACACCGTCGGGCTCAAGACCCTCGCCGAGGCGCTGACGCGCTTCGCCCGGGAGACCGGCGACGACAGCCAGGAACCGGCGCCTCTGCTGCGCAAGCTGGCGGAATCGGGCGGACGCTTCGCCGACTGGAAGGCGCGCTGATGCCCTGTCGGTTTCGCCGGGCCAAGTTCCGGTTTCGAAAGGTCGGGGACCTTTCGCGGGTGCAGGGCAGCGCCCTGCTGCCGGCCTCCGTCCCGCGCAGCGTCGGGGCGTCGCCCCGACACCCCACCAAAGGGCGTGACGCCCTTTGGAATCCCCGGAGGACCCCGGCATGACCGACGCGGTGATCGTCTCGACCGCCCGCACGCCGATCGGCAAGGCCCATCGCGGCGCGCTGAACCTCACCCGGGGCGCCGACCTCGCGGCCCACGCGATCCGAGGCGCCCTGGACCGGGCCCGGCTGGAGCCGGAGGCTGTGGAAGAGGTGGTGCTCGGCTGCGGCTATCCGGAGAACGCCACCGGCGGCAACGTCGCCCGCCACGCGGCCCTGGTGGCAGGGATCCCGGTGAACTCGGCGGGCGTCACGGTCTCGCGCTTCTGCGCCTCGGGCCTGGAGGCGATCGCCAGCGCGGCCCGGCGGATCATCCTCGACGGCGTGCCGGTGGCTGTGGCCGGCGGGGTCGAGTCGGTCAGCCTGGTCCAGCCGAAGGTGCAGCGGGAATTGACCCGCAACGCCTGGCTGGAGGCGCACCTGCCGGCGATCTACATGCCGATGATCGAGACCGCCGACATCGTCGCCACGCGCTACGGCATCTCCCGGGAGGCGCAGGACGCCTTCGCGCTGGAGAGCCAGCGCCGCACCGCCGCCGCGCAGGCGCGGGGCCTGTTCGACGACGAGATCGTCCCGATGAGCGCCGTCATGGCGGTGACCGACAAGGCCACCGGCGAGACCCGGGAGGTCGAGACGCGGCTCGCCAAGGACGAGGGCAACCGGCCCGACACGACCTTCGAAGGCCTCGCGAAGCTCAAGCCCGTGCGCGGGGAGGGCGCCTTCATCACCGCCGGCAATGCCAGCCAGCTCTCGGACGGCGCCGCCGCCAGCGTGCTGATGTCGGCCGAAGAGGCCGCCCGGCGGGGCCTGACGCCGCTGGGCACCTTCCGGGGCTTCGCCTCGGCCGGCTGCGGCCCGGACGAGATGGGCATCGGCCCGGTCTTCGCGGTGTCGCGCCTGCTGGAGCGCCAGGGGCTCACGGTCGCCGATATCGACCTGTGGGAGCTGAACGAGGCCTTCGCGTCCCAGTCGGTCTATTGCCGGGACAGGCTCGGGATCGATCCCGACACGGTCAACGTCAACGGCGGCGCCATCGCGGTCGGCCATCCCTTCGGCATGTCGGGGGCGCGGCTCGTGGGCCACGCGCTTCTGGAGGGCCGCCGCCGCGGGGCGCGCTACGCCGTGGTGACGATGTGCGTCGCCGGCGGCCAGGGCTGCGCCGGCCTGTTCGAGATCGGGGGCTGATTATGGATCTCCGCTTTACGCCGGAAGAAATCGCGTTCCGCGACGAGGTCCGCAGCTTCTGCCGGACGGAGATCCCGGCCGAGATCCGAAAAAAGGTCTCGGAGGGGCGCAGCCTCTCGAAGGAGGATTACGTCACCAGCCAGCGCATCCTCAATGCCAAGGGCTGGGCAGTGCCGCACTGGCCGCAGGAATGGGGCGGCCGGGATTGGACCTCGATCCAGCGCTACATTTATACGGAAGAACTGTTCCAGGCGGCGGTGCCGCTGCCGCAGCAATTCAACTGCTACATGTTCGGCCCGGTGCTCGCGACCTTCGGCCGGCAGGACCAGAAGGCGCGCTTCCTGCCGCGTGCGGCCAATCTCGACGATTGGTGGTGCCAGGGCTTCTCCGAGCCCGGCGCCGGCTCCGACCTGGCCTCGCTCAAGACCAAGGCGGTGCGCGACGGCGACCACTACGTGGTGGACGGCCAGAAGACCTGGACGACACTGGGCCAGCACGCCGACTGGATCTTCTGCCTCGTACGCACCGATTTCGAGGCCAAGAAGCAGCGCGGCATCTCCTTCCTGCTCATCGACATGAAGAGCCCCGGCATCACCGTGCGACCGATCCTCACCCTGGAGGGCCGCCACGAGGTCAACGAGGTCTTCTTCGACGCGGTGCGGGTGCCGGTCGAGAACCTCGTCGGCGAGGAGAACAAGGGCTGGGACTACGCCAAATTCCTGCTCGCCAACGAGCGCACCGGCATCGCCCGGATCGGCCTCACCAAGGAGCGGATTGCCCGGATCAAGCGCCTCGCCAAGGAGATGCCGGCGGGCTCCGGCACCATGTGGGACGACCGCGACTTCCGCGGCCGGGTCGCCGAGGTCGAGGTCGAGCTGAAGGCGCTGGAGATCACCCAGATGCGGGTGGCGGCCAAGCAGGGCCGGGCGGATTCGGTGGAGCCCGATCCCGTCTCCTCGCTCCTCAAGATCCGCGGCTCGCAGCTCCAGCAGGCGGCGACCGAGTTGCTGGTCGAGCTCGCCGGACCTTTCGCCCTGGCGGCGCCGGCCCGCGGGGCCGGGGGCAACAACCTGCCGGGCGGCTTCGACTGGGTCGATGCGGCGGCGCCGAGCTACTTCAACAACCGCAAGGTCTCGATCTACGGCGGCTCCAACGAGATCCAGCACAACGTCATCGCCAAGGGGATTCTGGGGTTGTGAGGGCAGGCGGCCGCCCCCGCCGATCCCACCCACCCCCTCATCCTGAGATGCGGCGCAGCCGCCTCGAAGGAGGCTTCCCGGGATCGTGCGGCCGGCTGGAGGGCTCCTTCGAGGCCTCCGCTGCGCTCCGGCACCTCAAGATGAGGGGAGGGGTGGGATGAACGCCGCGACCGTGACCTTCCGCGAGAGAACACCGACATGGATTTCGACCTGAACGAGGACCAGTCGCTCCTGCGCGACAGCGTCGAGCGGCTGGCAGCGGACCTGTACCCGTCGCTGGAGAGCCGGCAGGCGCGGCTGAAGGCGCCGCTGGGCTTCCCCGAGGCGGGCTGGGCGGCCTTCGCCGAGCTCGGCGTCACCGGCCTGCCCTTCTCCGAGGAGCAGGGCGGGCTCGCCGGCGGCCCGGTGGAGACCATGCTGGTCATGGAGGCGGTGGGGCGCAACCTCGTGGTCGAGCCCCTGTTCGCGAGCCTGGTGCTCGGCGCGACGGCGCTCCGGCTCGGCGGCAGCCCGGCGCAGACGGAGCGGATCCTGCCCGGCGTGATCGACGGCAGCCTGCGGCTCACCCTGGCCCATACCGAGCGCCAGTCGCGCTACGACCTCCACGACGTGGCGACCACGGCCCGCCGTTCGAGCGACGGGTTCGTGCTCAGCGGGGCCAAGAGCGTCGTGCCCAATGCCGACGCGGCCGGGCTGATGGTGGTCTCCGCCCGGGTCTCCGGGGAGCGGCGCGACCCGCACGGGATCGGGCTGTTCCTGGTGCCGACCGATGCCGCGGGGGTGGCGATCGAGGCCTACCCGACCCAGGATGGCGGGCGCGCCGCCGAGGTGTCGTTCTCCGACGTCGCGCTCCCGGCCAACGCGGCTCTGGGCGATCCCGAGGGGGGCCTGACGCTGCTGGAGCGGGTGGTCGAGCACGGCATCGCGGCGCTCGCCGCCGAGGCGGTGGGCTCCATGGACGCGCTGCACAAGCTGACGGTGGAATATCTCAAGACCCGCACGCAGTTCGGGGTCAGCGTCGGCTCGTTCCAGGCGCTGCAGCACCGGGCCGTGGACATGCTGATCCAGCTGGAGCAGGCGCGCTCGATGGCGCTCTACGCCGCCATGATGGTGGAGGCGGAGGATCCCGCGGCGCGGGCGGCGGCGCTGGCGGCCGTGAAGGTGCAGATCAACAAGGCCTGCCGCTTCGTCGGCCAGGAGGCGGTGCAGCTCCACGGCGGCATCGGCATGACGCTCGAATATCTCGGCGCCCACCACTTCAAGCGGCTCGCCATGATCGAGTACCAGCT
This sequence comes from Methylobacterium brachiatum, assembly GCF_900113845.1. Lineage (NCBI taxonomy): Bacteria > Pseudomonadati > Pseudomonadota > Alphaproteobacteria > Hyphomicrobiales > Methylobacteriaceae > Methylobacterium > Methylobacterium brachiatum. Next base: position 183,513 of record NZ_FOQW01000011.1, on the reverse strand, counting down.
CGGCGACACCGCCCACCATTTGCGCCGGATCACGCAGAGCGAGAACGGGCTGCTGGCGGCGTGAGGGGCGATTTTTATCTCACCCCATCCCATCCTACCCAGCCCCCTCATCCTGAGGTGCGCGCGTAGCGAGCCGCGAAGGAGCCTTCCAGGGATCGTGCGGCTGGCTGGAGCCCTCCTTCGAGGCCTCCGCTTCGCTCCGTCGCCTCAGAGGTTGTGAGCTCTCCGATCCTTCGCGGATGGAACGCGACACGCCCCCTGTCCCGTGCGGGAGAGGGGACCCGCGCCACGTCCTGGCGTTGCAAGCCCGCCTATCGATCGAACGATCACAGCCGGCCAGGATGAGGGAGGTGGGTGGGTGGACCGGACGGGATCCTAGTTGAACAGCGAGCCCACCCCGCCTTGCACGCGGCCCAACCCGGCGCGGGCGACGGCGTTGTTGGGGTCGATCACGGCGGCGCGCTGGTAGTTCTCGAGCGCCTCCTTGCGCTGGCCCGACTTCTCGTAGGCCAGGCCGCGATAGGCCCAGGAGGTGGCGTCCTTGTTGTTCACGTTGAGCGCCGCGTTGTAGTCCTCGATCGCCTTCGGGTACTGGTTGGTGGCGATCAGGCTCTGGCCGCGGGCCGCGTAGGGCGCGGACACGAACGGGTTGCGGTCGATGGCGGCGTCGAAATCGGCGATCGCCTGGGTCTCCTGGCCCTGCTTCTGCCGGACCAGGCCGCGGGCGTGGTAGGCCTCGGCCGATTCGGGCATCAGCCGGATCGCGACGTTGAGGTCGGAGAGCGCCTGGTCGAGGTTGCCCTGGGCGCGCTCGACATTGGCGCGGCCGATATAGGCCGGGCCGTAATTCGGATCGATGCTGATCGCCTTGCTGAAATCCTGAAGGGCGGCGGCGTCGCGGCCGACCTGGCGCTCGGCCAGCGCGCGGTTGTTGTAGGCCGAGCCCGAATTCGGGTCGATGCTGATCGCCTTGGTGAAGTCCGCGATGGCGTCGTTGAACTGGCCGGCCCGGGCATAGGCGGCGCCGCGGGTGTTGTAGGCGGCGGCGTCGTTCGGGTTGCGCTGGATCACCTCGGTGAGCGAGGCGATGTTGACGTTGGTGGCGCCCGTGGTGTCGGTCTCCACCACCGCGTATTGCCGCGGGCTGGCGGCGCTGCCGACGGTTTCGCAGCCCGCAAGCGCCGCGGCCGAGAGCGTGGCCGCGCCGATCAGCGCGATCTTGTGTGCCAGCCCGTTGCGTACGATCATCGCCCCACTCTCCCCGGGGCGCGGCCCGCATCCCGCATGCCCACCCCGCCCCCGATTTGTCCGTCGCCCGGCCCGCGCCGCGCCCCTGGTCTCCGGGGCACCGTCGCGCATCGCGGTGAATGCCGGCTTAAGGATGCGCGGTCCCGCGACCGGTCACGCCGTGGTGGAAGCTTTGGGATGTGGCGAAGGTATGGCTTGGGGCCGCGCCGGCCCGGCCGCGCGGCATCCGGCCTGCGCGCGGCCCGGCCGGTGTGTTCCCGAAGCCGCAGAACCGGCCCCGGTCAGGCCTTCGGAACAGGCCCCAGCCGGGTGACGTGGCCCATCTTGCGGCCGGGCCGGGCCTCGCCCTTGCCGTAGAGGTGGAGGTGGGCGCCGGGCTCGGCGAGCAGGGCGGACCAGTCGTCCGCCTGGGCGCCGATCAGGTTGCGCATCTCGACCGACAGGCCGCCGACCCGGGCCGAATCGCCGAGGGGCCAGCCGGACACCGCCCGGACGTGCTGGGCGAATTGCGAGGTCGTCGCCCCCTCGATGGTCCAGTGCCCGGAATTGTGGACCCGCGGCGCGATCTCGTTGACCACCAGCCGCTCCGCGCCGTCCTCGCGCACCAAAAACATCTCGACGGCGAGCACGCCGACATAGTCCAGGGCGTCGGCGATGCGCCTGGCGATGTCGAGGGCGGCGCGGGCGGTCTCGGGGGTGAGGCCGGGGGCCGGCACCCGGGTCAGCGCCAGGATGTGGTCGCGGTGCTCGTTCTCGCACAGGTCGAAGGCCGCGAAGCCGCCGTCGCGGCCGCGGGCAGCCACCACCGAGACCTCGCGCTCGAACGGCACGAAGCCCTCGAGGATCAGCGGCGCGCCGCCGAATTCGGCGAACAGCGCGTTGCGGTCGCCCTCGGCGCGCTCGCGCAGGATGCGCTGGCCCTTGCCGTCGTAGCCGAACCGGCGGGTCTTGAGCACCGCCGGCAGACCGAGCGCCGCGATCGCCCGGTCGAGGTCGTCGGGCGTGTCCACCGCCTGGAACGGCGCGGTCGGGATACCGAGCCGGTTGATGAATTCCTTCTCGGTGAGGCGGTCCTGGGTCGTGGACAAGGCCTCGGCATTCGGGTGCAGGGGTGCGTGCCGGGCCAGGATGTCGGCGGTGGCGCGCGGGATGTTCTCGAACTCGTAGGTCACCGCGTCGACGCTCTGCGCGAAGCCGGCCAGCGCGGCGGCGTCGTCATAGGCCGCGCAGGTGGTGCGGGCGGCGACGTCGAAGGCGGGGCTGTCCCGGTCGGGCGCGTAGACATGCACCTTCAGCCCGTAATTGGCCGCCGCCAGCGCGATCATGCGCCCGAGCTGTCCACCGCCGACGATGCCGAGGGTGGAGCCGGGCTTCAGAGCTGTATCCGTCACGAAAGCTTGTCCGTCTCCGGCCGATCGGCCACCGACGCGGTCTGGGCCGCGCGCCAGGCCTCCAGGCGTTCCGCCAGGCCGGGATCGGCGAGCGCCAGCACCGCGGCGGCGAGCAGGGCGGCGTTGACCGCCCCGGCCCGGCCGATCGCCAGGGTCCCCACCGGGATGCCGGCCGGCATCTGCACGATCGACAGCAGGCTGTCCTGGCCGGACAGGGCCTTGGATTCCACCGGAACGCCGAAGACCGGCAGGCGGGTCATCGCGGCGGCCATACCGGGCAGGTGCGCGGCCCCGCCGGCGCCCGCGATCACGACCTTGAACCCGGCCGCGACGGCGCCCTTGGCGAAGGCCACGAGCCGGTCGGGGGTGCGGTGGGCCGACACGATCCGGGTGTCGTGCGGCACGCCGAGCGCGTCGAGCGTCTCGGCGGCGTGCCGCATGGTCGCCCAATCGGACTGACTGCCCATGATGATCGCGACCGGAGGCGACGCCATCGTTGATCCCGGCAAAAGAGGCCGCTTACAGGCGGGGCGGGCCGGCGGCAAGGCGTCGCGCCGGCGCGTCCACCAACTTCGACGCCCGATCCCGATGGATGGTTGCCGGCTTTGAAAGAACGACGACGCACGCCTAAGCCGGGGCCGCGCGGGATCGAGGTCCCGGACGCGGCCCTAGGCGATGATGTCCGGGGTCAGCGCGTCCTCGATGTGATAGATCCGGTCGCGCAGGGTCAGCTTGCGCTTCTTCAGGCGCTGGATCTGGAGCTGGTCCCCGGCGACGCTGCGCTCGAGCGCCTCGATGGCGCTGTCGAGATCCCGATGCTCCTCGCGCAGCCGATTCAGCTCGGACTCGAGGTCCGACTGCCCGCTCTCACCCGACTCGTCCGCCATCATCACCCGCGGGATCGAAGACCGTTCCTTGTCGAAGAGCATGCGTCACGCCCCGCCGCGGGACAAGCCGGCCGGGCCGGCATTCGTCAGGCTTAGCCGGAGAAAAGGCTTCGACAGGTGTGGCATCCTGTGCCAGTCTCCGTGTGTCGGAACAATGACAGGAGATTCGACTCATGTCGCTGCAGACGCATCTGAGCCAACTCGCCCGGAAGCACGAAGCCCTCGAGCGTGAGATTCACGAGGCGATCCACAGGCCTTCGGCGAACGACCTCCACATTGCTGAACTGAAGCGACGGAAACTTCTCCTCAAGGACGAAATCAACAGGCTGCAGGCCGGCACGGACACGCTGCACTGAGCCGCGCCTGAGTCCCTCCCGGACATAGACGCAAGACGGCAGCCGCCGCGTCGGACCGCCCGGCGCGGCGGCTTCTTTTGGGGGGACAGACCGTGCTGTCCTACCCTGTCCCTCATCTTGAGCTGCCCGCGTCAGCGAGCCTCGAAAGAACTCTCCTTCGAGGCCTCTGCTTCGCTCCGTCGCCTCTCAGGATGAGGGGGATGGTTCGGAGAGGCGTTGTGCGGCTGGGCGCCTGGCCAGCATCCGGAGATCATCCCAGTCGCCGCGGATCAGTGCCTCTTTCTTGGCTCTGCTCCAGCCCTTGATGCACCGCTCCGCCGCGACCGCGTCCGCGATGCGCTCGAACTGCTCGGCATAGACCAGCGTGACCGGCCGCCTCCGGCTGGTGTAGCCCGGATACGTGCCGGCCTCATGCTCGCTGAGGCGCTTGTCGAGGGACGCCCCGCGGGCGGAGCCGACATAATAGCTGCCGTCCGAGCACCGCAGCATGTACACGAATGCATTCACGGCCCGACTCAGTCCGTCGCGGGACGCCGAGCCTAGCGGTTTCTACCGCCCCTCCAACCCACCCCCTCATCCTGAGGTGCCGGAGCGCAGCGGAGGCCTCGAAGGAGCCCTCCAGCCGGCCGCGCGATCCCTGGAGGGCTCCTTCGAGGCCGCTGCGCGGCACCTCAGGATGAGGGGATTGGGTGGGAGGAGCGCATTCCCCCGCTGAGCCGGGTCCCACTCCATCCGGGGTCACCCGCAGCACCGACAAGCACCCACCCGCGCGCGCAAAGAATCAGAATCAGCTAACTTGCCCGAGATGCCGCCGGAGAGCGGCTCCCGAGGACACGCCGCGCCGATGACCACCGCCAGCCCGCCGGGCCGCTATCCCGAGATCTACGACGCGGCGCGCCGCGACCCGGAGGCGTTCTGGCTGGAGGCGGCCGGGGCGCTCGACTGGGCTCGGAGCCCGGCGCAGGCCTTCGCCCCCGAATCCGGCCCCTATGGCCGCTGGTTCCCGGACGGGACGCTCAACGCCTGCCACAACGCGGTGGACCGGCACGCCGAGGGGGCGCGGGCCGACCAGGCGGCGATCCTGTACGATTCCCCCGTCACCGGGACCAAGCGCAGCATCAGTTACCGGGCGCTGCGCGACTCGGTGGCGGCGCTCGCCGCGGTGCTGGCCGAGCTCGGCGTCGGCAAGGGCGACCGGGTCGTGCTGTACATGCCGATGGTGCCCGAGGCCCTGTTCGGCATGCTGGCCTGCGCGCGGCTCGGGGCCGTGCACTCGGTGGTGTTCGGCGGCTTCGCGGCCAACGAGCTGGCGGTGCGGATCGAGGATGCCGCCCCGAAGGTGGTGCTGGCCGCCTCCTGCGGCCTCGAGCCGAACCGGGTGGTCGCCTACAAGCCGCTGCTGGACCTCGCGATCGCCACCTCCCGCCACAAGCCGGAAGCCTGCCTGATCCTGCAGCGGCCCCAATGCGCCGCGAGCCTGGTCGCGGGGCGCGACCACGACTGGGCCGAGACCGTCGCGGTCGCTCAAGCCGCGGGCAAGCAGGCCGACTGCGTGCCGGTGGCCGCCACCGACCCGCTCTATATCCTCTACACCTCCGGCACGACCGGCAAGCCGAAGGGCGTGGTCCGGGATACCGGCGGCTACCTCGTGGCGCTCGCCTGGTCGATGCCGAACCTCTACGGCGTCCAGCCGGGCGAGACCTATTTCTGCGCCTCCGACATCGGCTGGGTGGTCGGCCATTCCTACATCGTCTACGCGCCGCTCCTGCACGGCTGCACCACGGTCCTGTACGAGGGCAAGCCGGTGGGCACGCCCGATGCCGGGGCGTTCTGGCGGGTGGTCGCCGAGCACGGCGTCGTCTGCCTGTTCACGGCGCCGACGGCGCTCCGCGCCATCAAGAAGGAGGATCCGGCCGGGTCGCTGATCGGCGCTTACGACCTCTCGGCCTTCCGCAGCCTGTTCCTGGCCGGTGAGCGGGCGGACCCGGATTCGGTCGCCTGGGCCGAGCGGGTGCTGGCCCGGCCGGTGATCGATCATTGGTGGCAGACCGAGACCGGCTGGCCGATCGCCGGCAATCCGCTGGGCCTCGGCCTCCTGCCGGTCAAGCACGGCAGCACCTGCGTGCCGATGCCGGGCTACCGGGTCGAGGTCCTGGACGAGGGCGGCAAGCCGGTCCCGCCCGGCACGATGGGCACGATCGCGATCCGCCTGCCCCTGCCGCCCGGCTGCCTGCCGACCCTCTGGGGCTCGGACGCGCGGATGCGGTCGAGCTACCTCGCCACCTTCCCGGGCTATTACGACACCTCGGATGCCGGGGTGATCGACGCCGACGGCTACATCACCGTGCTGGGTCGGACCGACGACATCATCAACGTCGCGGGCCACCGCCTGTCCACGGGCGGCATGGAGGCGGTGCTGGCCGGCCACCCGGATGTGGCCGAATGCGCGGTCATCGGCATCCGCGACGCGCTCAAGGGCGAGGTGCCCTGCGGCTTCGTGGTGCTGAAGGCCCGGGTCGACCGCGCCCCCGAGGACATCGAGCGCGAGCTGGTCGCCAAGGTGCGGGACGAGATCGGCCCGGTGGCGGCGTTCAAGCTGGCGCTCACCGTGCCGCGGCTGCCGAAAACCCGCTCCGGCAAGATCCTGCGCGCCACCATGAAGCGCATCGCCGACCACGAGCCCTGGACCATGCCGGCGACCATCGACGACGCCACCGCGCTGGACGAGATCGACGCCAGCCTGAAGGGGCGGGGGATCGGCGCCGGCTGATCACGCGTCGCGATCCGGGTTCCCGAAGGGCCTGAGGCCCTTCGGCGGGGTTCGGGGCGCGCAGCCCCGATCTCGGGCGAAGCCCGACACCAGGGCTCCGCCCTGGACCCGCAAAAGGTCCCGGACCTTTTGAAACCACGACGGTTTCGTGGCTCGCTGCAGCCGCCCCTTGCGCCTCGACATCCGCCAACCATCTCTAGACCATCCAACCGGATGGCCTGGGGATGGCGGGACGATGAGCGACACTGTGCAGGATCTCCGGCCGAAGGTGCCCGACAGCGAGAAGATCACGATCAATCTCGGCTTCGTCGACCTCGGCCGGGTCGACCTGATGGTCTGCGACGGGTTCTACGCCAACCGCGCCGACTTCATCCGCACCGCCGTGCGCAACCAGCTCGACCGGCAGGAGGAGGCGGTGCGCCAATCCGTGGCCCGGCGCCAGCTGCGCCTGGGTGTCTCGCACTATTCGCGGGCCACTCTCGAGGCCGCCCGCGACGCCGGCACGCCCCTGCACATCCAGGTTCTCGGCCTCGCCACCGTGGCGACCGACGTCACCCCCGAGCTCGCCCGCGCCGCCATCGCCTCCGTCGAGGTGCTGGGCGCGTTCCAGGCGAGCCCCGCCGTCAAGGCCGCCCTGGCCGACCGGATCGCCTGAACCGCCCCGACCACCCCTACCGCACAGTCGGGCCAAGCAGCCGGCCGTGTCCGACCCCACCCGCGAGGAACGGCCCGATGAAACACTTTCCCAAGATGGATTTCTTGAACCTCGATCTCTCCAAGATGAAGCTCGGCGGCTTCGGTGCCGCCGGCTCGGCCGAGGCCGAGGGCCAGCGCGCTGCCCGGGCCGCCCGGATGACCGCCGCGATGGGCCGGTTCCAGCGCCGGCAGGTCGATGCCTTCGCCCGCTGGGCCGAGACGCGCGACCGTCCGGCCGAGCCCGCCGGAACCGCCACCATCGATATGGAGGCGCCCAGATCCCCCGACGGCGCCTGGACGGCGCCGGACCCGGCCGCCGCGCGCCCGCACGCCGCGCCCGGCGGTGCCGACATCGCTGCGGCGGTGATGCGCACCGTGCGCGACAGCCTCGCCAAAGGCGGCATTCCCGCCGGCGGCTTCGCGGAGGGGTTTGCCGGCGGCTCCGTCCAGCCGGGCAAACCCGCCGCCCCCGTGCCGGAGGGCGCCCGGTTCGAGGACCGCATGTTCACCGGCGCCGCGGGCAGCCGCCGCTACAAGGTGTTCGTGCCGAGCGGGTATACGGGCCAGGCGCTGCCGGTCGTCCTGATGCTGCACGGCTGCACCCAGAACCCGGACGATTTCGCCGCCGGCACGCAGATGAACCGGCTGGCCGAGGACGAGACCTTCCTGGTCGCCTATCCGGAGCAGCCCCAAACGGCGAACATGCAGCGCTGCTGGAACTGGTACGCCGCCGGCGACCAGGTGCGCGACGGCGGCGAGCCGGCCCTGCTCGCCGGCATCGCCCGGGCGGTGGTGGACGAATTCTCGGCGGATCCGGACCGGGTCTACGCGGCCGGGCTCTCGGCCGGAGGCGCCGCGGCGGCGATCCTGGCCGCCACCTATCCGGACCTGTTCGCGGCGGTGGGCGTCCATTCCGGCCTGGCCTGCGGCGCGGCCCGGGACGTCGCCTCGGCCTTCGCGGCCATGAAGGGGCAGGGGGGAAAGCCCGGCCCCAACCGGCAGGCGGTGCCGACCATCGTGTTCCACGGCGACGGCGACCGCACCGTGCATCCGGCCAACGGCGATCAGGTGGTCGCCCAGGCCAGCGCGGCGACGGGCCTCGCCGAGACGGTCGAGCGGGGCAGGAGCCCGGGGGGCGTGGCCTACACCCGAACCGTCCGCAGCGACGGGACCGGCCGGACGCAGCTCGAATACTGGGTCCTGCACGGGGCCGGCCATGCCTGGTCGGGCGGCAGCCCGGACGGGTCGTTCACGGACCCCCGCGGCCCGGATGCGAGCCGTGCGATGGTCCGGTTCTTTAAGGAGCATGCGCGGGCTGCGTCCGCCCGCGCATGAGGATCGGATCCGCGCCGGGGTTACGCGCCCCGGCTCAGCCTCACTCGTCGTCCGGCTCGTCCTCGGACGGATCGACCGACGGTGCCGGCCGGGATAGGGTCGGGGCGTAGGCGCCCGGCACCGCGTCCGTGGAGACCGAGGCCGGCAGGCGCTGCGGCCCGGACTCGGTGGGGATCAGGGTCGCGCTCGCGGCGACGAAGCCTGCCAGGGCCCGGAGATCCTGGGGCTGGCGCGGATCGCGCGAGATCAGGGTCGCCTCCTGCTGGAGCCGCAGGTTGCAGGCCTGAGACGGCAGGCCGCCATTCGGGGTGCAGGCGTCGTGGCGGGCGCAGGCCGCGTCGAGGGCGTCGATCGGCGGCAGCGGGGCGTTGTTGCCCGGGCCGCAGTAATTGCCGTGGATCAGGATCTTCGGGCCGCCGAACGCGGCCGGCTGGGCCTCGGCCGGGACGGCCAGGAACGCCGCCAGGGCAAACGGGGCGGCCGCAAGGGCGGCGAGTCGGGTGGAACGGGTCGGGTGAAACATGGAGAGGACCTCACGCGATCACGCCCCCTCAGGCGGTTCGCATCGGCGGCTTCGAGCCGTCGTCCTGCCAAAAGTTAACGAACCGGCGCTCGGTTCCCGCGGCGCCGTGCCGGAGCCGCCTGGCGGGTGGGCTACCGCACATGCCGGCGCTGGCCGCGGCCGCGCGGCTGCGCCACATTGGCCCGGCCCGTAACGGAGCCGCCCATGACCGCCCGCCTGTTCGAACCGCTCGCCCTGGATGCCCTCACTCTCGAGAACCGCATCCTGATCGCACCGATGTGCCAGTATTCGGCCCGGGACGGCGAGGCCACCGACTGGCACATGATCCATCTCGGCCAGCTTGCCCAGTCGGGCGCCGGCCTGCTGACCCTGGAGGCCACGGCGGTCTCCCCGGAGGCGCGGATCACCGCCTGGGATCTCGGCCTGTACTCGGACGGCTGCGAGCGGGCGCTCGGCCGGGTGCTGGAGGCTTTGCGCGAATACGCGCCGATCCCGATCTGCATCCAGATTGCCCATGCGGGCCGCAAGGCGTCGAGCCAGGCGCCCTGGGAGGGCGGTCAGCAGATCCCGCCCGAGCATCCCTATGGCTGGCGCACGGAGGCGCCCTCGGCGGTCCCGCACGGCGAGGCCGAGGTGCCGCCCCACGCCCTGGACGCCGCCGACCTGAAGCGCGTCCGCGACCAGTTCGTCGCCACGGCCAAGCGCGCCGTGCGGCTGGGGATCGAGGCCGTCGAGCTGCACGGCGCCCACGGCTACCTGCTGCACCAGTTCCTGTCGCCGATCGCCAACAAGCGCACCGACCAGTACGGCGGCAGCCTCGAGAACCGGATGCGCTTTCCCCTCGAAGTCTACGACGCCGTGCGCGACGTCGTGCCGGCCGGCAGCCCGGTCTGGCTGCGGGTCTCGGCCACCGACTGGGTCGAGGACGGCTGGGACCTCGACGAGACCGTCGCCCTGGGCCAGGCGCTCAAGCGGGCCGGCTCGCCGGCGCTGCACGTCTCCACCGGCGGTGTCTCGCCCAAGCAGGCGATCAAGCTCGGGCCGGGCTACCAGGTGCCCTATGCCGAGCGGATCAAGGCCGAGACCGGGCTGACCACCATCGCGGTCGGCCTGATCACCGAGGCGCAGCAGGCGGAGGCGATCCTGGCCGAGGGCAAGGCCGACGCGATCTCGCTCGCCCGGGCCATGCTGTACGATCCCCGCTGGCCCTGGCACGCGGCGGCCGAGCTCGGCGCCCAGGTGCGGGCGCCGAAGCAGTACTGGCGCTCGCAGCCGCGGGAATACAAGGACCTGTTCAAGGACACGGCGTTCGGGCAGCGCTAGGCCGCCCTCCGGTCGCGCGCGGCCCCGCGGCCGAGCGCGATCCGATCAGGGCGTTGCGGACTCGCCTTCGAGGATCGCGACGCCCCAAGCCGGCAGGTCGATCGGCTTGCCGCGCGTGACCGCCCGACCGCTCAGGAGCTCGGTGCCGCTCACCATCGCGGGCGTGACCTGGGCCGTCGCGGAGTAATTCAGCACGTAGCGGACCGGATGCCCGTTCGTCAGCGTGCCCCCGCGCACGATGATCGGCCAGTGCACCGCGGGAACATCGATCCCGGCGCGCTTGGCCGCATCCGCCAGGATCTTCTCGGCCAGGGCATCGGTCGGCATGAAGCCGACATAGGTCACCTCGCCCGAGCCCCAGCTGTTGCGCGTCACCGCGGCGGCGGCGGGCCAGGACGGGCTCTGGTAGCGCGCCACCACCGTCGCGGTGGTCGGGGTCAGCATCTCCATCCACCAGCGGGCCTTGTTGTCGGCCGCGCCGACGCCGAACGGGTCGCCCGCGAGGGACACGCCCTCGGGGACCGTGAACAGCTGATAGGTCACCCCCGCCGCCTGCGCGATCCCGCCCGGCTGCGCCGCGAAGCGCACCTTCGTGTTCTCGTCGGAGAAGCCGCTCTTGAAGCTGTAGAGCACGTGGGCGCCCGCCTTGGCGCACTCATTGAGCTTGGCGATCTCCGCGTCGCTCGCCGCGTAGAGCGCCGGCACCACGATCAGCTTGTATTGATCGAGCGGCACCGTGGAGGACGGAGAGATCAGATCCACCTCGATGTTCTGCCGGTACAGCGCATCGTAGAACCCGCGCACCACCTCGTTGTAGGTCACGGGGGTCCGATCGGCATTGCCCTTGAAGTCGTGCGTGTTGATCTTGAACGAATCGAAGGCGCTCAACGCGGCGTTGCTGACGTAGAGGGCGACGCGGTTCGTCTTCTTCATGTCGGCGAGCTTCGGCCCGAGCCGCTTGAGGTCGGCGCCGATCGTCTTCGCCTCGTCGTAGACCGGGTTGGGCTTGTAGTCCTGCGTCAGCAGCCCGCGCCAGTAGGTCTCGAACGCGTTCGTGGTCGTGGCCCAGTGCCAGTACTCCACCATCTTCGCACCGGAGGCGAGGTGGCTGAAGGCCTGCAGGCGCAGCTGGCCGGGGAAGGGCGTCCATTCCGGGAACCCCTGCGCCTGCGTCTCGATCACCAGGTAATTCGCGCCGCCGCGCATCGAGCGGGCCACGTCGCCGCCGAAGGCGATCTCGGTCCCGGTCAGCTTCTCCTGGCTGGGATGGTAGATGTCGATGCCCGCCACATCGAGCGCCTTGGCGGCCTCCCAATGGTTGACGTCGGGCTGGATGCCGTAGGAATAGCCGCGCCAGTCGAGGTCGAAGTTCTGGGTGACGAACTGGCCGGGGCGGGCGTGCCGACGGACCAGATCCGCCTGCCACGCGAGGAAGTCGGTCACGAGCCCGCGCTGGAACGCCTGGAAGGCGTTCGTCATACTGGCGTTGATCGACGCGTTGACCGACGGGAAATCGTCCCAGCTGTTGATCCGGTTGCTCCAGTAGTCGAGCCCCCAAGCCTTGTTGAGATCGTCGAGGCTCGGCCATTTGGTCTTCATGGCCGCAACGAAGGCGGCCTGGACGTTGGGGCCGCTGGTACCGAACGGCTTGGTCTCGTTGTCGACCTGGTAGCCGATGACCGCCGGATCGTCCTTCACGTGGTCGATCAGAGCCACGATGACGCGCTCGGCGGCCGCGCGATAATGGGGATTGGTGATGTCCATGTTCTGCCGCGGACCGTAGGCGCCCGGCTGCAGCAGGATGTCGGGGTGCTGGCGCGCCAGCCAGGTCGGCACGGCATAGGTCGGCGTGCCGATGATGACCTTGATGCCTTCGCGATTCATCGCCGCGAGGGTCCGGTCAATATGGCTGAAATTGAAGACGTTCGGCTGGGGCTCCAAGGTGCCCCAAGTGGATTCGGCGATCCGGACGACGGTGATGCCCGCCGCCTTCATCATCCGGGCGTCCTCGTCGACCCGGTCGACCGGCGTATACTCGTCGTAATAGGCCGCGCCGTACAGGATCGTTTGCGGGACTTGCGCCCCCGCCGAACTCGTCGCGAACACCATCGCCGCAACGCTGGCGGCAAGCTTCGACCGAGCCATGATTCCCCCCTTTGTTTTGTCTGAGTATATCGGGGGCGGTGCGCGCGTCCAAGGGCTAACGGCGGTTCCGAACCGCAGGGCGATCGACCTCGCGGCCCCAGGCCGGACGCCGATCCTTGCCCGGTCCGCGGCCGCATGGTCGTTCGATGGTGAGATCCGGGATCGGACCCGCTGTGATGCGGGATGCCGAGCGCGCCTTCAGCGCACGAGCGCCCCGATCAGCGGCCCCAGCGGCCGGCTGATGTCCGAGCGGCCGAGATTCGGCGCGTAGAGGCTCGAGACCGTGCCGTCGAGGAACAGGGCGTCCCGGCAGCCGAGGTCGTCCCGGAACAGGCGGGCGAAGGCTCCGAAGGTCACGGGGCGCTCGGAGATGGCGAACACCGCCACGCGCCCGTCCTCCTGCACCCCGACGCCGTTGCGGATCTTCTGGCTCGGACCGTCGGTGGAAATCTTGGGGTGGATCTGGCCGTCGATCACCAGCATCGGGCCGGATTGCGTGGCGAAGTCGGGCCGGATCTTCGCCCGGAGGTAATGGCCGGTGTCGAGCACGCCGGCCTTGTCGCCCTTCACCCAGAACACGCCGTTGGGCTTGAGGTGGAAGTTGCCCGGCCCGTCCGCGGTCGAGACCCGCTTCATCTCGCGCCCGTCCTCGACATAGAGGCCCACCGGCGCCTGCTCCTTGTCGTACATGCCGGCATTCATCGCGAAGGCGAGGCGCCCGCCCTGCTTCTCGGCGAGGGTCCCCAGGGCGCCGTAGGGCCGGCCGTCCTCCTGGAGCCAGAACAGCCGCAGCCGCTGCCGGCGCAGGTCGATCGTGCAGACCGTGAACGCCTCGCCCTGCGCCTGGACGGCGCGGCAGAGATCCGGCGCGGCCGGGGCCGCCACGGCCGCGCGGGCGACCGCGAGTGTCATCGCGAGCGCGATCAACAGAGCGTGAACCGGGCGCGTCGTCATCGGTGGTTCCGTGGGCCCGAAGGCGGGGGCGAGGGCAGGCGCAGCGCCTTTCGCCTGGGAAAACGGCGATTTTCGTGTCCGGGACCGGAGCTTCGCGGCTCAGGATGGCGCCGGGCTTGCGCCTCCGCCAGCGGCCGCGCGCCGCGGGCGGCACCTGAACTGTTTTCAATACTCAGGCGTTTCTGGCTCACGAGGGCGGTTAGAATCGACGGAGATACAAGATGAAGGGTGCAGTGCTCGGCTCGGCCATGCTGGCGGCGGGTGCCCTGGTCGTGATGCCGGCCGCCGCCGATGCGCGCGGCTTCGGCGGCGGCGGATTCCATGGCGGCGGGTTCCACGGTGGTGGATTCGGCGGCGGCTTCCGGGGTGCCGGGTTCGGCGGCTTCCGGGGCGGCGGCTTCGGCGGGTTCCGCGGCGGCTATGGCGGGTTCCGCGGCGCCGGCTTCCACGGCGGCTACGGCCGGGGCTTCTACGGCCGCGGCTACGGCTATCGCGGCGGCTACGGCTACGGCCTCGGCGGCCTGGGTCTCGGCGTCGGCCTGGGTCTGGCGGCCGGCGGCCTTTACGGCGGCTACGGTGGTTACGGCTATCCGGGTTATGGCTACGGCTACGGCGGCGGCTACGCCCCGGTCGGCTATGCCGGCGATTACGGCTACGGCGGCGGTTGCTACACGGTCCCGCGGGTGCGCTGGACCCCTTACGGCTACCGCCGGGTCCTGGTCGAGCGCTGCTACTGAGCGGCGCCTGAACCGGAACCCATTGGGAAAGGCCGCCTCCGGGCGGCCTTTTCCTTGCGTGGCGCCTCCCCACGGTTGCACAGCTCGGCTATTGGCGCCGATACTGGTACCCGGTGGTGGGAGAGTGTGATGCGTACGGAATCCGGGCCGGGGAATACGGGCGTGGAGGCGGTGGAGATCCGCGACGCCAGCCTCATGGCCTTCTACCGCTCCATGACCTCGACGGAGCGGCACACCTTCTGGGCATGCGCCGCCGGCTGGTGCCTCGACGGCATGGACTTCATGATCTACCCGCTGGTGATCGGGACGATCATGGCCCTCTGGCACGTCGATTCCGGCACGGCCGGGCTCGCCGCCACCGTGACGCTGCTCGCCTCGGCGCTGGGCGGCTGGCTCGCGGGCTTCATCGCCGACCGGATCGGCCGGGTGCTCACCCTCCAGATCACCATCCTGTGGTTCTCGGTGTTCTCGCTGCTCTGCGCCTTCGTGCAGAATTTCGAGCAGCTGCTCATCGCCCGGGCGATCCTGGGACTCGGCTTCGGCGGCGAGTGGGCGGCCGGCGCCGTGCTGATCGGCGAGACCATCCGGGCCGAGTATCGCGGCCGCGCCGTCGGCTCGGTCCAGTCCGGCTGGGCGATCGGCTGGGGCATGGCGGTGCTGGCCCAGGCAGTGACCTTCTCGCTGCTGCCCCCCGAGATCGCCTGGCGCTGGATGTTCGCGATCGGCGCGCTGCCGGCCCTGCTGATCTTCTACCTGCGCCGCTACGTCCAGGAGCCGCAGGTCGCCGCCGAGACCCGGGCCCGGGCCATCGCCACCGGCGACCGGCCGAAGATCTGGGAGATC
Source organism: Methylobacterium brachiatum (assembly GCF_900113845.1). Taxonomy (NCBI): domain Bacteria; kingdom Pseudomonadati; phylum Pseudomonadota; class Alphaproteobacteria; order Hyphomicrobiales; family Methylobacteriaceae; genus Methylobacterium; species Methylobacterium brachiatum. The sequence continues at coordinate 168,305 of NZ_FOQW01000011.1, read as the reverse complement.
TTCTCGGGGCCGATCCTCAAGACCACCCTGCTCGCCTCGCTGGCGGCGGCGGGCTGCCAGGGCGGCTATTACGCGATCACCACCTGGGTGCCGCGCTTCCTCACCACCGAGCGGGGCCTGTCGGTGGTGTCCTCCACGGGCTATCTCGCGGCGCTGATCATCGGCTCGTTCGCCGGCTATCTCGTGGGCGCCTGGCTCGCCGACCGGCTCGGGCGCCGGCCGCTGTTCCTGATCTTCTCGCTCGGCGCCATCGCGGTGATCGTCGCCTACACGCAGATCCCGCTCTCCAACAGCGTGCTCTGGGTTCTGGGCTTCCCGCTCGGGTTCTTCGCCTCGGGCTACTTCTCCGGGATGGGCGCCTTCCTGACCGAGCTCTACCCGACCCGCCTGCGCGGCTCGGGGCAGGGCTTCTGCTACAATTTCGGCCGGGGCGTCGGCGCCCTGTTCCCGGCACTCGTGGGCTATCTCGCCGAGCGCGCCGGCCTCGCCTCGGCCATCGCGATCTTCGCGGCGATCGCCTACGGGATCTTCTTCCTGGCGGCCTTCGCGCTGCCCGAGACTCGCGGCCGGGTCCTGCACGCGGATACCTGACCATGCCCGAGATCCGAGACTGCCCCGCCCCGGATCCGCATCCGGGCGGGCCGACCCGCTACCGGGTGCCCGCCGGCGCGGTCGACACCCACGCCCACGTGATCGGCCTGCCGCCGGCCTATCCGCTGGTGGCCGACCGCAGCTACACGCCCCCGGCCGCCCCGGCGGACCGGTATCTGGCGATGCTCGACGCCACCGGCATGGCCAATGGCGTGCTGGTCCAGGTCAGCGTCCACGGCACCGACAACCGCCTGATGGTGGAGACGCTCCGGGCCAACCGGCAGCGCCTGCGCGGCATCGCGGTGATCCCGCTGGGCCTGCCCGACGCGGAGCTCGCCGCCCTGAAGGAGGCCGGGGTGGTGGGCCTGCGCCTGAACGTGCTGTTCGGCGGCGGGGTCGGCCTCGACGCGGTCGAGGCCTACGGGGCGCTCGCCCGGGAGATGGGCTGGCACCTGCAGTTCCTGCTCGACGCCCGCGACCTGCCGCCCATCGCCACGCGCCTGGCGCGGCTGCCGGTGCCCCTGGTGTTCGACCATATGGGCCACATGCCGGCCTCGGCGGGGGTGGAGCATCCGGGCTTCCAGACCCTGCTCGGCCTCGTGCGCGACGGCAACTGGGTCAAGCTCTCGGGCGCCTTCCGGGATTCGGTCGCCGGCCCGCCCTACGCGGACACGATCCCGTTCGCCCGCACCCTCAACGACGCCGCCCCCGAGCGCTGCCTCTGGGGCTCGGACTGGCCGCACGTGGCCGCCTGGGACGGGCCGCCACGCCTGGCCGACCTGCTCGACCTGATGGCCGAGTGGGTGCCGGACGCGGAGCGCCGCCGCCGGCTCTTCGTGGACAACCCGCGCCGCCTCTACGGTTTCGACTAGGGGATGTCAGACCCGCAGGTCGACGCGCTGGCCCTGTCCGGGAGGCGCCGGCGGGCCGGAGGCGGCGGCGCCCTGGGCGGTCTCCGCCACGAGCCCGGCCACGGCCTTCTCAGCGTTGATCTGCTGGCGCGCGACCGCGGTGCCGATCGCCTGGTTCTGGGACGAGGCCAGCATCCGGCTGGCGGTGGCGGCGAGAGCGCTCATGCACCCCTCCTACGCGCCGCCCGTGAATCCGGCGTTAGCCGGATCCGCCGCTTTTGAGCGAATGCGGGCACGGACCGGGTTCCCAAAGGGCTCAGCCCTTTGGCGGGGTTCAGGGGCAAAGCCTCTGAAGGAAGAGAGCAGGGCCCCGCCCTGCACCCGCAAAAGGTCGACGACCTTTTGAAACCAGGACTTCCAGCCGTTTCGTGCAGCGCTAAAAACTCGGTGGCGTGCAGGCGCTGACCAGCTCGCACGGGTTGGGGCCGACGCAGCGGAAGCGGTGCGGGCGGCGGCTGTCGAAGCTGTAGGCGTCGCCGGGGCCGAGGATGCGCCGCTCCTCGCCGACCGTGACCTCCAGGCGCCCGGAGAGCACGATGCCGCCCTCCTCGCCCTCGTGGGAGAGCGGCACCCGGCCGGTATCGGCCCCGGGCTCGTAGCGCTCCTTGAGGATCTGCAGCTTGCGCCCGAACAGGCTGTCGCCCACCTGCCGGAACGAGATCGCCCCCTTGGCCGCCTTGCGGCCGATTTCGGTGAGCTCGTCGGCCGCGAAGAACGCCTTGCGCTCCGGCTCCGGTTCGAGCGCGAAGAACTCGGCCATGCCGATCGGCACGCCGTCGAGGATCCGCTTCAGGGCGCCCACCGAGGGGTTCACCCGGTTCGCCTCGATCAGCGAGATCGCCGAGTTCGTCACCCCGGCCCGCTTGGCCAGCGCCCGCTGCGACAGGCCGTGGCGGGCCCGCACGAAGCGCAGGCGCGCGCCGACATCGATGCTCATTCGCCCGGGCCCCGTTTCAGGTGTTGAGAATCCCGCAACGGTGGCGCCCGCGGCCCCGATTCTGCAAGGGCTTGGCGGCGATCAGAAAAGGACTTGTTGCCCGATCCGCCAGGGTGTCCCCTGCAGAAACCTTCGCCCCGGAGCGCCGCCCATGACCGACCATCCCCTGCGCAACACGCCGTCGCTCGACGCCTTCTGGATGCCGTTCACGGCCAACCGCCAGTTCAAGGCGGCGCCGCGGATGCTCGTGGCCGCCGAGGGCATGCATTACACGGCCGATGACGGCCGCACGGTCCTGGACGGCACCGCCGGGCTCTGGTGCGTCAATGCCGGCCACGGGCGCCGGGGGATCGCGGCGGCGGTGGAGCGCCAGCTCGCGACGCTCGACTTCGCCCCGACCTTCCAGATGGGCCACCCGATCGCCTTCGAGTTCGCCGAGCGCCTCGCCGAGATCGCCCCGGGCGGGCCGGACCAGCGCCTCGACCGGGTGTTCTTCACCAATTCAGGCTCGGAATCGGTCGACACCGCGCTCAAGATCGCGCTCGCCTACCAGCGGGCGATCGGGCAGGGGACCCGGACCCGGCTGATCGGCCGGGAGCGCGGCTATCACGGGGTCGGCTTCGGCGGATTGTCGGTGGGCGGCATCGTCTCGAACCGCCGGGTCTTCCCGCAGCTCAACGGCACCGACCACCTGCGCCACACCCACGACCCGGCCCGCAACGCCTTCGTGAAGGGCCAGCCCGAACACGGGGCGGAGCTGGCCGACGACCTGGAGCGGCTGGTGGCGCTCCACGGCGCCGAGACCATCGCGGCCTGCATCGTCGAGCCGGTGGCCGGCTCAACCGGCGTGCTGATCCCGCCGAAGGGCTATCTCGAGCGCCTGCGCGCGCTCTGCACGAAGCACGGCATCCTGCTGATCTTCGACGAGGTGATCTCCGGCTTCGGCCGCCTCGGCGCGCCCTTCGCCACCGATTATTTCGGCGTGGTGCCGGACCTCGTCACCAGCGCCAAGGGCCTGACCAACGGCACGGTGCCGATGGGCGCGGTGTTCGCCAGCCGCCCGGTGCACGACGCGCTGATGAACGGCCCGGACGGGATCGAGCTGTTCCACGGCTACACCTATTCCGGCCACCCGGTGGCCTGCGCGGCCGGGCTGGCCACGCTCGACATCTACCGGGAGGAGGGGCTGCTCACCCGCGCCGCCGACCTCGCGGACGATTGGGCGGCGGCGATGCACGACCTGCGCGGGCGCAAGAACGTCATCGACATCCGCACCATCGGGCTGATCGCCGGCATCGAGCTGGCGCCCCGGCCCGACGCCCCCGGCAAGCGCGCCTACGAGCTGTTCGTCGATTGCTTCCAGCGCGGCCTGCTCACCCGCGTCACCGGCGACATCATCGCCCTGTCGCCGCCGCTGATCCTCGAGCGCGGCCAGATCGGCGAGATCGTCGAGGTGCTGGGCGCGGCGATCGACCGGGTGGCGTGAGGGGCGGGGGTTGGCGGCCGCTGGATCGCGATCGAGCCTGCCGTACCGGCCCCTGACGTTCTGGCATCGGCCTACGGGCCGCGATCCCCTCGCCCCGCGTGCGGGGAGAGGGCTCCGGCGACCCCGTCGTCGCCGGAGCGAGGCGGCAGCCGAGGGTGAGGGGGCGGCTCCGGATGAGGCACGTCCTGACCCGCCCCCTCACCGCCGCTTCGGCTTCGCCTCCGCTTCCCGCACGGACGACGGGGTCCGTGCGGGCTTCTCCCCGCGCGGGGAGAGGGGGAACCCGCGCAGCGCCCGGAAAGTCGTGAGCACCGTCTCCCGCAGAGGGATGACACCGGGTGTGCCGAGTCGCTGACCTCCACCCATCGACACCCCGCCAATACCCGCGACGCGGGGGAGGGCGGCGCCGGTTGGCCTTGAAGCCTGTGGGTGACGGCCGCATCTGCCGCTCAACCTGGATGTGAGCCAGGTCGAGAGGATATGCATGTCGAACACCGCCCTGATCGTCGGCGCCAGCGGGATCGTCGGGAGCGCCACCGCGGCGCGGCTCACCGAGGAGGGCTGGCGCGTCGCGGGCCTCGCCCGCAAGCCGGTGGCGATGGCGGGGGTCGAGCCCGTCGTGGCCGACCTGCAGGATCCGGCCTCCCTGGAGACGGCCCTGGCCGGCCTCGCCCCGAGCCACGTCTTCCTGGCGACCTGGCAGCGGCGCCCGACCGAGGCCGAGATGATCCGGGTCAACCGGGCGATGATCGAGAACCTGCTCGACGCCCTGCGGCCGCAGAAGAGCGTCCGCCACGTCGCCCTGGTGACCGGGCTGAAGCACTATCTCGGCCCGTTCGAAGCCTACGGGAAGGGCACCCTGCCGCAGACGCCGTTCCGCGAGGACCAGGGCCGGCTCGACATCGAGAATTTCTACTACGCCCAGGAGGACGCGGTCTTCGACGCCAGCGCCCGCGACGGCTTCGCCTGGAGCGTGCACCGGCCGCACACGATCATCGGCAAGGCGGTGGGCAACGCCATGAACATGGGCACGACGCTGGCCTGCTACGCCACCCTGTGCCGCGCGCTCAACCGGCCTTTCACCTTCCCGGGCTCGGCCGCCCAGTGGAACGGGCTGACCGACATGACCGATGCCAGGCTGCTCGCCCGCCATCTGCTCTGGGCCTCCACCGAGCCGAAGGCCGCCAACGAGGCGTTCAACGTCGTCAACGGCGACGTCTTCCGCTGGAGCTGGATGTGGGGCCGGATCGCCGACTGGTTCGGGATCGAGGCGGTGCCGTTCGACGGCACGGTGCGGCCGCTGGAGGAGCGGATGGCCCAGGACGGGTCGGCCTGGGCCGAGATCGCCAAGCAGCACGGCCTGGCCGAGCCGGACCTCGCGAAGCTCGCCTCGCCCTGGCACACCGACGCCGATCTCGGCCGGCCGATCGAGGTCGTCACCGACATGAGCAAGAGCCGCCGGCTGGGTTTTTCCGCGTATCAGCCCACCGACGACGCCTTCTACGACCTGTTCACCCAGCTCCGGGCGGACCGGCTGATTCCCTAAGGGGGGCACGGATCGCCGGATGAGGGACAGGTCTCCTTCCGCGCGGGCTACGATGGTCTCGTATCACCGTGTGCGGGCCGCGACGCGGCCCCTCTCCCGCGCGGGCTACGATGTTCACACATCGCTGCCGGACGCGAACCAAGGCCAACCCCAAGCGCGCCTCCCTCCCCCCTCTGCGGGGGAGGGTGGGCCGGCCGTCAGGCCGGGTCGGGAGAGGGGAGCCCGGGTTCAGAACAAGGTGTGATCGGCATGACGGGCCCAAGCCTTGTTCTGCCACGTCGCTCCCCTCTCCCGACCCCCTTCGGGGGCCACCCTCCCCCGCAGAGGGGGGAGGGAAGGCGCGTGTCAGCCTCGGAGAGACGTCCCCTGCTGCCGAGAACCGACCGGACCGAGTTCCGTGAATCCGCTAGCCCGCACGGAAGAGGGGACCTGCGCTCCATCCGAAGGACCAAACCCTCAGCCCGGTCGCCGCTCCGTCCCGCACCATTCGGCCACGAACAGCGCCATCGCGGTGGTGCAGCGCTTCACCGAGGCAAGGCTGACGCGCTCGTCGAAGCCGTGGACGTTCTGGGCGATTGGCCCGTAGCACAGGGCCGGAACCCGGTCGTAGAGGGCGTGGACCCGGGTATCGAGGTAGCTCGGCGACATGAAGCTCTGCAGCTTGGTGCCCATCGCCCGCTCGTGGGCGCGGCCGAGCACCGCCTCGGCCTCAGAGCCCTCCTCCAGCACGTAACCCTCGGCGAAGAACCCGTTGAAGGCCACGCGCGGCGGGCTGTTGCCGAGGAACGGGTCGGTGCGGGCGAAACCGGACACGGCGGCCTCGATCTCGGCGGCGGCCTTCGCGGCCGAGACGCCCGGATAGAGCGCGACCCGGCAATCGATCCGGCACCAGGCCGGTACCGAGGAGGCCCAGTCGCCGCCCTCGATCTTGCCGATATTCAGGTTGATCGGGTGGTCCTCCGCCGCGAAGTGGCGGTGCGCGGACTTCTCGGCGTTCCAGCGCGCCTCGAGCTCCCGCAGGGCGCCGATCACCCGGTAGGTCGCGTCGATGGCGTTGGCGCCGGCGCCCATCTCGCGGACATGGACCGGCACGCCCCGGACCTCGACCGTGAACCACAGCACGCCGGTATTGGCGCGCACGAGCTTCTCGTCCTCGGGCTCCGGGATCAGCACGGCGTCGGCCCGATAGCCGCGCAGATGGGTGGCGAGGGCGCCGTTGCCCGTGGATTCCTCCTCGACCACCGACTGGATCGTCACCGCGGCGGCGGGCTGGAGGCCGAGACGGGCGAGCGCATCGAGGGCGAACAGGTTGGCGGCGTGCCCCGCCTTCATGTCGCCGCCGCCGCGGCCGTAGAGCCAGTCGCCCTCGATCACCGGGTCGAAGGGCGGATGGGTCCACAGGTCGAGAGGCCCTTCCGGCACCACGTCGACATGGGCCTGCAGGATCAGCGAGCGCCCGGTCTCGGTCTGCGGACGGTGGTGGCAGACCACGATCGGGGCATCCGAATGCCGGTCGTCGATCTTCGAGCCGCCCGGATGGGCCGCGATGGCGGCCCGGTCCATGGCGAAGCGCTCGGTGGCGTAGCCCCGGGCCCGGAACGCCCCGAACACGTAATCCTGGCAGGCATGCTCGGCCCCGCGCAGGGAGGCGAACCGGATCAGCGCCTGCGTGTGCGCGACCTGGTCGGCGAAGCCCTCCGCCACGGAGGCTTCGATCTCGGCGGCGAGGGCGGGGTCGAGGGGGGATGGGAAGACCATGGGATCTCCGGGTTCGGGACGGGGAGGAGGCGCCCGGCCGCGGGCGCGTGTCAACGGCCGCATCTTCCGTGCCGAAGCGAACCTGCGCGGTCGTCGCGCGCGCAGCACCAGACCCGTGGGATACGCCACGGTCCGGGATCGCGCGCTGTCCTGGGTTGCCTCGCCGGGCGCGCTCTGCGCAGTCGAGCCCCGCGGCCGCCGGCCTGCGCCCAGGAACCTTGGCGTTGCCAATGGCTTAGCCTATCTGAAAGCTGTCTTCGCCCATCTATCGAGGTCGTACATGCGTATCGGTCTGGTCTCGGTCCTGTCGGGGCTCCTTCTCTGGACCGCCGCGCCGCCGGCGGCGCGGGCGGATGTGCTCATCAGCGTCGACAAATCCTCCCAGCGGATGGAGGTCTCGGTCGACGGGCAGCCGCGCTACACCTGGCCGGTCTCCACCGGGGTCGAGGCCTACGACACCCCGTCCGGCTCGTATCGGCCGTTCCGGATGGAGCGCACCCACTTCTCGAAGGAGTGGGACGACGCGCCCATGCCGTTCGCGATGTTCTTCACCACCCAGGGCCACGCGATCCACGGCACCAACCACGTCCGCAGCCTGGGCCGCGCGGCCTCGCATGGCTGCGTGCGCCTGTCGGTGCGCAACGCCGCGACCCTGTTCAATCTGGTGAAGGCGCAGGGCATGAACCGGACCCGCGTCCAGATCGAGGGCACGGATGCCGTGGTGGCCGAGCGTGCCGTGCGCAGCCGCCGGGTCGCCCGGAGCCGCGATCCCTACGCGCCGGACGACAGCCTGGCCGATCTCGACCAGATGGGCCGGCGCACGCTCCCGGCCACCTACGCCCGCACCGTCGTGCGCCCGGCCTACGTGCCGGTGCCGGGCTATGGGTATCCCGTCGAGGTCGATGTGGTGGATGGCTGGTAGGGTAGGGGCTCGGCGGGTCCTTCCCACCCACGCCCGCATCGCGACGCAGTGCCCTCGGAGGCGCTCTTTTGCGCGGCCGAGCGATCCTCGATCGCCCGGCGCCTCAGAATGAGGGGAGGGTTTGGGATACGCGCGGCCGCCCACCACACCGCGTCGTCTGGGCGCGGCCACCCACCCCCTCCATCCGGACCATTGCCGAGGCGGGCATCCCGGCCTAGCTCAAGCGCGGCCCTCAGAGGCTGCGCGGCGCCCGCCGCGATCGTCATGGATGGAGACTCCCCCCGATGCCCTTCGCTTTCAGCCGGCCCCTGCCTCTCGCCGCCCTGGCGCTGGCCGCTTCCACCGTGGCGGGTCATGCCCTGGAGGTGACGCGCTCGGCCGACATCGCCGCGCCGCCGGCCAAGGTCTGGCAGACGATCGGCGAGTTCTGCGGCATCGGCGACTGGCACCCGGCCATCGAGAAGTGCGTCCTGTCCGACAAGGACGGCATGAAGGTCCGCACGCTGAGCCTGAAGGGCGGCGGCACCCTCAAGGAGGAGCAGGTCTCCCGCGACGACAAGGTGATGAGCTACACCTACACGATCCTGGAAGGTCCGCTGCCCGTCGCCGACTACAAGTCGACGCTGGCCGTCGCCCCCGAGGGCACGGGCTCCAAGGTGACCTGGAGCGGCACCTTCAACGCCAAAGGCGCCCCCGACACCGTGGCGGTCGACGCCATCCAGGGGATCTACGAATCGGGCCTGAAGGCGCTGTCGGACAAAGCCAAGTAGCCGCGCTTACCCGCGCGCGCCGAGGGCTCGACGCGCCCCCTCTTCCGCACGGGAGAGGGGACCTGCACCCTCTGCGGGAAAATCAGGGCATCTCAGCCCCGGATCACACCGCGCGCGATGCGTGATCATCACAGCGCGCAGCCATGCCGCCGGGGCGATTGACCCACTGCCAAGCTCGGCTCAAAACCCCGGCGGCGCAGCCCGTGCGCCGCAACAGGATGATCGCCGTGCCCGCGTCCCGTCTCCCGATGCGTCTCAGTCTCGTCGTTCTCGCCGCCGCGACCTTGGGTGCCTGCCAGCAGCGCGCGGCCGCGCCCAAGGTCTCCGAGCCCTCGCCCGTCGTGCCGGCGCCGCTGGCCCTGCCGACGGGCAGCGGCTGCGGCCCGGAGATCGCGCGCACCAAGGCCATCGTCGACAGCGATGTGGCGACCGGCAACCTCAACAAGCCGGTGGGCGACCGCTTCAACGCCGACCTCAGCCAGGCCGCCGCGGAATGCGCCGCCGGCAAGTCCGGCGAGGCGCTTCACCTCCTGGCCGCCGCCAAGAGCCGCTACGGGTATCGCTAGAGCATCATCCCGAACGGTGGACGCCGGCTTTCGAAAACGATGACGCGAAGCGCAGTCTGAGCGCGGGACTTAGAGCACCTCACAAAACTCCCGGTTCCCGGGAGCTCTCCCTTCGCACGCGACGGTGCGGCGGGGTTTTTGTGAGAGGCTCTTAGCAGGGCTCCGTCCTGCACCCGCACAAGGTCCCGGACCTTGTGGATCCGGGACTCAAACAATGAACAGCAAGTTCAAGCCCGCCCGGCGAAACCCGTCCTCGGTGATCTTCAGGTCGAGGCCGTAGGACGCGATGTCGTCCGCCACCGGGTCGAGCGCCGGCGCCCGATGCTGGTGCAGGTGCTTGATGTAGCTGTGGCAGGTCGTGCAGGTCTCGACCTGGACGTCCTTCGACACCTCGTCGAGCCCGTAATAGCTGATGCCCTCGCCGGAGCCGCAGGCGGTGCAGCGGATCCGGACATGGTTCCACAGGGTGCAGCAGACCGAGCAGCTCAGGTACCGGGCCTTGTCGGCCGGGGTCCAGCTGACCACCACGCTCGCCACGGGCGCGCCGCCGCAGCACGGGCAGACGCCGTCGGCCACCGGCTTCAGGGCGGATGCGTCGAGCCGCGCCGCATCCTGCGCGAACCGGACCTGCAGGGCCGCCCCGACGAACACGCATTCGGCGATCCGCTCCACCGGCAGCGCGCCTTCGACGACCTGCACGGCCAGGTCGAGCCGGTCGGCCGGGGACGCCGCGAGCAGGCTCGCCCGCGCCGCCTGGGACGCCTCGGGCGACACCGACAGGTCGAGCTGTTCCAGGAGAGCAATGAGGCAGGCGTCGAAGCCGGCATCGGTCTCGAGCCGCTGGCGCGACAGGGGCGGCATGCCGTGCTCGGCGCGCAGGGCCATGTCGGCCGCCGCTGGGGCCTCGGCGGCCGGGAATGCCGCCTGGACCGAAGCCTGCGCCCGGGCGACCTCGGCCACGAACAGCAGGTAGGCCTCGAGCGGATGCCCCGGCGCCGCCGCGGTCAGGCGAGCGGCCCGGTCGGCGAACAGCGTTCCGGGATCGGGCAGCCGCACGAACGGGACCGAGCCCGAGATCCCGATCTTGTCGGGATCGGGCTTCAGCTCGCTGAAATCCCGCCGCCGGGGTTTTGGCTCAGTCGCGGCTTGCTTCGTCTCGGTCGGGACCGCGGGCTTGCGCCGGAAGAAATTGGCCACGCCTCAGGATCCGCGCTTGTCGACCGAGCCCCGGCGCACCTTGGCGCCGGCGATCTGCCGGAACCACTTGCGGTGATGCCGGTAGGCCCAGCCACCCGTCACCGTGCCGCGCACCATCGCCCGGCCGGTGCCGCGCACCCAGATGCCGGCATAGATGTGGACCACGATGATCGCGATGGCGATCACGGCGGCGAGCGAGTGGGCGAGCAGCGCCCAGCGCTGGGTCTCGATGGTGGTCAGCCCGCCGAAATAGGTGTTCCAGATCACCAGGCCGGTGACGAACATCACCCCGATCAGCGCGGTCTGGCCCCAGAACACGCCCTTCTGGCCGGCATTGTACTTGCCGAGCTCCGGCAGGCGGTCCTCCCGGTTGGTGACCACGTCGCCGATATGCTTGGTCCACTCGACATCGTCCTTGTTGGGGATGTTGAGCTTCCAGAAGCGCACGAACAGGAAGAAGAAGCTCACCGCCAGGGCGACGCCGAACCAGGGATGGATCGCCCGGGTCGCCTGCCCGCCGCCGAACAGGCCGGTCAGCGAGAACAGGTAGGGCGTGAACATCGCCAGCCCCGAGAGGGTCAGCAGGGTGAACAGGATCGCGGTGATCCAGTGGTTCACGCGCTGAACCCCGGTGTAGCGCGGGACGTACATCACCTCCGGCGCCTCGGACCTGGCGTGATGCAGCGGGCGGGAATCACCGTCCCGGATATCGTTCTGGCTCGTCATCGGCCTTCTCGCGCCTGACGTGGCGCCGGCCCTGCACCGCAGCGGCGGCGAGGGCTGGCTCTGAAATTTTAGATCGGGCGGCCCGTCGGATCTACGCGATCGCAGGACCGGCCGCGGGTCCCCTCTCCCGTGCAGGAGAGGGACAGGGTGAGGGGTGCGATCTTTCTGGAAGACCCGGGTTCCTCACCCCAACCTTCTCCCGCACGGGAGAGGGGGCGTGTCGCGTCTCTCGGGCCACCGTGCCAGCCCGAAAGACGTGTCAGTGCGGCCGTGCCTCGCCGCCGTCGGTTTCGCCGCGGCGCTTGGCCTCGTCGAACTCGACCGCCTCCTCCTCTTCCTCGGGCACGACCTCGTTCGGGCCGGCCGTCACGTAGTGGAAGAAGCCCGCCACCGCGGCAAAGCCCATCGCGGCGAGCCCGAACACCTTGGCGCCGCCCTTCCAGAAGGCGACCAGCGGCGAGATCTTCGGGTCGTTCGGCAGGCCGGCATAGAGGCTCGGCTGGTCGGCGTGGTGCAGCACGTACATGACGTGCGTGCCGCCGACGCCGGCCGGGTCGTAGAGGCCGGCATGCTGGAAGCCGCGCGACTTCAGGTCCTCAACGCGGGTCTCGGCCTGCTCGATCATCGCCTGCTTGGTGCCGAACATGATCGAGCCGGTCGGGCACGCCTTGGCGCAGGCCGGAGCTTGCCCCACCGCGACCCGGTCCGAGCACAGGGTGCACTTGTACGCCTTGTGGTCGGTCTGGCTGATGCGCGGGATGTTGAACGGGCACCCCTTCACGCAATAGCCGCAGCCGATGCAGTTCTCCTCGATGAAGTCGACGATGCCGTTGGAGTACTGCACGATCGCGCCCGGGGACGGGCACGCCTTGAGGCAGCCCGGCTCGGTGCAGTGCATGCAGCCGTCCTTGCGGATCAGCCATTCGAGGTTCTGGGTCTCCGGGTTCTCGTACTCGGTGAACCGCATGAGGGTCCACGACTTCGGCGTGAGGTCGTGGGGGTTGTCGTAGACACCGCGATTGATGCCGATGTCGTCGCGCAGGTCGTTCCACTCTTCGCAGGCCGACTGGCAGGCCTTGCAGCCGATGCACTTCGACACGTCGATGAGCTTGGCGACCTCCACCTGGCGGCGGATCTCCGGCGGCGTCTCCGTGGAGGCGGAGCGCTGGCGGATATCGAGGGAGCTGTAATCGGCCATGATCTCAGCTCCCCTCAGGCGACCGCGTCGGACGGCGGCGTGGTCGGCTCGATATTCACGAGCCAGGCCTTGAACTCCGGCGTCTCGGTATTCGCGTCACCCACCACGGGCGTCAGCGAGTTCGGGTGCCATCCTTTCTTCGTCAGGCCCATGAAGCCCCAGTGCTGCGGGATGCCGACGACGTGGACGGGCTTGCCGTCGCAGATCAGCGGCTTGATCCGCTTGGTCACCACCGCCTTGGCCTTCAGCGAGCCGCGCTTCGACCAGACGCGGACCCAGCCGCCCTTGGTAATGCCCTTCTCCTTGGCCAGCTCCTCCGAGATCTCCACGAAGGCCTCCGGCTGGAGGATCGCGTTGATCCGGGCGTGCTTGGTCCAGCCGTGGAAGTGCTCGGTCAGACGGTAGCTCGTCGCCGCGTAGGGGAACTCCTTCGCGTCGCCGAGATCGGCCAGGTCGTCCTTGAAGATGCGGGCCGCCGGGGCGCCCTTGATCTTCGGGAACGGGATGTTGGCCATCGGCGACTCGAACGGCTCGTAATGCGTCGGGAACGGCCCGTCGCGCATGAGCCCCCGGGTCCACAGGCGGGCGACGCCCTCCTGGTTCAGGATGAACGGCCCGACGCCCTTATCGGGAGCGACGGTGACGCCGTAATCCGGCACGTCGAAGCCGATCCACTGCTTGCCGTTCCACTCGATGAGCTTCTTCTTCTCCGACCAGGGCTTGCCCTCCGGGTCGCAGGACGCCCGGTTGTAGAGCACGCGCCGGTTGGCCGGCCAGGCGAAGGCCCAGTTCGGGGCGATGCCGCGGTCGCCGGGATCATTGTTGTCCCGGCGGGCCATGGTGTTGCCCTTCTCGGTGTAGCAGCCCGAGTAGATCCAGCACGCGCACGCCGTGGTGCCGTCGTCCTTGAGCTGGGCGAAGCCGTCGACCTGCTTGCCCGCCGGGATGATCGTCCCGTTGAGGTCGGGCGTCGGCGCCACCGTGTAGCCGTTGAGCTCGCGGGCGAGCTCGGTCGGCGTCGGCGACTCGGCGATGGCGTAGTCCCATTTCAGGTTGACGATCGGGTCCGGGAACGCGCCGCCATCCTTCTTGTAGGCCGCCTTCACGCGGAGGAAGATCTCCGACATGATCTCGATGTCCGAGCGGCACTCGCCCGGCGCTTCCTGCGCCTGCCAGTGCCATTGCAGCCAGCGGCTGGAATTCGACAGCGAGCCTTCCTCCTCCACGAACAGGGTGGTCGGCAGCTCGAACACCTCGGTCTGGATCTTGGTCGGATCGACGTCGTTGTACTCGCCGTGGTTCTCCCAGAACCGGGCGGTCTCCGTCTTGAGCGGATCCATCACCACGATGAACTTCATCTTGGAGAAGGCTTCCGTCATCTTGGCGCGATTCGGGAACGACAGCAGGGGGTTGAAGCCCTGGATGACGTAGCCGGTCATCTTGCCCTGCTTGGCGAGCTCGAACCCACGGATCACGTCGTAGGTCGGCACGTCGAGCTTGGGCAGGTAATCGTACGCCCAGTCGTTCTCCTTCGTCGCCTTGTCGCCCCACATCATCTTCTGGAACGAGACGAAGAACTTGTTGTAGTTCTGCCAGTAGCTGGTCTGGCCCGGGCGCAGCGGCTTGAACTGCCGCTTGGCGATGTAGCTCGCGTAGTCCGGCTCCTTCTCCACGGGCAGGTTGAGATAGCCCGGGATGAGGTTCGACATCAGGCCGAGATCGGTCAGCCCCTGGATGTTGGAGTGACCGCGCAGGGCCTGCATGCCGCCGCCGAGCATGCCGATATTGCCCAGCAGCGTCTGGACGATGCACATCGAGCGGATGTTCTGCGAGCCCTTGGAGTGGTGCGTCCAGCCGAGCGCGTAGAGGGAGGCCATCGTCCGCTCAGGGGAGGACGTGGTCGCCATCAACTCGCAGACCTTCAGGAAGGTCTCCTTCGGCGAGCCGCAGATCCGCTCCACCATCTCGGGCGTGTAGATGGCGATGTGCTTCTTCAGCAGCTGCATGACGCAGCGCGGATGCTGCATCGTCTCGTCGACCACGGCGTAGCCGTCGGGACCGATCTCGTAGTCCCAGGTGGTCTTGTCGTAGTCGCGCTTGTCGGCGTCGTAGCCGGCGAACAGCCCCTCGCTGAAATCGTAGCCCTCACGGACGACGTAGCCCGCGTTGGAATAGGCCGCGACGTAGCGGTGCTGCAGCTTGTCGTTGTCGATCAGGTACTTCGCGACGCCTGACAGGAACGCGATGTCGGTCCCCTGCCGGATCGGGCAGTACAGATCGGCCACCGACGCCGTGCGGGTGAAGCGCGGGTCGACGACGATGAGCTTGGCGTTGTTATGGGCCTTCGCCTCGACGACCCACTTGAATCCGCACGGATGCGCTTCGGCGGCATTGCCGCCCATCACGGTAATCACGTCCGCGTGCTTGATGTCCATCCAGAGGTTGGTCATCGCACCGCGTCCGAAGGAGGGCGCCAAACTGGCGACCGACGGACCGTGTCAAACCCTGGCCTGATTATCGAAGACCAGGGCCCCCATGCTTCGGACTGTCTTGTAGGTCAGCCAGGCCGTCTCGTTGGTGGTGGCCGAGGCGCCGAGGAAGCCCGTCGTGGTCCAGCGGTTGACCGTGAGCTCTTCGTTCTTGGCCAGGAAGTTCTTGTCCCGATCCTCCTTGAGGAGGGTCGCGATCCGGTCGAGCGCGAAGTCCCAGGAGACGCGCTTGAACTCGGAGGTGCCGGGCGCGCGGTAGAGCGGGTACTTCGTGCGGGTCTCGGAATGCACGAAGTCGAGCAGCGCCGAGCCCTTCGGGCAGAGCGTGCCGCGGTTGACCGGGTGATCGGGATCGCCCTCGATATGCATCACCGAGGAGCGCGCGTTCTTCGAGCGGTCCCCCAGGCTGTACAGGATGACGCCGCACGCCACCGAGCAGTACGGGCACGTGTTGCGCGTCTCGCGCATCTGCGCGAGCTTGAAGGGCCGCACCGCGGCCGCCATGGCCGGCTGAAGTCCGCCGAAGCCGAGTGCGCCGAGCGAGCCGCCCGCGAGGCCGGCGCCGGCCCCTTTGAGCAGGCCACGCCTAGAGACCTGGACCGTCATCTCCGCTCCTAAAGCGATCTGGTATAATTCCAGGGTGTCCCAAAAAAGCGTGCACGAGGCAAGTGCGATTGGGTGACACAGCGCGCGGCGCCGTCGTCTTTTGGCCGGCACGTTCGAATGCCGGCTATCATCCTGGGAAACCAGATCTTTTCGGGCAGCGGATTATTTGGCCGGCGCGGCCGGGTTGTGGCCGGATGGGCCGCCCGTGCGGTGGTCCAGCGGCGCCTGCGGCTCGGTCCCGGTGGAGTTGCCGGTATCGGCGCCGGGGACCGGTCGGTTGGCGTTCTCGCCGATCGACTTGCCGCCCGGATTCGGCGCGTCCTTGGCCGCCGACTGCTCCCGGGGCACCGGCGCCTGGCTCCAGCCGTCCTGGGCGCTGCGTGACTTGTCGCCCATCGCGTCAATCCCTTTGATCTCGCCGGGCTTGGTCTGCGCCAAGGCGGGGCTTGCCGCCGCGACCGCCAGGAACGCCGTCAGGGTCAGGGAAAGTGAGCGGGACAAGGGGCGGGTCCGATCTGTGTGAGAGGTCATGCCCGCCAACGTAGCCCCGGGGCGGCCAGTTCCGGTTCGCTGCGGCGGCCGCGTGACGGCTTCTTAACCAAGCCTTGCCACTCTCCAGACAGGGATGTGCGGAGGAGTCGGGATCATGACGAAGACGCACCCGGAGCGCCCGTCCGAGACGGCGGCCTCCACGAACGCGGGAGCGCTCGGCCCGAGCGTGCGGCGCCATCTCGGCCAGACCCTGCGCTCGGCCTATGCCGACACGCTGGCGGCCCCGATCAGCCAGCGCCTCGAAGCGCTGGTCCAGCAGCTCGCCAAGCCCAAGCCGTAAGGCGTCCCGCGACTCAGCCCAGCGGAGCCCTGGCGGATGAAATGTGCGCCAGCGCACGCCAGTTCGTTCTTTCTAAGAAACCCGGAAACACGCCGACATTCTTCTCCCTGCGCCGCGCGCGAGAGAAGATCCATGCCTTCTGCCAGGAGCGGGCTCTGAGCACGCTTGTGTTCCGGGCGATTCCGCCGATCCTGCACCGCGACGACGCTGACGCAGACACGTCCGGACGGCTTGACTTCGTTCGATAAAACGAACGATCCAAGGCGTTCCGGGCGCGTCTTCCTGTGGCGCGACCGTCGGCGGCTGGGGGAGCGGACGTGATGAAGAACGGTGCGGCACGGAACCGGGCCTTCCGGGCGGTCGGGCTGTCGATGCTGGTCGGCGCCGGCCTGCTGAGCGGCTTCCTGCCGGCCGCGGCCGAGACCGCCTTGCTCAACGTGTCCTACGACCCGACCCGTGAACTCTACCGCGAGATCAACGCCGTCTTCGCCGAGGAATGGAAGGCCAAGACCGGCGAGGCCATTACGGTGCGCGCCTCGCATGGCGGCTCGGGCGCCCAGGCCCGGACGGTGATCGACGGCGTCGATGCCGATGTGGTCACGCTGGGCATCCCGTCCGACATCGACGCCATCGCCAAGCTGACCCGCAAGATCCCCGAGGATTGGCGGACCAAGCTCCCGAACGAGGCCGTGCCCTACACCTCGACGGTGGTATTCCTGGTTCGCAAGGGCAACCCGAAGGGCGTCAAGGACTGGGCCGACCTGACCAAGCCCGACGTCAAGGTGATCACCCCGAATCCGAAGACCTCGGCCGGCGGCCGCTGGAATTTCCTGGCCGCCTGGGGCTACGCCTACGCCCAGGACAAGGACACCGCCAAGGCCGACGCCTTCGTGGGCCAGATCTACAAGAACGTGCCGGTGCTCGATACCGGCGCCCGCGGCTCCACCGTGACCTTCGCGCAGCGCGGGCTCGGCGACGTGCTGCCGACCTGGGAGAACGAAGCCTACCTGGTCCTCCAGGAATTCGGCGCCGACAAGTTCGACATCGTGTCGCCGCCGACCTCGATCTACGCCGAGCCGCCGGTGGCCCTGGTGGCCGCCAATGCCGAGCGCAAGGGCACCACCAAGGCCGCCCAGGCCTATCTCAACTTCCTCTACAGCGACCGCGCGCAGGCGATCTTCGCCAAGCACCATTACCGCCCGATCCGCCGCGAGGCGGCCGCGGCCGCCGACCTCGCGCAGCTCCCCGAGATCAAGCTGTTCAAGATCGAGGACATGCAGGGCTCCTGGGACGACATCCAGAAGCGGAACTTCGACGCCGGCGGCCTGTTCGACCGGTTGAGCCGGGCCGGCCGCTGAGGCGGGAATCATGGTCGAGACGCCGCGTCGCAAACGGACCTTCCGCCGTCCCAGCGTGATCCCGGGCTTCGGGCTCAGCTTCGGCTACACGCTGACCTGCCTGGGGCTCATCGTGCTGCTGCCGCTGGCCGGGCTCGTCGTGAAGGCGTCCGGCCTCGGCCTCGCGGGGATCTGGGACGTCGCCACCGATCCGCGCGTGGCCAGCGCCCTCAAGCTCAGCTTCGGCGTCTCGGCGCTCGCCGCGCTCACCGCCTCGGCCTTCGGCTTCCTGGTCGCCTGGGTCCTGACCCGCTACCGCTTCCCGGGGCGCAAGCTCGTGGACGCGGCGGTCGACCTGCCCTTCGCGCTGCCGACCGCGGTGGCCGGCATCGCGCTGGCCTCGCTCTACGCCCCCGACGGGCTGCTCGGCGCGCCGCTCGCCCGGCTGGGCATCCAGGCGGCCTACACGCCGGTGGGGATCTTCATCGCCATGGTGTTCATCGGGCTGCCCTTCGCGGTGCGGACCGTGCAGCCGCTGATCGCCGAGATCGACAAGGAGATCGAGGAGGCCTCGGCCACCCTCGGGGCCACCCGGTTCGCCACCCTGACCCGGGTGGTGCTGCCGCCGCTGATCCCGGCGGTGCTCACCGGCTTCGCCATGGCTTTCGCCCGCGGGGTCGGCGAGTACGGCTCGATCATCTTCATCGCCGGCAACCTGCCCTACGTCTCGGAGATCGCGCCGCTCCTGATCGTGATCAAGCTGTCCGAGTTCGATTACGGCGGGGCGGCGGCGATCGCCACAATCATGCTGGGCATCTCGTTCCTGACGCTCCTCGCCATCAACCTGATCCAGGCCTGGAGCCGGAGGCGATTCGGCTATGTCTGAAATCTTCTCCCCGACCTTCGCGCCCGCCGCGCGCACGGAGCCGGTCGCCTCGGAAGGGACCGGCACGCGCGTCGTCCTGATCGGGATCGCGATCGCGTTCCTGGCGCTGTTCCTGGTCCTGCCGCTGATCGCGGTGTTCACCCAGGCGCTGTCGAAGGGGCTCGACGCCTTCCTGTCCGCGTTCCGGGAGCCGGATGCCTGGAGCGCGATCCGCCTGACGCTGACGGTGGCGGCGATCGCGGTGCCGTTCAACGTGGTGTTCGGCCTGGCGGCGTCCTGGGCGATCGCCAAGTTCGAGTTCCCCGGCAAATCGCTGCTGATCACCCTGATCGACCTGCCGTTCTCGGTCTCGCCGGTGGTCTCGGGCCTGATCTACGTGCTGCTGTTCGGCTCGCAGGGCCTGTTCGGCGGCTGGCTGCTGAACCACGGGATCCAGATCCTGTTCGCCCTGCCGGGGATCGTGCTGGCGACCGTGTTCGTGACCTTCCCGTTCGTGGCCCGCGAGCTGATCCCGCTCATGCAGGAACAGGGCTCCGCGGAGGAGGAGGCGGCCCTGACGCTGGGCGCCTCGGGCCTGCACGCGTTCCGCACGGTGACGCTGCCCAACATCCGCTGGGGCCTGCTCTACAGCGTGCTCCTCTGCAATGCCCGGGCGATGGGCGAATTCGGGGCGGTGTCGGTGGTGTCCGGCCACATCCGCGGCCTGACCAACACCATCCCACTCCACGTGGAGATCCTCTACAATGAGTACAACTTCGTCGCCGCCTTCGCCGTCGCTACGCTCCTCGCTGTCCTTGCCCTCATCACCCTCGTCCTCAAATCCATCCTCGAATGGCGCTTCGCGGGCGAGCTTGCGCACGGCCGGGCTCACTGATCGCCCGTCCACGGCGATCCGGGTCGAGGGCATCTCGAAGACCTTCGACACGGCCGCGGTGCTGCACGACCTGTCGATCGACGTGCGGGCGGGGGAGCTGCTCGGGCTGCTCGGCCCCTCGGGCTCGGGCAAGACGACGCTGCTGCGGATCATCGCCGGCCTCGACGCGCCGGACCGGGGCCGGATCCTGTTCGGCGACGACGACGCTACGGGCCTGGCCGTGCAGGAGCGGGCGGTGGGCTTCGTGTTCCAGCACTACGCCCTGTTCAAGCATATGAGCGTGGCCGACAACATCGCCTACGGGCTGAACGCGCGGCGGCGCGCCGAGCGCCCGGCCAGGGCCGAGATCAAGCGCCGGGTCGGCGACCTGCTCGACCTGATCCGGCTCTCGGGCTTCGGCGACCGCTATCCGTCGCAGCTCTCGGGCGGCCAGCGCCAGCGGGTGGCGCTCGCCCGGGCGCTCGCGGTCGAGCCCCGCGTCCTGCTGCTGGACGAGCCCTTCGGCGCCCTCGACGCCCAGGTGCGCAAGGACCTGCGCCGCTGGCTGCGCGAGATCCACGACCGCACCGGCCAGACCACGATCTTCGTCACCCACGATCAGGACGAGGCCCTGGAGCTGTCGGACCGCGTCGCGGTGCTCGACCGCGGCCGCCTGGAGCAGGTCGGCACCCCGGACGAGGTCCAGGAGCACCCGGCCTCCGCGACCGTGATGAAGTTCCTCGGCGACCACGTCGAGGTCGAGGCGCTGGCCGAGGGCGGCCGCGTGCTGGTGCGCGGCCGGGAGACGCCGGTGGCGGCGCCCGCCGGGATCATCGGCCCGGTCAAGCTCTACGTTCGGCCGTGGCAATTGCAGCTCGCCGAGCCCGAGGCCGCGCATCTCTCCGGCACCGTGCGCAGCTCTTACCGCAGCCAGGGCCGCCAGCGCATCGAGGTGGCCGACGACCAGGGCCGTGTGCTCGCGGTGGAGGATTTCGACGGCGTCCGCTACCCGGCCGGCCATCCGGTCGGCCTGCGGATCAACGGCGGGCATGTGTTCGGGTGAAGCTCGTCAGACACCGCACATCCGCCTAGGCTCCTACGCATGACGACCCCGAATCGCACCGCCCATCCCGACGTTCTCGCGGCAATCGGCCAGACGCCGCTGATCCGGCTGCGCCGGGCCTCCGAGGCGACCGGCTGCGAGATCTTCGGGAAGGCCGAGTTCCTCAATCCCGGCCTGTCGGTGAAGGACCGGGCGGCGCTCGCCATCGTGCAGGATGCCGAGGCGAAGGGCCTGATCCGGCCGGGTGGCACCATCGTGGAGGGCACGGCCGGCAATACCGGTATCGGCCTCGCCCTGGTGGCCTCGGTGCGTGGCTACCGGACGCTGATCGTCATCCCGGTCACCCAGTCCGAGGAGAAGAAGCAGACCCTGCGGCTCGCGGGCGCGCGCCTCGTCGAGGTGCCGGCGGTGCCGTTCGCTAACCCGAACAACTACGTCCACGTCGCCCGGCGGCTGGCGGAAAAACTCGCGGCCACGGAGCCGGCGGGCGCGTTCTTCGCCGATCAGTTCGACAACGTCGCGAACCGTCAGGCGCATGTGGACGGGACAGGCCCCGAGATCTGGGCGCAGACCGGCGGCCGGGTCGACGGATTCGTCTGCGCGGCCGGGACCGGCGGGACGCTGGCGGGCATTGCGGCGGCGTTACGGGCCCGGAAGCCGGGGGTGCGCATCGCGCTCGCCGACCCGGAGGGCTCGGCCCTCTACGCCCACTACACAACCGGCACCCTAAAGGCGGAGGGCTCCTCGATCACCGAGGGGATCGGCCAGGGCCGCATCACCCGGAACCTCGACGGCTTCACCCCGGATCACGCCTTCCGGATCCCCGACCGCGAGGCGCTGGACATCGTCTTCGGGCTGATGCGGGAGGAGGGCCTGTCGCTGGGCGGCTCGTCCGGCATCAACGTCGCTGGGGCGATCCGGCTGGCCCGGGAGCTCGGGCCCGGTCACACGGTGGTGACGATCCTGTGCGACGGGGCGGCGCGCTACGCCTCGAAGCTGTTCAATCCGGCCTTCCTGACCGAACGGAACCTGCCGGTCCCGGGCTGGCTGGAAGCGCCGCAGGATGTGTTGCCGGATTGGCACGCCTGAGAACTACCGCCTCATCCGGGCAATATCCTCACAAAAGCGTGGCCCTGCGTTGAACGGAACGGATTGTCGCAGCGTTTGAACGGTCACGCTCGCAACAGCGCGACCGTCCGGAGAGCCCGTTCTATGTCCCTCGTTACCATTCTCCTCATCATCCTGATCATCCTGGCCTTCGGCGGCGGCGGCTTCCTGGGCGGCGGCGCCTATCGCGGCCCGGGCTTCGGCCTCGGCGGCATTCTGCTGATCGTGCTGATCGTCCTGCTGGTCACCGGCCGGCTCTAAGCACCGCACACCCTCTCGGACGCAGGGCCCGCCGGACCGGATTCGGTCCGGCGGGATCGTCCGTGACGGCCGCACCCTACCGGCAGGCGATCGCGACCAGTGCGGGGGCCAGAGCGCCGGGCCCGCCATCCGGGCGTGGCTTCGCTTCGGCGATACCCTGAGCCGCCAGGAAGGCCGCGACCGCCTGGGCCGGCACCAGGGCCAGGCGCGCGGGCGGAACGATCCCGGCGACCCGCCGCGGGGCCGTCGGATAGCGGGCGACGAGCCCGACGAGACGGCCCGACCGGTCGAGAACCGGCGCGCCACCCGCACCCGGCTGCAGCGGCGCGATCACGCCGCCCGTCACCGCGTTGGCTGGCGCCGCCGATCCCCCGTCCGGCCCCGCCGCCAGGGCGATCAGAGCCTCGTCGGCCGCGGGCGCATCCGCCCGCACGGACAGGCGCGCCGGGGCCGGAATGCCCGACGCCTCGAGCAGCGCGAGGCCGGCCGGATCGGTGGCCAGCACCCGAGCCGATGACGGGCCGATGCGGGGCGCGGCGCAGCCCTCCAGCACCGCGGATGCGGTGAGCACACGCCCTGGCGCGACCACGAGCCCGGTTCCGGCTCCCTCGGCGGTTGAAGTGAGCGCCCGTGGCGGCGGCGCCGCGGGGGCCGCGGACAATCCGCTCGCGGCGGGCTTCGGGGGTGCCGACGCGCCGGCCGCCGGGAACGGCTCGAAGGCGTTGGCCACGGCGATCACCAGGCGGCCGACCTCCGCGGCCAGGGCCCGGTCGTAGCCGATCAGGAAGCCGCGCACGCCCTGCGGCCCGGCATCGTAGCGGATGTAGGACAGGCCGGGCCCGGCCTCGGCGGTGACCACCAGCGATTCCGGCCGCCGCAGCTTGTAGGTGACCTTGCGGTTGGGAAGCGGCGCGGTGGCCTGGTCGAACAGGCTGTCCAGGGTCTCGGTCCCGGACGGGAAGGACCGGGTTTCCAGGGTCACGCGCCCGTCCGCGCTCTGCCAGCGGGTGCCGGATGGCAGGGCGGTGCGCTTCGACAGCAGGCGCTCGGGCACGCCGATCATCGCGCCGCTGGCGGGATCCGCGGCGATCCGAAAGCGGGCCGCGGCCTTGGCCGATTCGCCGGCCGCCAGCAGCGCCGCCCGGCCGCGCGGGTCGAGGGGATCGGCGCCGCCCGTCCGGGTCCGGTAGGCGCTCAGCGCGTCGAAGGTCCGGCGGCCGAACGCCCCGGAGACCACGGCGTTGAAGTCGCCGGTCCAGACCAGCGCGTCCTGGATTGCCTTGCGCTCCGCCTCGGGCAGCACCTCGAACGCGGCCTTGGTCGCCTCGAAGGCCGGATCCGGCGCAGCGGGCCGGGCAGGGGACGAAGCCCTCGGCGCGGGCTGGGCCGGACGGGCCGGGGCCGGACGGTCCTGGGCGAGGGCCGGACCAGGGGGCGTCAGGCACCCCAGCAGCAGCGCCGCCAGGAGCGGATGCGTCCGCCGGCCGCGCGGCGCGATCTCGTGACCCGGTTCTTGCCCTGCTCGACGCGAATCCATCGCCGTCCCCGACGCTCAACGCAGCAACCTTGGCAGAGGCCTCGGCCGCGCGCCAGATCGAAGGCCCTCGGCCGGTAACGCGCACGGAAATCTGCTCGTCCCGGCGCCGCTCTCCCGTGCACGCGGCCGCGCGATGCGCTAGAGGGCAGGGGTCCGGCCTCGCGGGCCGGCCCGGATATCCGAATCGGGACTCGACTCGGACCTCCTGCCGGCCGCGCGCCGCCGCCATGGTCCGACGCGGAGCCCGGCATGAGCGAGACCAGCAACACCTTCAAGAAGGCGCCCAAGCGCAAGCCCGCCAAGGGCAAGAGCGTCAGCGTCTCCCCCGAGATGCGGCAGGCCTATGCCGACCTGATCCGGGAACGCGCCGAGAAGCAGGAGACCTACGGGCGTCACCTGCCGCAGGAAGAGACCAAGCGCCGGTAGAAAAACGGGTTTTCCGAAGGGCTCAGCCCTTTGGCGGGGTATCGGGGCGAGAGCCCCGATGGCATCGCGCTTCGCTCGACCCAGGGCTCTGCCCCGGCCCCGCAAAAGGTCCCGGACCTTTTGAAACCCTGAAGTCCTAGCGCTTGCGCACGAACTCGGTGCGCAGGACGAGGCCCTTGATGGTGTCGTGGCGGCAATCGATCTCTTCAGGATCGTCCGTGAGCCGGATCGACCGGATGACCGTGCCCTGCTTCAGGGTCTGGTTCGCGCCCTTGACCTTCAGGTCCTTGATCAGGGTGACCGAATCGCCGTCGGCCAGGACGTTGCCGGCCGAATCGCGCACCTCCGCCCGTCCGGGCGCTGCCGCGGCCGCCTGACCGGGCGGAAGCCACTCGCCCGTCGCCTCGTCGTACACGTAAGATTCGTCGTCGCCCGCCAAGACCATACCCCCGGTACCGGGTCCGGGCGCTGCGCCCATCACCCTGCTTGCCCGCGCCCGTCACGCCGAATCGATCATCGCCCCGGCTCGGATGCTGGAACAAGCGCGGCCGTTCTCGCTCCCGGCCGGGCCGGGGGCAAGGGGCAGCCTTCAGGATCGCCGATCCGGCCCCCGCACGCGGCGGAGGCCGGGGACGGTGTCAGCGCTTCAGCGGGCCGGCCTCGATCACGTCCTCGACGGTGCGCAGGCCGGCCCGCGGGGAATTGACCAGGCAGGCCATGTTGCCCGGCGGGTGCTGGTTCTTCCACATCTTGGTGTGGGCCTGGGGAATCTTGTCCCAGGGGAACACCTCGCTCATGCACGGGTCGACCCGGCGGTCCATCACGAACTGGTTCGCCGCCGAGGCCTGCTTGAGATGGGCGAAGTGCGAGCCCTGGATCCGCTTCTGGCGCATCCAGACGTAGCGGGCGTCGAAGGTGATGTTGAAGCCGGTGGTGCCGGCGCAGAACACCACCATGCCGCCGCGCTTCACCACCAGGGCCGAGACCGGGAAGGTCGCCTCGCCCGGATGCTCGAAGACGATGTCGACATCCTGCTTGCCGGTGATGTCCCAGATCGCCTTGCCGAACTTGCGGGCTTCCTTGGTCCAGGCGTGGAACTCAGGCGAGTTCACCGTGGGAAGCTGCCCCCAGCAGTTGAAGTCCTTGCGGTTGATCACGCCCTTGGCGCCGAGGCTCATGACGTAGTCGCGCTTCGAATCGTCCGAGATCACCGCGATCGCGTTGGCACCCGAAGCCGCGCAGAGCTGCACGCCGAACACGCCGAGGCCCCCGGAGGCGCCCCAGATCAGCACGTTCTGGCCCGGCCGGACCGTGTGCGGCGCGTGGCCGAACAGCATGCGGTAGGCGGTGGCCAGCGTCAGCGTGTAGCAGGCGGCCTCCTCCCAGGTGAGGTGCTTGGGCCGGTGCATCAGCTGGCGGGACTGCACCCGGCAGAACTGCGCGAAGGAGCCGTCCCCCGTCTCGTAGCCCCAGATCCGCTGGCTCGGCGAGAACATCGGGTCGCCGCCGTTGCACTCCTCGTCGTCGCCGTCATCCTGGTTGCAGTGGACGATGACCTCGTCGCCGACTTTCCAGCGCTTCACCTTGGCGCCGACCTTCCAGACGATGCCGGAGGCGTCCGAGCCGGCGATATGGTATTCGCCCTTGTGCACGTCGAAGGGCGAGATCGGCTCGCCGAGGCCGGCCCAGACGCCGTTGTAGTTGACGCCCGCGGCCATGACGTAGACCAGCACCTCGTCGTCGCCGATCTCCCAGACCGGCAGCACTTCGAGCTGGTGGGACTGCTCCGGGGGCCCGTGGCGCTCGCGCCGGATCGCCCAGGCGTACATCTTGGCCGGCACGTGACCCAGCGGCGGGATCTCGCCCATCTCGTAGAGGTCCTTGACCTCGCCGCCTGCCGGACTGACCGCAGCGCTCGCCGCCATCTCGCTCTCCTCTCGTCCCGCGTGGTTCTTGAAGGCCGCGGTTCTCATCGCGCTATAGCGGCGATATCCGAAGCGTCCAAGTGGGCCGAAAGTCGAAACCCAAGGGTTTCAGATGTGAAAAAGGCGCCGGCTCAAGGCCGGCGCCTCCGTATTCAAATTCGCCTTTCCGGCAGACCAAGTATTATTCGGCGGCAGCCTGCCGGGTGTCGATCCCGAGACCTTCCGCAACCCCGCGGCCGAAATCCGGGTGGACTTTATACCAGTGGGCGATCATCCGCTCCTGGATGTGACGCGGGGAATCGCCCATCGAGGTGACGATGTTCTTGACAAGCCGTTCGCGCTCCCCGTCGTTCAGCACCTTCGACCAGAGCTGGCGCGGCTGGCCGTAGAGGTCCTCGTCATCGTTCGGCCAGCCGTAGCGTGCCGCATCGCCCCGGATGCGCAGGGGCGGCTCGGCGAAGGCCGGATCCTCCACGGGACCGCCGAAGGAGTTCGGCTGGTAGTCCACCTGAGCGCCGTGGTTGCCGTCGATCCGCATCGCCCCGTCCCGATGGTAGGTCTGCACCTTGGCGTTCCTGGCCTGGTTCACCGGGATCTGGTGGTAGTTCACGCCGAGCCGGTACCGGTGCGCGTCCGAGTACGACAGGATGCGGTTCTGCAGCATCTTGTCCGGCGAGAAGCCGATGCCCGGCACCACGTTGGACGGCTCGAAGGCCGATTGCTCGATCTCGGCGAAGTAGTTCTCCGGGTTCCGGTTCAGCTCCATCTCGCCGATCTCGATCAGCGGGTAGTCGCCGTGCGGCCAGACCTTGGTCAGGTCGAACGGGTTGATCCGGTAGGTGTCGGCATCGAGCTCCGGCATGATCTGGACGGAGACCTTCCACTTCGGGAAGTCGCCCTGCTCGATCGCCGAGGACAGGTCGGCGGCGGAGTAGTCCGGATCCGTGCCGGCGATCCGGTCGGCCTCCTCGGCGGAGAAATTCTGGATGCCCTGCTTCGTGTGGAAGTGGAACTTCACCCAGTGCCGCTCGCCCCGCTCGTTCCAGAGCGAGAAGGTGTGCGAGCCGTAGCCGTTCATGAACCGGGCCGATTTCGGCGTGCCGCGGTCGCTGTACAGGATCATCACCTGATGGATCGCCTCGGGCGAGAGGCTCCAGAAATCCCAGCGGCGCCAATGCGGCTTCAGGTGCGTGCGCGGATCGCGTTTCTGGGTGCGGATGAAGTCGGAGAACTTGATCGCGTCGCGCACGAAGAAGATCGGCGTGTTGTTGCCGACGAGGTCCCAGTTGCCCTCCTCGGTGTAGAACTTCAGCGCGAAGCCGCGGGGATCGCGGGCGGTGTCGGCGGAGCCGGATTCCCCGCCCACCGTGGAGAACCGGGCGACCATCGGCACCTCCTTGCCGACCTCGGTCAGCACCTTGGCGCGGGTGTAGGCGCTGAGCGACTTGGTCAGCCGGAACGTGCCGTAGGCCCCGTAGCCCTTGGCGTGCACCACCCGCTCCGGGATCCGCTCCCGGTTGAAATGGGCCATCTTCTCGATGAGGTGGTAGTCCTGCATCAGCACGGGCCCGCGGGGACCCGCGGTGATCGAATTCTGATTGTCGGAGATGGGGTTGCCGAACGCGGTGGTCAGGCGCGGGCTCTGGTCGGCCATCGCTGTCGCTCCTTGGAAGCGCTCCCCGCCGGCCGATCCATCCGGTCCGGCACGGGAGAGGGCGGTGAGTCATGGATCTGGAATCGGGGGCGACACCGGTCGCGCCCGACTCGGCGGCCGCACGCGTGCGAAACGGTGCCGGTGCGATCGCCGGCGGTCCAACGCACCGGTTCCCGTTTGGAGCCGTTAAATTCTGGCTCGCGCGCGGGCTTGTGAAGGGGGCCTGTGAAGGGGGGCTGGACCGACCCTCAAATCCGGCTGTCCGCTCGGACAAGTTTTTTAAAGGCCGCCCAAGCAGTACTGGCCCGCGTTGCACTTCTGTCGCGGATGACGCGCCCGGCCGCCTTCGCTACGGTGCGGCCAAGACTGCGCCCCGAGCGCGGATAGTGAAAAAGACCATACGGAGGCCAGGATGGGCGCGCGCGTCGCGGAGACCGGGGGCGACAAGACGCCCCGCGATAAACCCTGGATCATCCGCACCTATGCGGGCCATTCCAACGCCGCGGAGTCGAACGCGCTCTACCGGGGCAACCTCGCCAAGGGCCAGACCGGCCTGTCGGTGGCCTTCGACCTGCCGACCCAGACCGGCTACGACCCGGACCACGAGCTGTCGCGCGGGGAGGTCGGCAAGGTCGGCGTCTCGATCGCGCATCTCGGCGACATGCGGACCCTGTTCCAGGACATCCCGCTCGCCCAGATGAACACCTCGATGACGATCAACGCCACGGCCCCGTGGCTGCTGGCGCTCTACCTGGCGGTGGCCGAGGAGCAGGGCGCGCCGCTCGACGCCCTCCAGGGCACCACCCAGAACGACATCATCAAAGAATACCTATCGCGCGGGACCTACGTGTTCCCGCCCGCGCCCTCGCTCCGGCTCACCAAGGACGTGATCCTGTTCACGACCAAGAACGTGCCGAAGTGGAACCCGATGAATGTCTGCTCCTACCACCTGCAGGAGGCGGGGGCGACGCCGGTCCAGGAGCTGTCCTACGCGCTGGCCATCGCCATCGCGGTGCTCGACACCGTGCGCGACGACCCCGCATTCGACGCGACGAGCTTCTCCGACGTCTTCGGGCGGATCTCGTTCTTCGTGAATGCCGGGCTGCGCTTCGTCACCGAGATCTGCAAGATGCGGGCGTTTGCCGAGCTCTGGGACGAGATCGCCCAGGAGCGCTACGGCATCGACGACCCGAAGAAGCGGATCTTCCGCTACGGCGTGCAGGTCAACTCGCTCGGCCTGACGGAGCAGCAGCCGGAGAACAACGTCCACCGCATCCTGATCGAGATGCTGGCCGTGACGCTCTCCAAGCGCGCCCGCGCCCGGGCGGTGCAGCTGCCGGCCTGGAACGAGGCGCTCGGCCTGCCGCGGCCCTGGGACCAGCAATGGTCCATGCGGATGCAGCAGATCCTGGCCTTCGAGACCGACCTTTTGGAATATGACGATATCTTCGACGGCTCGACGGTCATCGAGGCCAAGGTCGAGGCGCTGAAGGCCGAGACCCGGGCGGAGCTGGAGCGGATCGGCGGTATCGGCGGCGCGGTCGCCGCGGTGGAGACCGGCGCCCTCAAGCGCGCCCTGGTCGAGTCGAACGCCAAGCGGATCTCGGCGATCGAGGCCGGCGAGCAGATCGTCGTCGGTGTCAACAAGTGGCAGCAGGGCGAGCCCTCGCCGCTCACCGCCGGGGAGGGCGCGATCTTCTCCGTCTCCGAGACGGTGGAGATGGAGGCGCAGGGGCGCATCCGCGACTGGCGCAGCAAGCGCGACGACCGGGCGGTGGGCCAGGCGCTCGACGCCCTGGAGCAGGCCGCGCGCTCGGGCGCCAACATCATGCCGGTCTCGATCGCGGCCGCGAAGGCCGGCGTCACCACCGGCGAGTGGGGCGAGCGCCTGCGGCAGGTCTTCGGCGAGTACCGGGCGCCCACCGGGGTGACGGTCGAGACCGTCTCCTCCGGGGCGGCCGAGGAGGCCAAGCTGCTGATCGCCGATCTCGGCGAGCGGCTCGGCGAGACCCCGCGGCTCGTGGTCGGCAAGCCCGGCCTCGACGGCCACTCGAACGGCGCCGAGCAGATCGCCCTGCGCGCCCGGGATGTCGGCTTCGACGTCACCTATGACGGCATCCGCCAGACCCCGGCCGAAATCGTCGCCAAGGCCAAGGAGACCGGCGCCCACGTGGTCGGCCTGTCGATCCTGTCCGGCAGCCACGTGCCGCTGGTTCGCGAGGTCCGCGCCCAGATGCGCGAGGCCGGGCTCGACCACATCCCGGTCGTGGTCGGCGGCATCATCTCTCCCGAGGACGAGCTGGTCCTGAAGAACATGGGCGTGCGCGCGGTCTACACGCCCAAGGACTACGCCATCGACGCGATCATGATCGGCCTGGCCAAGGTGGTGGAGAAGAGCCTGGACCGGCAGGGCAGCCCGCCGGAGCCGGCGCGGGAGGGCGCGCAGGTCTACTGAGGGGCATCCCACGGGATACGGGCGGGGCGCGCCTTCCCGAGCGCGCGCGGGATCGCGTAGGACGGCGCCATGCCGTCCGTCCGCGACACGATCCTCCTCCTCGCCGTCCCGCTCGCCGCCGCCCTGTCGGCCGGGCTGATCCTGCGCCTGCGGCCGGTGCTGCAGCGCTACGCCCTGGCCCGGCCGAACGCCCGGTCGAGCCACACGGTGCCGACGCCGCAGGGCGGCGGGATCGCCGTGGTGACGGCTCTGGTGACGATCTCCGGCCTCCTGATCGCGGCGCCCGAGATCGGCGGCCGGCCGGACTGGATCGGGCTCGCGAGCGGCTCCCTGATCCTGGCGCTTCTCGGCGCCGTGGACGACCTGCGGCCGCTGCCGGCCGGGCTGCGGCTCGCCGTGCAGGCGGGGGTCGTCGGCGTGCTGGTCTGGCAGCTCGACGGCCGGCTGCTGCCCGGGGCGCCCCTGTGGCTCGAGCGCGGGCTCGCGCTGCTCGCAGGGGTCTGGTTCGTCAACCTGACGAACTTCATGGACGGGCTCGACTGGATGACGGTGGCCGAGATCGTCCCGGTCTCCGGGGCGCTGCTGCTGCTCGGGCTTGCGGGATACCTGCCGGCGCTGCCGGCCCTGGTGGCGGCCTGCCTGCTCGGGGCGATGCTCGGCTTCGCGCCGTTCAACCGGCCGGTGGCGAAGCTTTTCCTCGGGGATGTCGGCTCGCTGCCGATCGGGCTCGTCACCGCCTGGCTGCTGTGCCAGCTCGCCTTGGCGGGGGGGCTCGCCGCCGCCCTGCTGCTGCCGCTGGTCTACCTCGCCGATGCCAGCCTGACGCTCGCCGCCCGGGCGGCACGGCGCGAGCGGGTCTGGGAGGCGCATCGCGGCCATTACTACCAGCGCGCCACCGATCACGGCCTAACCGTCTCGGGCGTCGTGGCGCGGCTGTTCGCGGTCAACCTCGTGCTGGCTGCGCTCGCCGCCGCGACCTTGTTTTGGCCGTCCTGGCCGGTCACGCTCGGGGCTCTCGCGGCCGGGCTCGCCCTGGTCGCCGCCCTGCTCCGCCGCTTCGCCCGCGCCCCCGCGCCGGCCCATGCCGAAGGTGCCCCCAGCCCGTGACCGGATTGATCGCGCTCACCGGGGCCACCGGCTTCATCGGCCGCCACCTGCTCGCCGACCTCACCGCCCGCGGCTACAAGGTCCGGGTGCTGCTGCGCCGGCCGACCGCCCTGCCGGAGGGCGCCGCGAGCGCGGTGGTCGGCGACCTGACCCGCCCGATCAACATGGCGGCGGCGCTCAGCGGCGTGGACGCCGTGGTGCACTCGGCGGGCCTGGCGCATGCCATGTCCGGGGCTCCCGAGGACGATTACCGCACCCTCAACACCGAGGCGACGCGCAAGCTCGCGGAGGCCGCCGCCCGGGCGAAGGTGCGCCGCTTCGTGTTCCTGTCCTCGATCCGCGCGCAGGTCGGCGCCAGCGCGCCCGGCGTGGTCGGGGAGGGCGACGAGCCCCGGCCCACCGACGCCTACGGCCGCTCCAAGCTGGAGGCCGAGCGGGCGCTCGCCGAGACGGGGCTCGACTGGGTCGCGCTCCGCCCCGTCCTGGTCTACGGCGCCGGCGTGAAGGGCAACATGGCTGCGCTGCTGCGGCTCGCCCGCAGCCCCTATCCCCTGCCGCTGGGCGGGCTGGCGGCGCGGCGCTCGCTGATTTCCCTGGAGAGCCTGTCGGGGGCCGTGGACGCGGTGCTGCGGGCGCCGGACCCGATCCGATCCGCCCTGATCGCTGCCGACCCGGACCCACTCGGCCTGGCCGAGATGCTCACGGCGCTGCGCGCCGGCCTCGGCCGCAAGCCCGGCCTGGTCCCGGTGCCGGCCGGCCTCCTCGGGCTGGCCTGCCGGCTGACCGGCCGGGAGGCGCTGTTCGCCCGGGTGGCCGAGGGCCTGGAGGCCCGCGCCGACGGCCTCGCGGCGCTCGGATGGCGCCCGGCCGCGCCGACGCGGGACGGGCTGGCCCGGCTCGCACGAGACGAAGCGTGAGTTCAGGGCGGTGATTGGTCTTTCCCATCCAACCCCCTCATCCTGAGGCGCCCGCGTCAGCGGGCCTCGAAGGAGTCCTCCAGGAATCGCGCGGCCGGCTGGAGGGCTCCTTCGAGGCCTCCGCTTCGCTCCGTCGCCTCAGGATGAGGGGGTTGGATGGGACGAAACACGAGGTCGACCCGGGGAGCCGAACGCCTCAGCCGATCGCGGCGCGCGCCGCACCGGCCATCGACGCGTCCGCGATCGCCGCCCCGGCGGAGGAGGCCGGCTCCCGCTGGGCTGGCCGTTGTGCATGGCGCTCGCGGAAATGCGGCACCGCCGCCTCGAACACGGCTTCCGCGGCTTCCCGGTCGCCCGCCGCGACGGCCGCGCGCAGCTCGGCCACCCAGGCGTCGAGCCGGGCGCGGTCGGCGAAGACCGGGCGGGCCGCCATCACGCCGTCGATGCCCGGCAGGGTGACCCGGGGTTCCTCCCGGGCGAACAGGATCTCGTTGAGCCGCTCGCCGGGCCGGGCGCCGGTATAGGCGATCTCGATCTCCGCCCCCGGCTCGAACCCGGCCAGCCGGATCATCCGCTCGGCGAGCTCGGCGATCCGCACCGGCTGGCCCATCTTGAGCACGTAGACCGCGGCGCGCTCCGCCTCCGGGGCGGTGCGGCCCTCGCCGTCGGCGTGGGAGGCCGCGGTCAGCACGAGGTCGCAGGCCTCGCGGACGGTCATGAAGTAGCGCACCATGTCGGGATGCGTGACGGTGACCGGGCCGCCCCGGGCGATCTGCGCCTTGAACACCGGCACCACCGAGCCGACCGAGCCGAGCACGTTGCCGAAACGCACCGCGATCAGCCGGGTCGGATGGTCCGGCCTGGCCGATTGCTCGGCGTCCAGCGCCTGGGCGACCATCTCGGCGAAGCGCTTGGTGACGCCGAGCTGCGAGACCGGCTCGATCGCCTTGTCGGTGGAGACCATCACCAGCGCCCGGGCGCCCGCCGCCACCGCGGCCTCGGCGACGTTGATCGAGCCGAAGACGTTGGTCTTGATGCCCTCCTGCCAGTCGCGCTCCAGATAGGGCACCTGCTTGAGCGCGGCGGCATGGACCACGCAATCGGGCCGGAACGCCGCGATGACCTGATGGGTCCGGTCCCGGTCGCGGATGTCGGCGAGCACGCCGGTCACCGCCGCCTCCGCGGACAGGATCGCCGGGTGGCTGAGGATGCCGTGCAGGGCCGGCTCGGAGGATTCGAGCACCAGCACCGCGGCGGCCCCGAAGGCCACGGCCCGGAGGCAGATCTCCGAGCCGATCGAGCCGCCGCCGCCGGTCACCACCACCCGGCGGCCGGCCAGGAACGCCTCGAGGCGCGGGCGGTCGATCGCCACGGTGGGGCGCAGGAGCAGGTCCTCGATCTCGAGGGGGGCCAGCTCGGGCCCCTGCGCGCCCTCGCCGAGCCCGACCACGCGGGCCAGCGGCAGGCCGAGCCGCCGGGCGCGGGCGATGAGGTCGTCGGGGGCGGCCTCCGGCACCAGGGCGCTCGGGGCGGCCACCAGCCGCCGGACCGGCTCGCCGCCTGCGGCCAACTCCGCCACCACCCGTTCGAGGTCCCGGAAGCCGCCGAGCACCGGCACGCCGCGCATGAATTGCCCGGTCTCGTCCGCCCGGGACGACAGGATCCCGCGGGGCGCCAGCTTCCTGACCGAGCCGGTCTCGATGGCGCGGATCAGCACGTCGATATCGCCGCCGCGCCCGAGCAGTAGTGTCGGCACGGTGGCGGCCCGGGCGCTCGATTGCCGGGAGCGGGTGTCCTTCAGGTACCGGAACGCGAGGCGCGCGCCCCCGAGCAGAAAGATCTGCAGGACCCAGTACAAAAAAATCGCGATCTTGCCGAAGAAGTAGAAGCCGTAGAGGTCGGCCGAGACCAGGACCCAGTCGGTCACCAGCAGGGCGAGGGCCAGGACGCTCGACGCCCGGACGATCCCGGCGAGATCCTGCAGCGAGGCGAAGCGCCACTTGGTCCGGTACAGCCGGAACCGGGCATAGACGAGGCCGGCGAAGAGCAGGAACGGTGGCAGCAGCAGCGGCAGGGCGTGCAGGCGCTCGTCCAGCATGCCGCCCTGGAAGCGGAACAGGAAGGTGAGCACCACGGCGGCGGCGGTCGCCGCGAGGTCGTGGGCCACCATCACCGCGATCTTGTAGAAGCGCTGCTGCATCGGGGGCCGGATGGGGTGCCGCGCGGTATCCGCCGCGGCATCCGCCCTGTCAACGCGGGGCCGGACGCCCCGGGGGCACCCGGCCGGTGGCGTACCCTACTTGACGATCGCGCCGGAGAAGCCGGTCTTGAAATTCTTCTGGTAAGTCCGGCCCTTCAGCGGGTAAATCTTGTCGACGAGCAGGACGCGGACGCGCTCGTTGAAGTCTTCCGTTGTTACGGTCTGCGCCTTACCCGTAATCAGAGTCCTGGCCATTATCGTCTCCGCATCGTCGCCCAGGGCACGGGATTGCGCGGAGGGTGAACTCTACATGGGGCACGGGCGACGATTTACAAAGACTTATCTTTCACCGCAGCGCCCGGACGGCCGCCCCGGCCGCGTCGTCCACCCGGTCGATGTCGGGCGCGTCGATGTGCCGGTAGCGGGCCTGGATCAGCCCGAACGCCCCGAAGGCGGCGTGGCCGGCCGCGACCAGCGCGAGCAGGATCCAGCCATACGGCTGGGCGCGCAGCAGCGCGAAGGCCTCCGCCAGGCCCTTCGCGTCCGACGAGCGCTGATGCCAGGCCGCCGCCACCAGGAAGCCGCCGATGATCAGGAAGGCGATGCCCCGGGCCGCGTAGCCGAAGCGCCCGACCGGCCCGGCCCAGCGGTCGCGGGCCTGGGCATCCAGGGCGAGCCGGTCGGTGACGTCGCCGCGCCACGCCTTGCCGAGGAACCCGAAGCCGCCGCCGATCACGCCGAGGCCGACGAGCGCCACGAGCCAGCGGCCGAAGGGCTTGGCCAGGAGCCAGGCGGTGCCGTCATGCACGCCGTCGCCGCCGCTCATCCCGAGGCCGAGGCTGAGCGAGGCCGCGCTGACGGCGAGGCCGAGATAGATCACGGCGCTGATGAGATGCGCGCCGCGCACCGCCAGCCCCTTGGCGGACGTGCCCCGGCGGTCGGCATCGGTCACGCCCTCGACCAAGCGCCAGAGCGCGAAGCCGGCGAGCCCCAAGGCGATCAGCCCGACCAGGACCACGCCGAACGGCCCGTTCAGGACGGCGCGCAGAGCGTCCTTGCTGTCGCCCGCCCGGCCGCCCTGGCCGATCGCCGCGAGCAGGGCCAGGGCGCCGACCACGACGTAGACGATCCCGCGGGCGCCGTAGCCGAAACGGGCGATGCGCTCGATCGTGTTGCGGCCGCCCGGAACGGGCGTCATGCGGGGCACCGGTCGGGGCGGGGGATCAGGTTCGGCACGGGCGGGATCCGATGATGCGGGACCGGTCAACGCCCGGACGCCCGGACCCGATCCGTTGCCAGCTCGATACCGATCGCCCGGATCACATCGGCGTCCGCTCCGAGCGACCGGCCAGGGCGACGTAGAAGCCGAGCCCGTCCTGGGCCGGCAGGGTGTGCAGGCGCTCGATCAGCCCGCGGCGCTTCGCGTCGAGGAGCAGGCGGCCCGCCGGCTGGAACAGGGTCTCGCCGCCGCCCTCCGGGGGCGGGTCCAGGCGGATCGCCACGGTCTTGCCCTTGGCGAAGCGGCTGCGCTCCAGCATGTCCTTGAGGGACGCCTCCGCGGTCGCCCGGTTGGCGCCGCGCAGGTCGAGCACCGATTCCGCGTCCGTAACGCCGAGGGCGCCGCGCAGCTTGGCCGCGTAGAAATCTTCGAAATGGGGCAAGTCGGTTGCCTTGAAGCTCTGCTGGGCCGGGGAGACCGGCGCGTTGCGATCGGGTGCGGGGCTCAGTCGGCGAGGCCGCGGTAGATGTCGGATACCGGCACGGTGCCGTCGAGTTCCGGCAGCGCGACGCTGCCGCCGGGGCCCAGCGCCTGCACGGTCCAGTCGGATGCCCCCCGGCGCCAGACCTCGACCCGCAGCTCGTCGGAATAGACGATCAGCAGGACCCTGAGGCTCGGGACCGTGCGGTAGAAGTCGATCTTGCGGCCCCGGTCCAGGCTCATCGTGGACGGCGACAGCACTTCGGCCACCAGCAGCGGGTCCTCCGCGTAGCCGTCCGGCAGCGGCGGTCCGCAGCGCACCACCACGTCGGGGATCGGCACGAAATCGTCCTGCTCGGCGCTGACGATCCCCAGGCCCGGCATGGCGCGGCAGCCCCGCGGCTCGGCGAGGGCATCCAGGCGCCCGGCTAAGTTCATGACGATGCGCTGATGGCGCTCCCGCGGCGGCGACATGAGCACGGGCTCGCCGTCGAGCAACTCCCAGCGCTCCTCGTCCGGGCGATCCTCCGCCCAGCGCCTGAACGCGGCAAATCCCATGCGCGTGTCGCGCTTCGCGGCCAACGCCATCGCCGCCCTCCGATCCGGGCGCGATGGTAGCACCCGCGACGGCGCCCGCAACAGCGCCGGTTCAGAAGGCCACGCGGGCGTAGGCCTCGCCCACCGGCAGGACACCGCCGAGCTCCGGCAGGGCGATAGCCTCGCCCGGCCCGGCGACCCGCATCGTCCAGCCGGCATCCCGGCGCCAGACCTCGATCCGGGCCTCGTCCTGATAGACGATCAGCAGGGTCTGGAGGCTCGGGACGGTGGCGTAGAAGGCGAGCTTGCGGCCCCGGTCGTTGGTCATGGTGCCGGGCGAGAGCACCTCGACGATCAGCAGCGGGTCGTCGACGTAGCCGCCGGGCGGCATCGAGCCGCAATGGACCACCACATCCGGATAGGGCGCGTAATCGTCCATCGCGTCGCTGAGGATGGCGAGGCCCGGATAGGCGCCGCAGCCGCGCTCTTTTGCCAACGCATCGAGATGCTGCGCGATGTTGAGGACGATGCGCTGGTGCCGAGCACTCGGCGGTGCCATCAGCACCGGCTCGCCGTCGAGCAATTCCCAGCGCTCCTCGTCCGGACGCGGCTCGACCCAGCGCCGGTATTCGGCGACGCTCATGCGGGCGTCGCGCCTCACTGCCAATGCCATGGCGGCCTCCGATCGGAGGCGCCACGATACCATGAGTCTCTGATTCCGGCGACGGCTCAGTCGGTTGCGAGCACCGCCGCGAGATCGCCGCCGGCCTCGAGGAAGCGCTGCGGGTCGACCGGCTCGCCGTCGATCCGCGTCTCGTAATGCAGGTGCGCCCCGGTGGAGCGCCCGGTCGAGCCGACGAGGCCGACCACGTCCCCCGCGGCAATGCGCTGGCCGGGCCGGACGAGGATGCGTGCGAGGTGGCCGAATCGGGTGACGACGCCGTGGCCGTGGTCGACCTCGACCATGTTGCCGTAGCCGCCGGCATAATCCGCGGCGCTCACCCGGCCGGGGGCGGTAGCGCGGGCGGGCTCGCCGGACTCGGCCTTGAGGTCGAGGCCGGTATGGAGCGCCAGCCCCCGGGTGAACGGGTCGAGCCGGGTCCCGAACGGGCTCGACACGACCGGCTCGCCGCGGGTCGGTCGCCCGAGCGGCAGAGTAGCGACGAGCTGGTGCAGGCGCTCGCCGTCGCCGAGCGTCCGGCGGGCCAGGTCCAGGTTGCTCGTGAAGCTGTTCGCGACGCCGGCCCCGTCCAGCATGTCGGGACCGAGGGGAACCAGCGGGCCGCCGGTTCCGCCGGCCGCCGCACGGTCGAGGCGGTCGGGGTCGAGGCCGGTACGGCCGATCAGCCCGCGCAGGCGCCGGACCGTGTCGCCGGCCCGCTCGACCACCCGGGCGAGGCGCTCGCCCTGCGCGGCCCGCAGGCCGTCGAGGCGGGCCTCCAGCCGGATCAGACCGGTCTCGGCATCGATGGCGCTGCGGCGGGGGAGGGCGGGCAAGCGCGGCCGGGTGCCCGCCTCGGCCGGGCGCAGGCTGAACCCGTCCGGGTCCGCCTCCGGACGCGGCAGCGCGCCGGTGGTGAGCGGATCGGAGACCTGAGCGCCGAGGGCGGCCAGGGCTGCCTGACGCCGCTCCAGCTCGGCCTGGCGCTCCAGCGCCGCCGCGACCCGCTCGGCCAAGCTCGTCTCGGCCCCGGCCCGGTCGCGGCCTGCCCGGTCGAGCCGGTCCTGCAGCTCGGCGAGACGGGCCTCGTAGGCGTCCCGCATCGCCCCCTGGCGGGCGACGAACCCGGCCAGCACGTCGTCGTGGAACACGATCAGGTAGGAGGCGCCGAGCGCCCAGATCAGGGCGAGGGCGAAGCCGGCAGCGAGGATTTTCGGAAGCGGCGGGCGATGCATCAAGACGGCCCCGTGGGAGCCGCCATTCAGACCCGCTTAGGGTTAAGGATCCGTCGCGCCGCGCCCGGTCAGGGCAGCGCCCGGGCGGCCTCCAGCACAGCCTCGGCGTGCCCGGGCACCTTCACCTTCGGCCAGATCTTCGCGATGCGCCCCGCGCGATCGACCAGCACGGTGGTGCGCTCCACGCCCATGTACTTGCGCCCGTACATGCTCTTCTCGACCCAGACCCCGTAGGCCTCCAGCACGCCCTTGTCCTCGTCGGAGGCGAGCGGGAAGGCGAGGCCGTACTTGCCGCAGAACTTGTCGTGGCTCTTCACCGGATCCGGCGACAGGCCGATCACTGTCGCGTCGGCCTCCGCGAAGGCCGGCAGCAATCCGTTGAAGTCCTGCGCCTCCAGGGTGCAGCCGCTCGTGTCATCCTTCGGGTAGAAGTAGAGCACGATCTTGTGACCTTTGAGCGCGGACAGCGCGACCCGTCCTCCGCCGGAGGCGGGGAGGTCGAAATCGGGGGCCGGATCGCCCTCTGACAATGGCATCGTGCCTTCCTTTCGGCCGATTGATGGTGTGCAGTCCCGCCGTGCGCGGCAGCTCCATGAGGTTGCGCCGCGCCGCCCGACCAGAACTCGGAGTCAGGCCCGCTGTAAAGCGCGGCCGCACTTCGATCCACCGGCCGCGGAGTTCCGCGCGCGAAGCACCCGGAACAAGGGTCCCGATGGCGGACGAGACGACCTTGGCAGGCAAGCCTCGGGGGAGGGCACGACGCTGGGGCGGGTTCTGCCTCGTCGGTGCGCTGACCCTGGTGTTGCTCGTCGGCGGCGGGATCGGGTTGGCGGTGCTGCGCCTGTCGAACGGCCCGCTGCAGATCGACGCCCTGTCGCGCCGGGTCGCGGCCGCCGTGGCCGAGCGGATCGGGCCGGGCTGGAGCATCGCGATCCGCGGCAGCAGCCTCGAGCTCGACCGCGAGAACGCCCTGAGCCTGCGCTTCTCCGGCCTCGACATCCGCAACCCGCAGGGCGACCTGGTGGTGCGGGCGCCGCTCGCCCTGGTCAGCCTCGATCCCTGGGGGCTCCTGCATCTCAACCTGCAGCCGCGCTCGATCGAGTTCCGCGAGACCCAGACCACCGCCCTCGTCCACCGCGACGGCTCGATCGCGTTCGCGGCCTCCGAGGCCAACCACCCGGTCGATATCGAGCCGCACACGCTGCCGAGCGTGGACGACGCCCGGGGTAAGGTCTCGCCGCTCTCGGCGACCGTGGCGTCGATCTTCGGCGTGGTGCTCGATTCCAGCGGCATCGTCGGCGCCCTCGACCGCGCCCGCCTCACCGATGCGCGCCTGCGGCTGATCGACGATGACGGCCGCGAGCGCGCGGTGTTCGCCCGGGTCAACGGGTTGTTCGGGCGCGATCCGGTGAACGGAACCCGCAACTTCGAGTTGCGGCTCGACGGACCGCACGGCGAGTGGCGCTTCGGTGGCTCCCTGCGGGAGGGCGGGGAGGGGCAAGAGGGCACGGAACACGCGCGCTCGGGCGTGATCACCCTGGACGATTTGCCGGTGCCCGACCTGCTGCTGCTCTCGGGCCAGTCGGGCCTGCCGCTGACCACCGACCTCAAGCTCTCGGCCCGGGCCGACGTGAGCCTGGCGGGCGGGCGCATCAAGACCATGAGCGCCAAGGTCCATACCGGCGACGGCACCTTCCTGATCGAGGAGAAGGACTTCAACCCGGTCACGGTCGAGAGCCTGGACGCCACCCTGAACTGGGACGAGGCCGGCCGGGTCATGTCGCTCACCGGGCTGGATTACCGGGGCGCCGGCAATGCGGTGCACCTGACCGGGGCCTGGACGGGAAGCCCGCCGGACGCCGCCACGGCCTGGACCGCGACGCTGTCGGGCCGTGACGCGACCCTGCGGGGGGCGACCGCGCAGGACGCGCCGGTGAAGATCGACGCGCTGGACGCGCAGCTCACCGGCCGCGACGGTGGCATCGCCATCGACGCGCTCAACGTCTCGGCGCCGGGCGTGCAGGGGGTGATCACCGGCACGATCGGCACGACCGCCGACGAGGGCGGCCTGACCCTGCGCATCCTCGGCCATGACGGCGAGGTCCGGACCGGGCTGCGCCTGTGGCCGGAGCATATCGCGCCGCCGGCCCGCACCTACCTGGTGGACCAGCTGCGCCGGGGCCGGATCGATTCCGTCGACATCCGCGTGAAGATGTCCGGGACGGTGCTGGCCGCCGCGACCAAGGGCGAGCCCGCCCCCGACGACGCGGTGCATATCGATTTCCGGGTCTCGGACGCGGCGCTGGACGTCACCGCGGACGCGCCGCCGGTGGTCAAGGGCAACGTCTCCGGGACCATCACCGGGCGCTCGACCACCGTGCGCAACGTGACCGCCGAGGTCCGCGGCCCGGACGGGCGCGGGCTGGCGATCTCGGACGGCAGCTTCGTGATCCCGCAGATCACCCCGGACCGGGTGGTGGCGCAGATCGGCATGCGGCTCTCCGGGGGCGCCGACGGCATGGCCTCCGTGCTCCAGGCGAAGCTGTTCAAGAGCCTGATGAGCGTCGACCTGGACCCGGCCACGATCAAGGGCAACGCCGACCTGCGGGTCGACTTCCCCCTCGACCTCAAGCACGTGCCCGACCTGCCGAACCTGCCCGTGACCCTGTCGGGAACGCTCTCCGACCTCTCGGTCGACAAGGTGATGGGCAAGGACCGCCTGGAATCCGGCAAGTTCTCCCTGCTGTACGACCGCGGCGCCTTCACGCTGAAGGGCGACGGCCGGGTCGCGGGCGCGCCGATCTCGGTGGATCTGCGCCAGCCCAAGGTCGGCCAGCCCGGCGAGGCGGTGGTCAACCTCGCCCTCGACGATGCCTTGCGCGGCAAGAAGGGCCTGCCGACCGCGCCGCAGCTCTCGGGGACGATCCCGGTCCGCGCCGTCGTGCCGATCGGCCGACCGGGCTCCGGCAAGCCGCCGATCCGGGTCGAGGCGGATCTCGCCAAGGCCGGCATCGACGGGCTGGTGCCCGGGCTGACCAAGCTGGCGGGCAAGCCGGGCCGCGTCAGCTTCACGCTGGTGGATGGCGGCCAGACCTACGAGTTGCGCGACTTCGCCCTCGACGCCGCCCCGGCCGCCGCCCG
The DNA here is from genome assembly GCF_900113845.1 of Methylobacterium brachiatum. Taxonomy (NCBI): domain Bacteria; kingdom Pseudomonadati; phylum Pseudomonadota; class Alphaproteobacteria; order Hyphomicrobiales; family Methylobacteriaceae; genus Methylobacterium; species Methylobacterium brachiatum. Next base: position 126,769 of record NZ_FOQW01000011.1, on the reverse strand, counting down.
CGGCAGCCTCACGATCAGCCCCGAGGGCGGCCTCGAGCGCGCCGACCTGACGAGCGTCAAGCTGTCGCCGGGCGACGACATGCGGGTGAGCCTCGACCGCACCGGCAGCGGCTACAAGGTCGTGGTGCGCGGCGCCGTGGTCGATGCCCGGCCGTTCCTCAAGTCGCTGGGCGGCCCGGACGCCAAGGGCGGCAAGGAGATCAAGGATCCCAACCCGAAGGATATCGATGCCGACATCCAGGTGCCGATCGTGGCGGGCTTCAACGACGAGGCCCTGACCAACGCCAACCTGCGGCTGTCACTGCACGGCCGGACCCTGCGGGCGGCCAACATCACCGGGCGCTTCCGCGCGGCGCCGTTCGCCGCCACGGTCACAAGGGGCGAGCGCGGCGTGCCGATGCTCGCCGTGGAATCGTCCGATGCCGGCGCGACGCTGCGCTTCGTCGACGTCTACCGGCGGATGTATGGCGGCCGCCTGACCGCCGGGATCGGCCTCAATGACGGCCCGCAATCGGGCGTGGTCCAGATCCGCGACTTCTCGCTCCGCAACGAGCCGGCCCTGTCGAGCATCATGGCGCAGGGGCCGGAGCCGGCCGAGGCGGAATCGGCCCGCGGCCGCCGCATCGCCCCGGGCCGGGCGGCCGGCGACGTGACCTTCGACCGGATGCGGGCGAATTTCGTGCGCAGCGGCAGCCGGGTCGAATTCAGCGACGCGGCGATCTCCAACGCCGCGATGGGCTTCACCCTGTCGGGCTGGCTCGATACCGGCCGTGAGCGCACCGACATGAACGGCACCTTCGTGCCGCTCTACGGGCTCAACAACGTCGCCTCGCAGCTGCCGCTGCTCGGGCCGCTGCTGGGCGGCGGGCACAATGAGGGCCTGTTCGCGGTCAATTTCCGCGTCTCCGGCAAGCTCTCCTCCCCGGACGTGAGCGTGAACCCGCTCTCGGCGATCGCCCCCGGCTTCCTGCGCAAGCTGTTCAGCGCCGGCGGCGGCCCCTTCGCGGACGGCGTGCCGGCGGTGCCGCAGGGCGAGCGGTAACGGCATCCCATCCCGGGGGCCGTTTCCGTGTGCCGCACCGTCAGGGCGAGCGCAGCGAAGCAACCCAGGGACACGCCCCCTTCGGGAGATCGCGCGCTAAGCTGGGTTGCTTCGCTGCGCTCGCAATGACGAACGGGCGGAGACGAACGCTGTCGCGGAAGCACAAAAAAGCCCGGCGCGGCGGACCGCACCGGGCTGAACCCAAAATTCAAAACAACTACTTCTCGACGAAGGCCTTCTCGATCACGTAGTGGCCGGCCTCGCCGTGGTTGCCTTCCTCGTAGCCACCGCTGCTCAGCAGCTCGCGGGTGTCGCGGATCATGTCGGGGCTGCCGCAGAGCATGAAGCGGTCGTTCTCCACCGACATGGCCGGCAGGCCGATATCGGAGAAGAGCTTGCCCGAGACCATCAGGTCGGTGATCCGGCCGCGGTTGCGGAACGGCTCGCGGGTCACGGTCGGGTAGTAGATCAGCTGGCTCGAGATCATCTCGCCCAGGAACTCGTGCTTCGGCAGGGCCTCGGTGATGGTCTCGCCGTAGGCCAGCTCCTGGACCTGGCGGCAGCCATGGACCAGCACGACCTTCTCGAACCGCTCGTAGCTCTCCGGGTCCTTGATGATCGACATGAACGGGGCCAGGCCCGTGCCGGTGCCGAGCAGGTAGAGGTTCCGGCCGGGCAGCAGGTTGTCGAGCACCAGGGTGCCGGTGGGCTTCTTGCCGACGATGATCGGGTCGCCGACCTTGAGGTGCTGGAGCTTGGAGGTCAGCGGGCCGTCCTGGACCTTGATCGAGAAGAACTCGAGCTCCTCCTCGTAATTGGCCGAGACCACCGAATAGGCGCGCAGCAGCGGCCGACCCTCGACCTCGAGGCCGATCATGGTGAACTCGCCGTTGCGGAAGCGGAACGCCGGGTCCCGCGTGGTGCGGAACGAGAACAGGTTCTCGGTCCAGTGATGCACCGACAGAACGCGCTCCTCGTAGAACTTGCTCATCGACGGATCAGTCCTCGAATCCTCTGATGCTCGGCCCATGCCCCCGGCGATTCGGGGCGCATGAGGTTCGGCGGATCGTCGCCGTCCCGCGGGGCAAGGTCGGACCCCGCGCGCACGCGCAGCGGGACCCGGCTGTCAAACCCAAATCGGGTGCTTCTTCTCGGGTGCTTCTTTCGCAGTTGCAGCACGCCCGTCAAGGCGCGCCAGGATCACACCCGCGCAAGAAGTGAATGGCCTGGAATCGTTCGAATATTTTAACCCGCGACGACCGGACGGAGCGGCTTCAACCCCGCCTCGATCTCGGCCCGACGCGGCTCCAGGAACGGCGGCAGGGCGAGGCGCGCGCCCAGGCTCTCCAGGGGCTCGTCGGCGGTGAAGCCCGGGCCGTCGGTGGCGATCTCGAACAGGATCCCGTTGGGCTCGCGGAAATACAGGCTGCGGAAGTAGTAGCGGTCCACCGGCCCGCTGCTCGGCACCCGGGCGGCCTTCAGCCGGTCGGCCCACGCCTCGTACTCCGCGTCGGGGATGCGGAAGGCGACGTGGTGGACCGCGCCGGCGCCCTGCTGTGCCGGCGCTGCGGCATCGGCCAGGAGCTGGATCTCGGCGGCCGGGCCGCCCGGACCCATGGCGTAGACCGCGACCGGGCCGTCGCCGGTCTCGAAGCTCCGCTCCCGGCGCATGCCGAGCAGATCGGTCAGCACGGCGGCGGTGCGGGCCGGGTCCGGCACGGACAGGCGGATCGGGCCCAGGCCCCGGATCTGGTAGGCCGCCGGCACCGGCGAGGCGTCCCAGGGATGCTCCGGGCCGGTGCCGCCGTCATCGACCAGGGCGAGGCGCTGGCCCTCGGGATCCTCGAAATCGAGGGTGAGGCGGCCGTCGCGCAGGGCGGGCTCGGCCAGCACGATCCCAGCCTCTTGGCCGGCCTCGCGCAGGCGGGCGTGCCACCACGCTACCGCGCTCTCGCCGGGCACGCGCAGATGGGTGCGGGTGATGCTGTTCGACCCGCGCCGCTCCCGGGGCGCCGGCCAGTCGAAGAAGGTGATGTCGCTGCCCGGGCTCGCCAGCCCGTCCGCGTAGAACAGGTGATAGGCCGAGACGTCGTCCTGATTCACGGTCTTCTTCACCAGCCGCAGGCCGAGCGTGCCGGTGTAGAACGCGACGTTCTCGGCCGCGCGGGCGGTCACCGCGGTGAGGTGATGGATGCCGGTGAGCTGCATGGTTTTCCGTGTGGGTCCCCCCTCCGATCCGCGTCACGTGGGGTTCGGGCGACGGCGTTGCGAGCGCACGGCTGGAATGCAGTGGGCGTAAGGGGATTTGAGAGGCTTCATTCCTAGCCCCCCTGAAGCCGTATCATCGACAGATACAAAGCTCTTGACTTGATGTATCTCTCGTTGATACATCGAAGTCAGAGGCGGAGCGATGGCGTGGCGATTCAGAGCTTCGCGGACGACGCGACGGAAGCGGTGTTCCGCGGACGCCATCCCAGAGGCATCCCCTTCGCGATCCTCAAGGTCGCACGGCGCAAACTACGCCAGATCCATGCGGCGGCGTCCCTGAACGATCTGAAGGTGCCGCCGGGCAACAGGCTTCACCCACTGACGCACGATCGCGCTGGGCAGCATGCCATCTGGATCAACGATCAATTCCGGATCTGCCTGCGCTGGAGAGAGACAGGTCCGGCCGAGGTCGAGATCGTCGATTACCATTGACCAGGGGCATCGCCCCACTCCGACGGACGGGAGATCCCCGATGGCCATCGCGTACGAGACCGACACCGTCTTGCCGCCGCTTCATCCCGGCGAGGTGCTGCGCGAGGACTTCCTGATTCCCCTCGGCTTGTCGGCCGGCACGGTGGCGCGGGCCTGCCGCGTCCCACGGACCCGGATCGAGCGGATCGCCGCCGAGCAGATCGGGGTGTCGACCGACACAGCCCTACGCCTCGGCCGCTATTTCGGCACGAGCGCGGAATTCTGGCTCAACCTCCAGCGCCAGTACGAGGTGGAGACGCTGACGCGCACCCTCGGGCCGGAGATCGAGCGGATCGCCCCGCTCGCCCCCGCGGCAGCCTGAGCGTCAGAGACCGACCGGACGAAGCCCCTTCTGACTAATGCTCCTCGTCACGACCGCCCCACACCCGGCAAAGGCTTGCGGGCGGCGTGGCGAAACCGCTGCACCACGATCTCATCCTCATCGGCAAAGTCATCGATGTGGTAGGGATAGGGCGTCAGGAAGACGCGGCGAACGCCCGGGATCGATGTCTTCCTTCCGGAGAGCGGATGATCCCGCACGACGGTGAGAACCGCGGACAGACGCGCCTCGACCTTGGCCGCGCCCTGGGGAGAGTACGCCGCGATATAGGCCAAGGCGCTGTCGATCTGCTGCAGGGCGCGCCTTTGAAACCGCAGCCTCAACGGCGGTATTTGGACAGGACGGCCTGGACCTCGGCCTCAGTCGCGAAGTCGCCGCGCGTCTTTTCGGCCTGCGCCTCGATCAGGTCGGCCTCCTCGTCCGGTGTCAGCGCGATCACCGCATCGTCCCCGCCCGCATAGGCGAGCACCATGCGGGCGATCTCGTCCTGCATTTCGGGGGACAGCGCGCGGGCGGTCTGCACCGCGCGATCCAGAAGCTCGGTCATGACCGCATTCTGCACCCGATCGCCGCCCGGAGAAAGGCGGTCTCAGCCTCAGAGCCCCACCGGCCGGCCGGCGGCGACCACGAGCATCCGGCCGTCCGCAAAAGTCCGGGCGGCGGCGCGGCGGATATCGGCCTGGGTGACGGCCGAGACCAGGGCGTTACGGCGGGCGATGTAGTCCATGCCCAGTTCCTCGAAGGCGATCTGCACCAGCTGGTGGGCGATCTTGGTCGAGGTGTCGAAACCGAGCGCGTAGGAGCCGGTGAGGTAGTCCTTGGCCTTCTGCAGCTCGTCGTCGTCCGGGCCGTCGGCGATCAGCCGGCCGATCTCGTCGCCGATCACCGACAGGGCCTCGCCGACGCGCTCGTTCTTGGTGGCGGTGTAGCCCCAGGTCATCGCGGCCGAGCGGTGGCTGACCAGCGAGGTGCCGACCGAGTAGGCCAGCCCGCGCTTCTCGCGCACCTCCTGGAACAGGCGCGAGGTGAACGCCCCGCCGCCCAGGATGTGGTTGAGCACGTAGGCCGGGATGAAGTCCGGGTCGCGCCAGGGCACGCCGGCCATGCCGAAGCGGATCACCGATTGCGGCACGTCGAGATCGACCACGATGCGCCGGCCGAGATCCTGCACCTCGGTGCGCGGCACCGCCTTGAGCTCTCCGGCCTCCGGCAGGGAGCCGAAGGCACGGTTCAGGCCCTCGGCGAGCTGCTCGGCCCCGATGGCGCCCACCGCCGCGACCTTCACCCGGCCGCGCCCGATGATGCGGGCATGCATCGCCAGGAGGTCGTCCCGGGTGATCGTGGCGACGCTCTCCACCGTGCCCGAGGAGGGCCGGGCATAGGCGTGACCGGCGAAGGCCTCCTTGAAGAACCGGCGCGAGGCGAGCACGCCCGGATCGTTCTGCTGGTAGCGCAGGCCGGCGATCACCTGGCCGCGGACGCGCTCGATCGCGTCCGGATCGAGGCGCGGCTTGGCAAGCGCCAGGGCGAGGAGCGCGATGCCCTCGTCGGCATGCTTGACCAGCATCTTGAGCGAGCCGCCGATCGCGTCGGGGCCGGCATGGAAGGACAGCTCGATCGCCCGGGCGGCGAGCTGCTCCTGGAAGGCGTCGGAGGTCAGGTCGCCGGCGCCCTCGTCGAGGAGCCGGGCCAGCATCTGCGCGCAGCCGGCCTTGCCGGCCGGGTCCTGGGCGGCGCCGCCCTCGAAGGTGAAGGCCAGCGCGATCATCGGCACGACCGGGGATTCGACGTGCCACGCCTCGATGCCGGCGGCGGTCGTCACCGGCAGCGCCGTCGTGGGCGAGCTGGCGGGGGCGGCGGTGTCGACCAAGTTCTCGGCGACGCTCATGGGAACCTCTTCTTATTTCGTCACGGGCGGCGGCGGAGTGGTCTCGCGGCCTGATGCAGGTCCCGACGGGGGTGAAACCGCCCGCCGGGACGCGCCCGAAAACCTATTCCGCGGCCATCGCGACCGGGGCGTCGGGGTCCTGAGCCTTGGTCAGGTAGCCGGTGACCGAGCGGGACGGCGTCAGCCAGCGCTCGGCGGCGGCCTTGAGGCGCTCCTGCGAGACCGCCTCGATATCGGTCGGCCAGCGGCGGACCTCCTCGATGGTCTCGCCGATCGCGAGCGCCGAACCGTAGATCCGGGCCAGCGAGGACTGGCTGTCGGAGGAGTAGACGGTCTCGGCCACGAGCCGGGTCTTGGCGCGCTCGATCGCCTCGGCGCCGAGCGCCTCCGCGGGGGCGCGGCGCAGGATCTTGTCCACGGCCTCCTCCAGCGTCTCCAGGGAGACGCCCTCGGCCGGCACCGCGTAGACGGAGAACCGGGTCTCGTCGATCGCCGAGCCCATGTACCAGGCGCCGGCATTCACCGCGAGGCCGGTCTCCATGACCAGCTTGCGGTAGAGATAGGAGGTCGAGCCGCCGCCCAGAACCTCGGCCAGCAGCTCGAGGTCGTGGCAGCCGCCGTCGCGGGCGGTGATGCAGGACGGGGTCAGGTAGAGCCGCTGCAGGGTCGGCTGCTCGACCTTCGGGTCGGCGACCGCGACCCGGCGCAGGGCCTTGGGCTCGGGCTCGCGGGCCCGCAGGCGCTCGGGGCGGGCGCCCTGCGGGGCGACGCGGCCGTAGGTCTCGTCGGCCAGGCGCCGAACCTCGTCCGGGGTCACGTCGCCGGCCACCACCAGGATCGCGTTCTCGGGGGTGTAGAAGCGCTTGTAATAGGCCAGCGCGTGCTCGCGGTTCAGGCCCTCGATCTCGTGCATCCAGCCGATGATCGGGATGCCGTAGGGGTGGTGCACGAACAGCGAGGCGGCCATCGCCTCGGAGAGCTGGGCGGAGGGGTCGGTCTCGACCCGCATGCGCCGCTCCTCCAGCACCACGTCGCGCTCGGGCGCGACCACGGCGTCGTCGAGGACGAGGCCGCTCATGCGGTCGGCCTCGAACGCCATCATGGTGCCGAGATGGTCCCGGGCGACCCGCTGGAAATAGGCGGTGTAATCGTAGCTGGTGAAGGCGTTCTCCTGGCCGCCGAGGCCCGAGACCGCCTTGGAGAAGGCTCCCACCGGGTGCTTCTCGGTGCCCTTGAACATCAGGTGCTCGAGGAAGTGGGCGATGCCCGACTGGCCCAACGGATCATCGGCCGAGCCGTTGCGATACCAGATCATGTGGGTCGCCACGGGGGCCCGGTGATCGGGCACCACCACCACGTCGAGGCCGTTGTCGAGGGTGAAGGCCGTGACCTCGGGCCCGCCCGCCTCGGAGCGCCCGAACGGCGCGGCCTCGCCCCGGCCGGCGCTGCCGCCATACGGCGAGCCCGGACGCGGCGGGAAGAGGGTGGGCGTCGCCTTCCTGAACAGGTGCATTCCGCTTTCCTTTTGCCGGCCCCGGTGCCGCCGGCGCCCGCCTGGGACGCTCGGATGGATCGGGGCCGTCCTCGTCTCCGGCCGGCAAGAGCCGTACCGGGACAGACATGTCATGTTGCCATGCCGGGGCGCCGTTGCAACGACGCCACAGCCGGATGGTTACTGCTGGGCGCGCTGGCGCTGATAGGCCCGGGGATCGGCCTCCTCGCGCTCGCGGCTGGCATTGTTGATCGGGTCCCGGGACGGCGGCTGGGCCAGCTTCTTCGGGGATTGCCGGTAGCCGGTCGGCGGGTCGGTCAGCACGTCCCGGGCCGGCTCGACATCGGAGGGCTCGGCATTGGCGCTCTTGCCCTTCAGCAGGTCGAACGGGCTGAGCAGGCTGTCGTCGCGGTTGGTGTCGCCCGGCTTGCGCTCGGCCTCGGTGGTGACGTTCGCCCCGGCGCGGCGACCGCCGCGGATCTCGTCCACCGAGAGCGTGGCGTTGTTGTCGTCGTAGCGGCCGCGGGCCTGGTTGCCGACCGGGCGACGCCGTTCGGCCGCCGCGCGCTCGCGCTCGACGATCTCGGGATCCTTCGGCCAGGCGGTGCTGGTGGAGCGGGCCCGGGGCTGGGGCAGGGCCTTGCCGTCGAGCTTGGGCGGCATCACCAGCGGCGGGCGCTCGTGATAGTCGATCGGGTCCTGGCGCTTCTCCAGAAGGCCGATGCCGGAGAGCGCGTCGCGCATGAACTCGCCCCGCTCCTGGGCCTGCGCACCGCAGGCCAGCAGCGGCGACAGCGCGACCGCAACGGCGGGGAGGATGAGACGAAGCCTGCGGTGCCCGGTCATGCTGCCTCACGGGTTCCGGCCGGGAGTCCGGCGCGGGGACGGCCGCCACGCGGCCTGATCCGACGGGTCCCGGCCTGAGACCGGTTTCCGGCGATCGTATGGCGCCTTGACCGCATTGCACCAGAGGCTTGGGGCGGGCAGGGCCGATCTGTTGCGGGAATCACGGGCGCGAGGCCCCTTGCGGCGTACCCCGCCCGGCTGGACTCAGGCTGTCGAGAATCAGGCCGATCACCCCGGCGACGATCGCGGCGTCCGCCACGTTGAACACGTACCAGGACCAGCCGCCGGCATGGAGGTGGACGAAGTCGAACACCGCCCCGTAGGCGGCCCGGTCGATGGCGTTGCCGAGCGCGCCGCCGACGATCAGGCCGAGCGCCACCGCCAGAAGCCGCGAGCCGGCCCGGGTCATCCAGACGCCGAGGCCGAGGGCAGCGGCGAGCGACAGGACGACGAGAAACCAGCGTCCGAACCCGCTCTCCTGCTGGAACAGGCCGTAGGAGACGCCGCGATTCCAGACCACCACGAAGTCGGCGAACGGCGCCAGCCGCCACGGCTGGGTCAGCACGAGGTCGGTTCCGAAATAGAGCCCGAGCTTGGACGCCTGGTCGAGGACCAGGGTGACGAGCAGGGCCAGCAGGCCGGCGCGGGTGGGGGTCATGGGCGGGGACCCGACACGCGCACGCCTCCCTCCCCCCTCTGCGGGGGAGGGTAACCTGCGCAGCAGGGGGGGAGAGGGGAGCGGCGGTGCAGAGCGAGGCTGTGCCCGTCATGCCGGCCCCGCCGCGTCCGGAAACGGCGCTCCCCTCTCCCGACCCCCTTCGGGGGCCACCCTCCCCCGCAGAGGGGGGAGGGTGATGTCGCGGGTACGATCACGCCGCGCTGGCCTCCGGGTGGGCCGCGTCCCACTCGCGCAGGGCCTGGGCGTCGCGGGGCGTGACGTCCGGGTATTCCGGGTCGCTGCCGACCGCGGGGCTGACGCGCCAGGAGCGGGCGCATTTGCGGCCCTCGGCCGGGCTCGGCACCACGGCGACGCCGCGCACCTCGTCGAGCCGGAACGCCTCCGCGGGCCCCTCGCCGGCCACCACCGTGATCGCGGAGGTGATGCAGGTATCGGCGAAGTCGCAGCCCTCCAGGGCGGCGAGCAATTCCGGATCCGAGACGTAGACGGTCGGGGCCGCCTCCAGGCTCGCACCGATCCGCTTGGCCGCGCGCTCGATCTCCAGGGCGCCGGTCACGGCCCGGCGTACCTTCCGGATCTTCTGCCAGCGCTCCGCGAGGGTGGGGTCGAGCCAGGCGGCCGGGGTTTCCGGCAGGGTCTGGAGATGGACCGAGCCGTCCGGCGACGGGTAGCGGTCGAGCCAGGCCTCTTCCGCCGTGAAGGCCAGCACCGGCGCTAGCCAGACCACCACCCGGCGGAAGGTCTCGTCGATCACCTGCAGGGCCGCCCGGCGGGTCACCGACGCGATCGGGTCGCAGTAGAGCGCGTCCTTGCGCACGTCGAAGTAGAACGACGACAGGTCGCCGGTCATGAAGCCGTTGAGCAGGGCCACGACCCGCTTGGTGTCGTAGGTCGCGTAGGCCTCGCGGATCTCGCCGTCGAGTTCGGCCAGCCGGTGCAGGATCAGCCGCTCCAGCTCCGGCATTTCTCTCGGATCCACATCGTCGCCTTCGACCCGGTGGGCGAGGGAGCCCAGCATCCAGCGGAGCGAATTGCGCAGCTTGCGGTAGGTCTCGGCAAACGTCTTGATGATCTCCGGGCCGATCCGCAGGTCGTCGGTGTAGTCCGAGGCGGCGACCCACAGGCGCAGGATGTCGGCGCCCGAATCCTTGATGATGCTCTGCGGCGCGACGACGTTGCCCTTCGACTTCGACATCTTCAGGCCCTTGCCGTCGAGCACGAAGCCGTGGGTCAGGACGATGTCGTAGGGCGCCCGGCCGCGGGTGCCGGAGGATTCGAGCAGCGAGGACTGGAACCAGCCCCGGTGCTGGTCCGAGCCTTCCAGGTACATCACCCGGTCCTGGCCGCCGTCGCGGACACGCCGCGCCCCGGCCAAAGCCGGGAACGCCTCCGGATCGTCCAGCACGAAGGCGTGGGTGGAGCCGGAATCGAACCAGACGTCGAGGACGTCGGTCACCTTCTCGTAGGCGGCCGGGTCGTGGTCCGGCGCCAGGAAGCGCTGCGCCGCGTCGTCCCGGAACCAGGCATCGGCCCCCTCGGCCTTGAAGGCGTCGCGGATCCGGGCGTTGACGGCAGCGTCCTTGAGGATCTCACCGCTCTCCCGGTGGACGAACACGGTGATCGGCACGCCCCAGGCGCGCTGGCGCGAGACCACCCAGTCCGGCCGGTTACCGACCATGCCGTTGATGCGGTTCTTGCCCTGGGGCGGGACCCACTGGGTCTCCTCGATGCCCTGGAGCGCGACCTCGCGCAGGGACCGGTTGCCCAGGCTGTCCACCGGCCGGTCCATGGCGATGAACCATTGCGGGGTGTTGCGGAAGATCACCGGCTTCTTGGAGCGCCAGGAATGCGGGTACTGGTGGCGCAGCACGCCGCGGGCGACCAGCGCCCCGACCTCGGTGAGCGCGGCGATGACCGCCTTGTTGGCGTCGCCCTTCTCGCCCTTGTCGGTGAGCACCCGGGTACCCTCGAAGCCCGGCGCGGCCTTGGTCAGGGCGCCGTCGGCGTCCACCGTGTAGGGGATCGCGGTGTCGATGCCGCGCTCCTGCAGCAGCCGGCCGCTGGACATCCAGAGATCGAAATCCTCGCGGCCGTGGCTCGGCGCGGTGTGGACGAAGCCGGTGCCGGATTCGTCGGTGACGTGGTCGCCGTCGAGCATCGGCACCGCGAAGTCGTAGCCGCGGCCCTTGAGCGGGTGCGCCAGGGTCAGGCCGGCCAGCGTCTCGGGACGCACGTCGCCGACGCGCTCGAACGCCTCGACCCGGGCGGCCTTGAACACGGTGGCGGCCAGGCTGTCGGCCAGCACGTAGGTCTGGCCGGGGGTCGCCCAGTTTTCGGCCGGGGCCTGCGTGACCCGGTAGAGCCCGTAGGCGATTTTTTTGGAGTAGGCGACGGCGCGGTTGCCCGGCATGGTCCAGGGGGTGGTCGTCCAGATCACCACCCTGGCATCCGCCAGCGCCGCATCGGCCCCGTCATCGGCTCCTTGCCGGATCGGGAACGCGACGAACACGGTATCGCTGACATGCTCCTCGTACTCGACCTCGGCCTCAGCCAAAGCGGTCTTCTCGACCACCGACCACATCACCGGCTTGGAGCCGCGATAGAGCTGGCCGCTCATCGAGAACTTCATCAGCTCGTCGGCGATCACCGCCTCGGCCGGGTAGGCCATGGTGGCGTAGGGATGGTCCCAGTCGCCGGTGACGCCCAGCCGCTTGAACTCGCCCCGCTGCACGTCGAGCCAGTGGGCCGCGAAGGTCCGGCATTCCTGCCGGAACTCGATCACCGGCACGTCGTCCTTGTTGCGGCCCTTGGCGCGGTACTGCTCCTCGATCTTCCACTCGATCGGCAGGCCGTGGCAGTCCCAGCCGGGGACGTAGTTGGCGTCGAGGCCGAGCGCGCTGGCCGAGCGCACCACCACGTCCTTGAGGATCTTGTTGAGCGCCGTGCCGATATGGATGTTGCCGTTGGCGTAGGGCGGGCCGTCATGCAGCACGAAGCGCGGCCGTCCCGCGGCGGCGGCGCGGATCTTCCCGTAGAGGTCGATCGCGGCCCAGCGCTCGAGCAGCAGCGGCTCCCGGGTCGGCAGGCCGGCGCGCATCGGGAACTCGGTGCGCGGCAGGAACAGGGTCTTGGAATAGTCGCGGGCAGCCGCGGTCTCGGGGGTGGTCATCGGATCTCGCATCGGCGGTCGGGCCGGCGGCAATGGGCCGGCCGGATACAGGAATCTGGGCAGGGCGAGCGGCATCAGGATCCCGGACTTCCGCGCGGCCTCGCCGAAGCGGGCGCTCATCTACGCGGAGGCCGGGCCCATAATTCGAAGCCTGCGGCCCAGGCCGCGAAGAGCATGCGAAGCGAACATGACCCGTTCTCTAGCAGCGGCCCCTTCCCGATGCCAGCGGGCGGTCCCGCGATGCCGGATGAGACCTTTCGGCACCTGAACCGTTGACCGGTACGCCCTCCGCGACCCGCGGGCCGCGGAGCCCATCCCGATCGACGACCAGGAGTTGACCATGAAGAAGCTGATGATCGCCGCCCTCGCCCTCGCCCCGCTGGCCTTCGCGTCCGGCGCCGAGGCCCAGGGCACGGCCCGGGGCGCCCAGCGCGGCGTCGAGGACGGCTCGGCCGCGGCCGGCCCGGTGGGCGGTGTCGTGGGCGGCGCGGTGGGTGCGGCTACCGGCACCGTCGGCGGCGTGCTCGGCACCGACACGGATCCGGCCCGCCGCGCCCGCGAGGACCGGCGCGAGGAGCGTCTGGACCGCCAGGAGCGCATGGGCCGCTAAGCGAGCCTGAAACCGGCCGGTCGCCTCAGGCGGCCGGCCTGTCCCGGCGGATTGTCTCCTGCGCCAGGAGATAGAGGCCGGAGCCGACCACGATCATGGCGCCGGCGACCGTCCAGCGGCTCGGCACGTCGCCGAACAGCAGGAAGCCCAGCGTCACGGACCACAGCAGCTGCGTATAGATGAACGGCGCCAGCACGTTGGCCGGCGCGCGGGCATGCGCCATGACCAGCAGCCAGTGCCCGATCGTCCCGAACAGCGCGACCGCGATCAGCAGCGCCCAGTGGCCGAGATTGGCCGGGCTGGTCCAGATCCAGGGCAGGAGCGGGGCCATCAGCGCCAAGCCCGCGAGACCGGTATAGAACATGGTCGTGGCGGTGGAATCGTAGGCTGCGAGCTTGCGCGTGATGATTGCGTAGAAGGCGTAGACCACGACGTTGGCCACGCAGAGCAGGGCGGCCGGATGCATCCCGCCCAGTCCCGGCCGCACGATCACCAGAACGCCGATGAAGCCGACGCCGATCGCCACCATCCGGCCCCGCGACGACCATTCGCCGAGCAGCGGCCCCGCCAGCAGCGCCACCGTGAGCGGGGCGGCGAACTGGATCGAGATCGTCTCGGCGAGTTGCAGGTAGCGCAACGCCAGGAAGTTCAGGGCCGTGGATGCGAAGAGCAGCAGCGAGCGCACGATCTGCAGCGTCAACCGCCGGCTCTTCACCACCCCGGGGGTGCGCACCGGGTTGATGAACAGCGAGATCATCGCGACGCTGGCGGCGTAGCGCATGAAGGTGGTGACCAGAGGGTCGACGCCGCCCCGCGCCAGTGTCTTGGCGCTGGCGTCGAGGCCCGCGAAGAACGCGACGGCGCCGCACATCAGGGCAATGCCGACGATCCGCCTTCGGCGCGCGAGGTCAGGTGACGGGGCCGCCCGGGCGGGGTCCCTGTCGTGGGCGACGGATGTCGCGACCTGCGTGCTCATGCCTGCCAAATCCGATGGAGGCCTGTATTCCTGCCACGCTGACCTGCGCGGCGGCACCCGTCGCGGCGCAGGGGAAGTATGCAGCCGGCACGGTGCGCCGGCTCAGCGCTTGGCCACGACCTTCTCGGCGGCGGCGGTCTTGGTCGCCGCCTTGGCGACCTTGGCCTTGGCCGGGGTCGCGCCGGCGATCAAAGCGGCCAGGTGGCCCTGGTCGAGGCCCGCGGCCGGGGCGGGCACGGCGGCCGGCACGATCGGTGCCGCGCTCACGGGTCGACGCGGCTCGATGGAGCCGGTCGCGACCGGATCGGGGGTGCTGGCGAAGGCCGCGATGGGACTCGCGGTAGCAGATTCGCGCTGTACGCGCAGGGTCCAATGGGCGGCGGTGGAGATGGCGGCAATCCCGAGGATCGCCTTGATGCCGCCGGTGAGCAGGGCTCTCATGGTCGTCAGGCCCGAAAGAACGCGGTTACGCCGGACCGGATCCCCGGCCTCGTCGTATCATCGCGCCGGAGCGTGAACGAAGCTGCAACCGTGCCCGACCGGGCTGTCCCGGATCGGGGCAGGGCGACGGATCGGCGCCGCCAGTCCCGGATCGGGGTAATTCTATGTGGGCCTTGCGCCGAGCCCGCGGTTCCTGTTCCCCGCGCTCCCGACACTCCTGCAGCGACTCGGCCCACTGAGCCTCACAGGATTGGCCCAGAGAACTGGTCCGGACCACCCCGTCACTGCCGGCCCCGCTACCATGCAGGCCCGAGCGGGCTCGCGAAACCTTCAGGCGCATCGGCCGCGGGGACCGTCCGTGTAGAGGGTGGCAGCCGAGCCGGCAACAGAGCGGCGGCCGATTCGGCCCACCCGCGGCGATCAGCGCTCCGCGGCGGCCGCGGCGAAGCGTATCAGCGCGGCGATCTCGGGCTCTCCCGTCTCGGCGGCGAGGCGCGCGTAGAGCTCGGCATAGCCCGAGAAGACCTGCCGTCCGGCCGCATCCGGCCCGAGGAAATCGGCGATTTCACCCATCTCGGGGGCCCAGCGATAGGCCTTGGGCGCCATGTCGGGCAGCGCCTTGGCGAGGCGGGCGAGCAGCACCGGCTCGTTCTCGGCGAGCTCGTCCTGCAGCGCCGCCCCGGCCCCGGCGCGCTCGGCGGCCAGGATCATGATCGCGGCGAGCGCGGTGAGACCCTTGTTGAGGCCGGCATAGCTCATCTTGAGGCTGGAGGCCGCGCCGACACCGCCGGGGCAGACGCGCAGGTCGAGGCCCAGATCGCGCAGGAGCATCACCGGGGCGGTGTCGCCGCCCGAGACGTAGACGCGCGGCCCCTTGCTGCCGGGCTTGGGCGGCAGACCCAGGATCGCCCCGTCGAGGAAGGGAGCGCCTGTTTCCGCCACGATCGCGGCGATCCGCGCGATCGTGCCCGGGCTGACGGCGTTGGCGTCGACATAGACCGGCTTGCGCGGGGCCGCCGCCAGCGCGGGGGCGAGGCGGCGGGCCAGGGCCTCCGCGTCGGCGGGCGGCACGATCGACAGCAGGATGTCGGCGGCCATGAGGTCGTCGAGGCCGGCATCGGCCATGCCGGCCGCCGCGGCCCGCGCCCGACTCGCCGCTCCGCGCCCTTCGAGGACGGTCAGCACTCGCGCGCCGTGCCGGACGAGCCGCGCCCCGATGGCGCTGCCCATGGCCCCGGGGGCGATCACCGCGATGGTGGGCATGGGAGGCTCCGAAGGACTGCCGGCGGATTATGGTAGCCAGCGCGCCAGCGGGGTCATAGGGCTTCGCGATCGTAGACCGGCTTTACGATGAAACGGTGCGCCGATAATCTTCGTCGCATGGCCCAACGCGCAGCGAGTCCGCCCGAGCAGTCCGGGCATTGGCGCCTTCAGGACGCCAGAAGCCGGTTCGGCGAGCTGGTTCGGCGGGTCCGGAGCGATGGCCCACAGCATGTCACGGTCCATGGGCAGGAAGCGGTCGTTGTGATCTCCGCTGAAGAGTTCCGTCGGCTCACCGGAGCGGCGACGGGCCAGTCGCTGATCGATGCGCTGCAGGCCTCACCCCATCGGGATATCGATCTCGAACCCGAATCTGTGGTGATGCCGGTCCGCGACGTCGGCTTGTGACCCGCTGGCTCCTCGATACCAACATCCTGTCTGAGCTACGACGTCCGCGCCCCGAGCAAAGGGTCTTGACCTTCGTCGCCGCTCAGCCGCTGGATGCCCTCTTCGTGAGCTGCGTAACGTTCGCAGAACTCCGTTTCGGGATCGAGCGGCTCCCTGACGGGGCCCGCCGGATGGAACTGGCCGATTGGCTCGCGAACCGGCTGAGGCCGATGTTCGAGCGACGCATCCTGCCCCTCGATGAGGACGTGATCGTGCGCTGGCGGTTCCTGGTCGAAGAGGGTCGGCAACGCGGACACACGTTCTCGCAGCCGGATCTGCTGATCGCCGCGACGGCCCTGGAAGCGGGACTGACGTTGGCCACGAGGAACACCTCGGACTTCGTGCAGACCCGCGTTCCGGTCTTCAACCCATGGACCGACTCGCTCCCGTGAGCCCCCTCAGTGCGGGACCTACCGCAGCGAGCCGCAGAACCGCTGGATGCGCCGGCAGGCTTCCTCCAGCACGGCGTTCGAGGTCGCGTAGGAGATGCGCAGGTTCGGGCCGAGCCCGAAGGCCGAGCCGTGCACGGCGGCCACGCCCTCGGCCTGGAGCAGCTCGGTGACGAAATCCTCGTCGGTCTCGATGGTCTTGCCGGCCTCGGTCGTCTTGCCGATTAGCGCCGCGCAGGACGGGTAGACGTAGAAGGCGCCTTCCGGGGTCGGGCAGGTCAGGCCGTTGGTCTGGTTGAGCATCGACACGACCAGGTCGCGCCGGCATTGGAACGCCGCCCGGAACTTCGCGAGGTGGTCCTGCGGGCCGTCGAGGGCGGCCACCGCGGCCCATTGCGCGATGGTGCTCGCCCCGGAGGTCTGCTGGCCCTGGACGAAGTCCATCGCCTTGATCAGTTTCTCCGGCCCGGCCGCGTAGCCGATCCGCCAGCCGGTCATGGCGTAGCCCTTCGAGACGCCGTTCATGGTCAGCGTCCGCTCGATCAGCTGGGGCTCGACCTGGGCCGGGGTGACGAAGGCGAAGTCGCCGTAGGTCAGGTGCTCGTAGATGTCGTCGGTCAGGATGTGCACGTCGGGATAGCGCAGCAGTACGTCGGTGAGCGCCTTCATCTCGTCGCGCGTATAGGCGGCCCCGGACGGGTTCGACGGCGAGTTGAGCACGATCCACTTGGTCTTCGGGGTCAGCACCCGGTCGAGCTCCTCGGCCTGGAGCTTGAAGCCGTGCTCCATGTCGGTGTCGGCGAAGACCGGCGTGCCGCCGCACAGCCCGACCATCTCCGGATACGACACCCAGTAGGGGCGGGGGATCACCACCTCGTCGCCGGGGTTCAGGGTCGCCAGGAAGGCGTTGTAGAGCACCTGCTTGCCGCCGGTGCCCACGATGGTCTGCGAGAGCTTGTAGTCGAGCCCGTTCTCGCGCTTGAACTTGCGCACGATCGCCTCGCGCAGGGGCACGATGCCCGAGACCGGCGGGTAGCGGGTCTCGTTGCGGTGGATCGCCTCGATCGCGGCCTGCTTGATGTGGTCCGGCGTGTCGAAATCCGGCTCGCCCACCGACAGGCTGATGACGTCGACGCCGGACGCCTTCAGGTCCCGGGCCTTCTGGGTCATCACGATGGTCGCGGACGGCTTCACCCGCGAGAGGACGTCGGCGAGGAGAGCCATGGCGTTTCGATCTCCGTGAGGGGCGCGGCGGGCTCGGGCGCCCGCGATGCGGCCGGGACCCTAGGCCGACGGTGCGGTGCGGACAAGGCTGCGCCGCGGGCTCGATTTCATGCTAAGATCATGCCGATCTGAAGAGGGCGATTCATGCCACCCGCCGAGACGATCAGCATCACCCTGGCACCGGACACGCTCCGCACCGTACGCCAGAGCGTCGAGTCCGGTGAGTACGCCTCAGTGGAGGCGATGCTCGACGAGGCTGTGCACGCCCTGCAGCGCCAGCGCCGCGAGAACGCCGAACGCCTTGATGTCATCCGTGCCCGCATCCGCCGCTCCCTCGACGACCCTCATCCGGATCTGAGCAGCGAAGAGGTTCAGGAGCATCTCGACGAGCTGTTCGCCGAAGCCCAGCGGGAAACTCGCCGTGCGTAGACTGCCCGTCGTGTTTCGCGCTCAAGCGCGGGCAGACTTGGCCAATATCTTTCGCACGGTTTTCCACCTCAGTCAGGACGTTCCAACGGCGCGACGGTTCACGCAGCGGATCAAGGACCGGTGTGATCGCATCGGTGATGCGCCTCACGCCGGCAGGCCTCGCGATGACCTCTCGGAAGGCTTACGGACGGTGCCCTTCGAGCGGTCGGCCGTCATCGCCTACCGCGTGGAGCGTGGATCAGTGCGTATCCTGAACATCTTCTACGGCGGCCGGGATTTCGAAGCTTTCTACGATAGCCAGACGTAGGAGCCGCAGCCAGGACGAGCCGCCCTCGCACCGGCCCACCCGCCTCCCCATCTCCTGTCCATGACACCGCTCTCCGTCCTCGACCTCTCCTTCGTCAGCGCCGATTCGACCGCGGCGCAGGCGCTGCACGACACGCTGGCGCTGGCGCGCCACGTCGACGGTCTCGGCTACCGGCGCTACTGGCTGGCCGAGCACCACGCGCTGCCCAACGTGGCGAGCCCGGCCCCCGAGATCATGATCGGCCAGATCGCCGCCACGACCCGGTCGATCCGGGTCGGCTCGGGGGGCATCATGCTGCCGAACCACGCGCCGCTCATGGTGGCCGAGCGGTTCCGGGTGCTGGAAGCCCTGTTCCCGGGCCGGATCGATCTCGGCCTCGGGCGCGCGCCCGGCACCGACGGGCTCACCGCCCGGGCGCTGCGCCGCCGGGAGGCGCCCGGCCAGGGCGGCAACGACGATTTCCTCGACCGCCTGCAGGAATTGCTGTTCTGGGACGGCGGCTTCCCGGACGGGCATCCCTTCGCCAAGATCCAGGCGAGCCCCGCCGGGGTGCCGCTGCCGCCGATCTTCCTGCTCGGCTCGTCCGATTACAGCGCCCAGCTCGCCGGCGAGATCGGCTGCGGCTTCGGCTTCGCGCAGCACTTCTCCGGAATGCCGGCCGAGGCGCCGATGCTGGCCTATCGCCGCCTGTTCCGGCCGACTCGCCTCGGCGAGCGGCCCCACGCGATCCTGGCCGTTGCGGCGATCTGCGGCGCCACCGATGCGGAGGCCGAGCGTCTGGCGGCGAGCGCGCGGCTGTCGACCCTGCGGCGGGAGCGCGGCGAGTACCGCCCGCTGCCCAGCCTCGAGGAAGCCCTGGCCTACCCGTATTCCGATGCCGAGCGGGCCCAGATCGAGCGCGGCCGCGACAAGCTGCATGTCGGCGGCCCGGAGACCCTGCGGGCGACGCTCACGGATCTCGTCGCGCGGACGCAGGCCGACGAGCTGATGATCGTCACGGCGATCCCCGATCAGGCGGCCCGGCACGACTCCTATACGCGGCTGGCCCAGGCCTGGGGCCTCGGCGCGGTCTCGGAAGCAGCTTAGGGGGATTCCAAAGGGCGAGCTTTTTGGTGGGGTATCGGGGCGAAGCCCCGATGAACCAGGGCTCCGCCCTGGACCCGCACAAGGTCCCGGACCTTGTGGATCCAGGACCTCGACCAGCGTCAGCGACCGAGCAGGCGGCCGAGGCGCCCGAGCAGGCCGGGAGCCTTCTCGCCAGCGGACGGCGCGGCGGCGGCTGCCGGGGCGGCCTCGCCCTTCGGCGCCAGGACCAGCCCGAGGGCGGCCGTGTCGGTGGTCTCCCGGTCGATCAGGATCAGGCTGCCGGTCTCGCGGTTGGCCGCGTAGGCATCCACCGCCACCGGCCGGTCGAGGCGCAGGGCCACGTCCGCGATGTCGTTGGCGGCGAGGCGCTCGGCCGGACCCGGATTGCCGGTCTCGGGATCGATCCGCGAGACGATCCGCTCCACCGTGGCGTTGACCGTGGCGGTGCCGATCTTGGCGAGCAGGCTCGCCCCCGGCGCAAGCTCGGTCTCGGCCGCCCAGAACAGGCGGGCCTCGAACTGCTCCGCCACCCGCAGCGGCGCGCCAGACGCCGCGATCACCTGCCCGCGGGAGGCGTCGATCTGGTCGGCCAGCACGAGGGTCACGGATTCGTCCTCGCCGGCCTCGGGCAGGTCGCCGTCGGCGGTGTAGATCCGCGCCACCGTCGAGGTCCGGCCGGAAGGCTGGATCGTGATCGCATCGCCGGGGCGAACCCGGCCGCTGGCGATCCGCCCGCTATAGCCGCGGAACTCGGAATTCGGCCGGTTGACCCACTGGATCGCCATGCGGAACGGGGCGTTGAGCGCCTCCGCGTGCACCGGCACGGTCTCCAGGTATTCGAGCAGGGTGCCGCCGGTGTGCCAGGGGGCGGCGATGCCCGGCTCCACGACGTTGTCGCCGTTCTTGGCCGAGAGCGGGATCGCCTTCACCTCGGTGAAGTTCAGCCCGCGGGCGAAGTCGGTGAAGCCCGCCCGGATCGCGTCGAACTTGTCCTGCGACCAGCCGACCAGATCCATCTTGTTCACCGCCAGCACCACCCGGCGGATGCCCAGCATCGAGACCAGCAGGGCGTGGCGCCGGGTCTGGCGGATCAGGCCCTGGCGGGCATCCACCAGGATCACCGCCACGTCCGCGGTCGAGGCGCCGGTGGCCATGTTGCGGGTGTACTGCTCGTGGCCGGGGGTGTCGGCGACGATGAACGAGCGCTTGTCGGTGGAGAAGAACCGGTAGGCGACGTCGATGGTGATGCCCTGCTCGCGCTCGGCCTGGAGGCCGTCGACCAGCAGGGCCAGGTCCATCTCCTGCCCCTGCGTCCCGTGGCGACGGGAATCGCGCTGGAGCGCCGAGATCTGGTCGTCGAAGATCTGCTTGGTGTCGTGCAGGAGCCGGCCGATCAGGGTCGACTTGCCGTCATCCACGGAGCCGCAGGCAATGAAGCGCAGCACGGCCTTGTTCTGGTGGGCGGCCAGGAACGCCTGATAGGTGGCGGCACGGTCGCTGAACGCGGTGGGAGCCTGGTGCACCGTCATCAGAAATAGCCTTCCTGCTTCTTGCGCTCCATGGCGCCCGCGCCGTCCTTGTCGATCACCCGGCCCTGGCGCTCCGAGGTGCGCGCCGCCAGCGTCTCGCCGACGATCTCCGGGAGGGTCGCCGCGTCGCTCTCCACCGCGCCGGTGAGCGGGTAGCAGCCGAGCGTCCGGAAGCGGACGAGGCGCTGCTGCGGAACCTCCCCGGGCTCCAGCGGCAGGCGGTCGTCGTCGACCATGATCAGCTGGCCGTCGCGCTCCACCACCGGGCGTTCGGCGGCGAAGTAGAGCGGCACGATCGGAATGTTTTCCTGCTCGATGTAGAGCCAGATATCGAGCTCGGTCCAGTTCGACAGCGGGAACACCCGGAGGGACTCGCCGCGCTTCTTCTTCAGATTGTAGAGGTGCCAGGGCTCGGCGCGCTGGCGCTTGGGATCCCAGCGGTGCTGCGCGGTGCGCAAGGAGACGATCCGCTCCTTGGCGCGGCTCGCCTCCTCGTCCCGGCGGGCGCCGCCGAAGGCCGCGTCGAACTTGTGCTTGTCGAGCGCCTGGCGCAGCGCCTGGGTCTTCATCACGTCGGTATGGACCTCGGAGCCGTGGCTCACCGGCCCGATGCCGCGGGCGAGCCCGTCCGGGTTGGTGTGGACCAGGAGGTCGAGGCCGAGCTCCTTCACCCGGGCGTCGCGGAAAGCGATCATCTCCCGGAACTTCCAGGTCGTGTCGACGTGGAGCAGCGGGAACGGCAGGGTGCCGGGCGCGAAGGCCTTGAGCGCCAGGTGCAGCAGCACCGAGGAATCCTTGCCGATCGAGTAGAGCATCACCGGGTTCTCGGTCTCGGCGACCGTCTCCCGGAAGATGTGGATGCTCTCGGCCTCGAGCCGCTTCAGGTGGCTGAGGCGGTCGGCGGGGGCGCCCGGGGGCACGGGGGCGAGGGCGGCGCTCATCGGGCGAATTCCGGCTGGCGGGTCTTCACGTCTGGATTGCTCTCGAAAATCGCGGGCTCCTGGCCCGGCTGGATCGACGCGGCGGGGCGGCCGACATGCAGGCCGCACTCCTTCTTCTCTTCCTGCTCCCACCACCAGCGCCCGGCGCGTTCCGGCTCGCCGAGCTTCACGGCGCGCGTGCAGGGGGCGCAGCCGATCGACGGGAAGCCGCGATCGTGCAGCACGTTGTAGGGAATGAAGTTCTCGCGCACGAAGCTGTCAACCTGAGCCCGGGACCAGTCGGCCAGGGGGTTGAGCTTGATCAGGCCGCGGGCGGGATCGAACGCGGCGAGCGGCGTCTCGGCGCGGTTGGCGGACTGGCCGGCGCGCAGGCCGGTGAGCCAGCCGCTCGCCCCGTCGAGGGCGCGGCCCAACGGCTCGACCTTGCGGAAGCCGCAGCAGGCCTGACGGGCCGCGACCGAGCGCCGGAACCCGTTGATGCCCTCCTGGCGGACGAACGCCTCCACGGCTCCCCGTTCCGGCGCATAGGCCGCGATCCGGATGCCGTAGGCCGACTCGGTCTCGGCCCAGGTGTCGTAGGCCTCCGGGAACAGCCGGCCGGTATCGAGGGTGACGATCTCCACGCGGCCCTTCGCCAGCCCGGCCATCGCCAGCCCGTGCGTCAGCGCCTGGTCCTCGACGCCGAGGCTCGTGGTGAAGACGAGGCGGCCGGGGATCTCGGCGGCGATCAGGTGGAGCCGGCCTGGCAGGTCGAGCCCCGACAACCTTTCCGCGAGGGAGTCGGCCATCGTTCGGTCCGGACGGGTCATCGCGACATGTCCTGAGGTTGGATCGTGGGAAAGGGCGCAGACCGCGCCGCACCCTGTTGTCGAAGGGTCGAAATGTTCGCTATAACGAACGAAGTCAAGGCGCCGCGGGTTGCTTGTCGGGCATATCCGGGCGTCCTGGCGTGCGGTGGCGCACCCCGTTCCTCCGCACCCGAGACCCCGCACGACAAAAGATTCTTCTCGGCGGCCCTGTAAAACGCCTACACTTCCCGCGCGCGGCCCAGCGTGGATGGATCCCACGGAGACGACTTTGGACGCCATCGATCTGAAGATTCTGGCCCTGCTGCAGGCGGACGCGACCCTCTCCATCGCGGCGATCGGCGAGCGCGTCGGCCTGTCTCAGACCCCGTGCTGGAAGCGCATCCAGAAGCTGGAGGCCGACGGCGTGATCGACCGGCGGGTCGCGGTGCTCGACCCGGTCAAGCTCGGCCTCGGGCTCACGGTGTTCGTCTCGATCGAGACCGCCGACCACTCCCAGGAATGGCTGCAGCGCTTCGCTGCGACCATCTCGGCCATGCCGGAGGTGCTGGAATTCTACCGGATGGCCGGCGACGTGGATTATATGTTGCGCGTCGTGGTTGCCGACATGCAGGCCTATGACAGCTTCTACAAGCAGCTTATCGCGGTGCTGCCGTTGAAGAACGTCACCTCGCGATTCGCCATGGAGAAGGTCAAGTCCACCACAGCCCTGCCGCTTCCGGCCCCGCCCAAGACCGGACGCCATCTCCCCGGCACCGCCCCGGTCCTCGCCGTCGTTGGAGAATGATCTTCTCTTTTATTGCGGCGCAACGAATGCAATATCCTAGTTCAGGCGCGTTCTGCAAAAAGAACGTTTTCGATTGACACCGGCCCCGTAGGCCACGACATGGTCCCCTGATGGCACGCCAGAATCTCCTTCCGCGCACCGCCCCGTTCGGCGACGGCGAGCGCGCCAGCCTCGATGCCGTGCTCGGCAGCGCGACCCCCGTGCAGCGCGCGTGGCTCGCGGGCTTCCTGGCGGGCCTCGACGCCGCCGGGGGCCAGCCGGCCGCCGTCCCGGCCGCCCCGCCCAAGGCCGCCGAGCCGCTGACGATCGTCTACGCCAGCGAGTCGGGGAATTCCGAGGCGCTGGCCGGCAACGTCGCCAAGCTGGCGCGCAAGCAGGGCTTCAAGCCGAAGGTCGTGGATTTCTCCGATCTCGACGTCGCGACCCTGCCCAAGGCGGGCAAGCTCGTCGCCATCGCGGCCACCTGGGGCGAGGGCGAGCCGCCGGCCCGTGCCGTGCGCGCCTATGGCGAGCTGATGGGGGAGGGCGCCCCGCGCATCGACGGGGTGGAATTCGCCGTCCTGTCCCTGGGCGACACCTCCTACGCGGAGTTCTGCGCCATCGGGAAGGCGCTCGACGCGCGCTTCGAGGCCCTGGGCGGCAAGCGCGCCGCCGAGCGCGCCGACCTGGATCTCGATTTCGAGAAGCCGGCCGCCGACTGGATCAAGAACACCCTCAAGGCCCTCGCGCCGGCCGAGACGCCCGACAACGTCGTGGCGGTGGATTTCGCCCGCGCCGCCGCGGGCGAGGACGACGATGCCGAGCCGAGCCGCGAGCCGCTGGTGGTCGAGGTCGTCGAGCACGTGAACCTCAACTCCTCGCGCTCGGACAAGGAGACGATCCACCTCGCGCTCGCCTTCGAGGACGGGGCGCCCGCCTACGAGCCCGGCGATTCGCTGGAGATCTTCCCCGAGAACGACCCGCAGCTCGTGGACGAGATCCTGGGCGCCGCGGGCCTGTCGGGCGACGAGGCCCTGCGCAAGGCGCTGCTGGCCGAGCGCGACATCACCACCCTGTCGGCCGCCACGATCGAGCGCTTCGTCAAGGCAACCGGCCACGCCGACGCGCAGAAGCTGATCGACAGCGGCGAGGCCCGGGCCTGGATCGAGGGGCGGCACCTGATCGACCTGCTCGCGACCTTCCCGGCCCCGCTGACGCCTGAGCACCTCAACACCATCACCCGGCCGCTGCCGCCGCGCGCCTACTCGATCGCGTCCTCGCGCAAGGAAGTGGGCGACGAGGTCCACCTCGCCATCGTGGCGGTGCGCTACGAGACCCATGGGCGGGCCCGCTCGGGCGTCGCCTCCGTGCATGTCGCCGACCGGATCCGGGACGGCGCCAAGCTGCGGGTGCGGCTGAAGCCGAACCGGCATTTCCGCCTGCCGCAGGATCCGGCCACCGACATCATCATGGTCGGCCCCGGCACCGGCGTCGCCCCGTTCCGCGCCTTCGTGCAGGAGCGCCGCGCCATCGAGGCGCCCGGCCGCTCGTGGCTGTTCTTCGGCGACCGCCACTTCCTGCACGACTTCCTGTACCAGCTCGAATGGCAGGAGGCCCTGGAGGACGGCTCGCTGACGAAGATCGACGTGGCCTTCTCCCGGGACCAGCCGGAGAAGATCTACGTGCAGGACCGGATCACCCACAACGCCAAGGAGCTGGTCTCCTGGCTGGAGGGCGGCGCCCATTTCTACGTCTGCGGCGATGCCAAGCACATGGCCAAGGACGTGCGCGCCGCGGTGGTGCGGGCCTACGAGACCGCCAAATCCTTGAGCCCGGCCGATGCCGAGGCGCAGGTTGCGGCTCTGGAGCGCAGCCACCGCTACCAGCAGGACGTTTACTAGACCGTAGGCCGACGCAGCACGGGTCGGTCCGGGTTTCCAAAGGGCGTGTCGCCCTTTGGCGGGTTGTCAGGGCGGAGCCCTGATGCATCGGGGGGAGCCCGACGGCGGGGCTCGGCCTCGCACCCGCAGACGCTCCCGGACCTTCGAGACCAGGATGTGTGACGATCCCGCCCGCCCAGGGGGCGGGGACGCAGTCAAGACTTTGGAAGTGATCCCATGGACGACCACAGCCCCCGCGACGACGCCCCGGCCCTGGCTCCGACCCCGGCTCCCCGCGTCTACGAGACGCCGCCCAAGGACCGGCCGATCACCGATGCCGAGGCGGCCCGCGCCGCCCAGCTCGCCGCCAACGAGCACATCAAGATCGCCAGCGGCTATCTGCGCGGCGGCTTGGCCGACGGCCTGCTGAAGCACGCCACCGGGGCGATCTCCGAGGATGACGGGCAGCTCGTGAAGTTCCACGGGATGTACATGCAGGACGACCGCGACCTGCGCCCGGAGCGGACCAAGAAGAAGCTCGACAAGGCCTACAGCTTCATGATCCGCCTGCGCATCGCCGGCGGCGTGATCAGCCCCAAGCAGTGGCTGGCGCTCGACGACATCGCGGTCACCTATGCCGGCGGCGCCCTGCGGGCGACCACGCGCCAGACCTTCCAGTATCACGGCGTGATCAAGTCGAACCTCAAGCGCACGATGGCGGCCATCGACGCGGCCCTGCTCGACACGATCGCGGCCTGCGGCGACGTGAACCGCAACGTCATGGCGGCCACCAACCCGGCCCAGGTCGGTGCCCACAAGGCCGCCCACCGGCTCGCCAAGGACATCTCTGACAGCCTGCTGCCGAAGACCAGCGCCTGGCGCGAGATCTGGCTCGACGGCGAGCGCGTGGTCGGCGGCGAGGAGGAAGAGGTCGAGCCGGTCTACGGCCGCACCTACCTGCCGCGGAAGTTCAAGATCGTCGTGGCGGTGCCGCCCTCCAACGAGGTCGACATCTTCGCCCACGATCTCGGCTTCATCGCCATCCTGGACAAGAAGAACCAGGTGACCGGCTGGAACGTCACCGTGGGCGGCGGCATGGGCATGACCCATGGCGAGCCCGACACCTTCCCGCGCACCGCCGACGTGATGGGCTTCGTGGCGCCCGAGGACGCCATCAAGGTCGCCGAGGCGGTGATGACCGTCCAGCGCGACTGGGGCAACCGCAAGAACCGCAAGAACGCCCGGTTGAAGTACACGATCGAGCGCTACGGCTTGGACGCCTTCCGGGCCGAGGTGGAGACCCGGATCGGCAAGACGCTCGGCGCGCCGAAGCCCTTCACCTTCACCAACAACGGCGACCGCTTCGGCTGGACCGAAGGCGATGACGGCCGCCACCACCTGACTCTCTACATCCCCTCCGGCCGGATCAAGGATTACGAGGACGGCCCGCAATTCCTCACCGGCCTGCGCAAGATCGCCGAGGTGCACGAGGGCGATTTCCGCCTCACCGCCAACCAGAACGTGATCATCGCCAACGTCCCCGGGGCCAAGCGCGCCGCGATCGAGGCCCTGGTCGACCAGTACGGCATCACCAAGGGCGCGGGCGCGCTGCGGCGCAACTCCATCGCCTGCGTGGCGCTGCCGACCTGCGGCCTCGCCTTGGCCGAGAGCGAGCGCTACTTGCCGAGCCTGATGACCGAGCTGGAGGAGAGCCTCGCCACGCACGGGCTCGCCGAGGAGGAGATCACGATCCGCTCCACCGGCTGCCCCAACGGCTGCGCCCGCCCGTTCATCGCCGAGATCGGCCTCGTCGGCCGCGGTCCCGAGCGCTATCACCTCTATCTCGGCGCCGCCTTCGACGGCTCGCGCCTGGGCAAGCTCTACAAGGAAGACGTCGCGGCCTCCGACATCCGCGACACGCTGGATCCGCTCTTTGCCGACTTCGCCAAGGGCCGGAAGCCCGGCGAGCATTTCGGCGACTACCTGATCCGGGCCGGCCACGTCGCCCGCACGGTGAACGGGCCGGATTTCCACGACCGGACCGGCGCCCTCAAGCCGGCCGGCCACGCCTGAGCCGACACGGTTCCGGAGCCGGGGCGGCGCCCCCGGCTCCGAACGAGCGGCCTTCTTAAGGTCGGCCGGCCGCTCCGGGGCAGGGGCGGGGTGTTCCGGGGCGAGGCCTCGAACCGGATGCCCTCACCTCACTTGCGTTGACGCGGCGGCCGCCAAGCCAGGATTCGGAAACCATATCGGCTCACGGCCGCCTCCTGAGAACGAACGTTCATTGACGTGAGAATGAGCGTTCATTACGACGGAGAGGCAAGCAGGAGTGAGCCATGGCTCTGTCGCTCGAAGGCCGTTGGTCCGATCTGGATGAGGACCGGTTCGATCCGTCCGGGACGGGGGCCACGCGTCTCCTCACGACCCTTCGGGCGTTCTGCACCCCGGCGAACCTCACCTTCGCGGCCGTGCTGGTCCTCGCCTGGATGGCGCTGATCAGCTGGACCGGGGCGGGCCCGAAAGGCTGGCAGGCGCGCCTCTGCGCGGATCTGAGCCAGACGGCCCAGGCCTGCGCCGCCACCGGCTCCGCGAAGGACCAGAGCCGCGTCGCCGCGGTCGCGCAGTTCGCCCCGTGACCGTCACGGCGAGCGCCGAGGCGCGGCGGGAGCACATCCTCGACGCCGCCGAAGCCTGCTTCGTGCGCAACGGCTTTCACCGGGCCACCATGCAGGACCTCGCCCGCGAGGCCGCGATGAGCCCGGGCAACTTCTACCGCTACTTCGAATCCAAGGAGGCCCTGGTCGTCGGCCTGGTCGAGCGCGAATGCGCGCGCGGCGCCGAGCGCGTCGCCGAGATGGAGCGCAGCGGCGACCGGCGCGGGGCCCTGCTCGACATCATCGCGCGGTACTTCGTGTCGGTCACCCGCGAGGCCGCGGTGCTGCGCATGGAGATCTGGTCCGAGGCCACCCGCAACCCGGCCATCGCCGACCTGACCGCGCGGACCGAGGCGGAGACCCGCGACTGGTTCACCGCGACCTTCGCGGCGCTGGCCACCAGCCCGGATTGTGATCCGGACCATCTCTACGCGCTGCTCGCCCCGCTGATGAAGGGGATCCTGGTCAGCCGCGCGATCCTGCCCGATTACGACCCGGCCCCCGCGGTGGCCCAGCTCCACACCCTGCTGGAGATCGGCCTCGACGGCCGCCTGCCGCGCGCCACCCGCGCCGGGCCGCGGATCACCGCGCTCGCCTGAGCGGCCCCGGGCCCGATCGCCCCACCATCGGGCCCGGCCCGGACGCTCCCCGAGATCGCGCGCCCGGACGCGGCGCGCGGTAGGCCGGCCGGCCTGCAATCCCCCCCTCATGCAGGCCGGCCGGCTGCACCCAGCTGCACGGCGCGCCTCTCCCCGTTACAGGCGTGACCTGCGCCCGACGCTGATTCGAACAGCGTCACTGTTCCGGTGGGATCCGGATCGCAGTGACGGCCGGATCCACGTCTGGACGTGCACCATCGGCGATGCGCACGTTAAAGTAGGCATATCCGGTCGAATTTGAAGTTATTCCAATGGCAACGTGTGACACGCCGGTCACGCTGGATGAGATCCCGTGCCCCTGAGCGCAGCACTTACAATCAAGCATTGAAACGGAACCTCAATCGTACTCAAGGATCGAAGCGCCCCGAGGCGACGATCTTCTTGAGAACGACTAAAAACTATGCCGCAGGGTTACGACAACCGGATTTTTGCTGCAAGAACCGGACGGATTTCTTTCGCGTCTACGCCGCCGGGACTGGCAATCACCCTGCTTCTGGCATCGACGACTGTCGTTCACGCACAATCCAATGCCGTTCAGAACGAGGTCGTCCTCTCGGAGCTGAGCGTCACCGGCACCGGCCCGGCCGTGGAGCGGGCGGACAGCCCGGTCGTGGGCTACCGCGCTACGCGCTCGGCGACCGCGACCAAGACCGACACGCCAGTGCGCGACTCCCCGCAATCGATCAACATCGTCCCGCGCCAGGTAATCATGGACCAGCAGGATCTGCGCCTGACCGATGCCGTGACCAATGTCAGCAACGTGACACCCGGCAGCACCGTCCAGGGGCGCTCGCAGAACTACGTCATCCGCGGTTTCTCCACGCAGGTCTTCGCGGTCGACGGCGTCCTGACCAACCCGGCGATCAACTTCTACCCGGTGGAACGCGACCTCGCGAACGCCGAACGGGTCGAGGTGATCAAGGGGCCGGCCTCCGTGTTGTTCGGCCGGGGCGATCCGGGCGGTGTCGTCAACATCGTCACCCGCCGGCCGACCCTGGAGCCGACCGCGGATGCGAGCGTCCAGGGCGGCAGCTTCGGCTTCCGGCGGTTCCAGGGCTCGGTCTCGAGCGCGATCCCGTCCATCGACGGTCTCGCCGCGCGTCTTACCGTCGCCGCGCAGGAGGATCCGACCTTCCGCAATATCGGCGACAACACCAATCGCCGCGTCTTCATTGCACCGGCCCTGAGCTGGACGCCGAGCGCCGACACCCGGGTCTACATCAACGCGGAAGCCACCAGCCAGCGCACTCAGTACGATGAGGGACTGACCGCCTTTCGCGGGCGCGTGCCGCTCGACAACATCCGCCGCTACTACGGCGAGCCGTCCTCGCGCTATTACGGCGAGTTCAATGCGATCACGATGCGGGCCGAGCACGACGTCAATGAGAACCTGACGCTGCGGCAAGTCATCAACGGGCAATGGGGCGCCTTCAACACGTTTGCGGCCCGCGCCACCGGCGTCACCAATGCCGGCACCCAGGTCACGCGCCGCGACATCTCAGTCGACTCGCATTTCGCCGCCGTGGATACCCAGACCGAGGCGGTGATGAAGTTCGACACGCTCGGCTTCGCTCACACCGCCCTCGTGGGCTTCGAATATACCAACGGTTTTCGCCACGCCTATTCCCAGCAGGGCTCCTACACCCCGGTCAGCTTCTTCAATCCGGTCTTCGGCGGCACGCCCGGAGCGCTCTCGCTCCAGCAAGACCTGAAGCAGCGGCTCGAACTGTTCGGGTTCTACCTGCAGGACCAGATCGCCCTCACGCCCGAGTTGCAGCTCGTGCTCGGCGCCCGGTTCGACCTCGGCACGCAGTATTACTTCGCCCGCGTGCCCGGCTCGAAGACCCAGCCCCCCGAACAGGAGCTGTTCGGCGCCTCGCCGCGCGTCGGCCTGATCTATCGGCCGTTCGAGCCGCTGACCTTCTATGCCAGCTACGCCACCTCCTTCGTGCCCCAGACCGCGAACGTGCTCAACGTCGTCAACCCGGCGCCCGAGACCGGCGAGCAGGTCGAGGTCGGAACCCGCATCGACATCAGCCCCGACCTGACCTTGAGCGCGGCCGCCTTCCGGATCACCCGGGACAACGTCGCCGGCAACGACCCGGTCAACACGGGCTTTTCGGTGATCACCGGCCAACAGCGCTCGGAGGGTGTCGAGGCGGATCTGGCTGGCGAGATCCTTCCGGGCTGGAAAGTCATCGGCGGCGTCGGCTATCTCGATGCGCGGATCACCAAGGACAGGGTCTTCGCGGTCGGCAACCGCCTCGTCGGCGCGCCGGCCTTCAGCGGCAGCGTGTGGACGACCTACGATGTCCAGGCCGGTCCCCTGCGAGGGCTCGGCCTCGGGTTCGGCATCACCCATGTCGGCCAGCGCTTCGGCGACCTCAACAACAGCTACAAGGTCGGGGCATACAATCGGGTCGACGCGGCGGTGTATTACGACATCGACGCGCATTACCGGTTCT
Organism: Methylobacterium brachiatum; assembly: GCF_900113845.1. Classification (NCBI taxonomy): domain Bacteria; kingdom Pseudomonadati; phylum Pseudomonadota; class Alphaproteobacteria; order Hyphomicrobiales; family Methylobacteriaceae; genus Methylobacterium; species Methylobacterium brachiatum. Next base: position 95,705 of record NZ_FOQW01000011.1, on the reverse strand, counting down.
CGGTCAATGTCCGCAACCTGACCAACGCGCGTTACATCGAGCAGCCGACCAATCAGTTCAACAATACCCCCGGCGCGCCCTTCACGGTCCTGGCGACGATCACCGCGCGGATGTGAGCCGCGCGGCCGGGCCGGCCAAAGTCGTGGTTCCATAAGGTCTCGGATCTTGTGCGGGTCCAGAGCGGAGTCCTGGTATCTCGGGGCTCCGCCCCTGAACCCCGCCAAAGGGCTGAGCCCTTTGGGAACCCGGTTTTCGCCGCTCTCCTATCGACCGGTGCCGCCGACGGGCTCGCGCTGGGGGCTTGCCGCGCGTATGGGCGGCGCGGGGCGGCGCCGGCGGGCGGCGCGGCGGCGCAGGATGTAGAGGGTCAGGCCGGTGGCGGCGAAGCCCGGCAGGGACAGCGCCGCGAGGCAGAACAGCAGCGCGACCAAGCTGCCGAAGAACCGGCCGCGATGCACTTCCAGGACGTTCTCGACGATGCGCCGCCCCAGCGGCGTGTCGGCGGCGTGCTCGGTGGCGAGCAGCGCCCCCGTGGCGGCGTCGTAGCGCGCCTCGTTGCGGGCGCTCAGGGCGTCGACGCCCCGGGGCAGCCAGCGGATTCGGATCGCCTTCGTGTCGGCCCCGGGCAGGGTGAGGATCACGAGGCCGGCCTCCTGCCCCTCGCCGACCCGGAACGCCGCCCAGGCCCGGTCGAGGGCGGGCTCGGACCCGGCCTCCGGCGCCGGGGACACCTCCCGGCTTCCGGCCCTGCGGGCGGGCTTCGTTCGCTCCGGCGTCCCGGCGAGCAGCCAGGTCACCCCGTCCTTGAACGACGGGTAGGACCAGGTCAGGCCGGTCAGCGCGATCACCAGGTAGACCGGCGTCAGCCAGGTCCCGGCCACGGCGTGCAGGGACCACCAGCGCGGCCGGCCGGGCCGCGACAGGCTCGGCTTGAGCCAGATCCGCCAGCGATGGACCTTGGGCCAGCGCAGGTAGAGGCCGGTGGCCAGGAACACGATCAGCGCCAGGGTGCAGGCGCCCGTGATGGTCCGGCCCCAGCCCTTGGATCCGCCGGGGAGCAGCAGCCAGCGGTGCAGGTCCCGCACCGTCGTGAACGCCGCCTCGAGCCGCACCGGCCCGAGCACCGCGCCGTCATAGGGGTCGGCGTAGACCGAGGGCGGCCGCGCGCGGGTCTCGGGATCCCGGGCGAAGCGCACGAACACGCTGGCCTGCGGGTCGTCCGACAGGGTGAGGACGTTCACCCGGCGGCCGTCCGCCTGGGCATCGATCCGGGCGGCGAGGGCCGTGGGGGCGAGCGGCACCCGGTCCCCCGCCTCGACCCGCGTCCGGTCGCGGTTGGCGAAGGCGGTGATCGCTTCCTCGTAGCTCATCAGCGCCCCGGTCACGCCCATGAGGGCGAGCACGAAGCCGGCGGTGAGGCCGAGCGCCCAGTGCAGGCGGAAGAGAACGGTCCGGGGGGCGGGAATCGGCAGCGTCATGGCAGTGCCGGATGCCTAGCAGAGTCCGGCCGTGCATGCGACGCCCCGCCGCATGCACCCGGGCTTCAGGTGATCGGCGCCGGGTTGAACAGGGTCAGGTCGTTGAACAGGCCCCAGCGGTCGGACCAGGGCTGCTTGCGCCCGCTCGCCACGTCGAGGATCAGGTGGAACAGCTCCCAGCCGACCTGCTCGATCGTGGCTTGGCCGGTGGCGATGCGGCCGGCATCGAGGTCGATCAGGTCGGACCAGCGCTCGGCGAGCTCCGTGCGGGTCGCGACCTTGATCACCGGGGCCTGACTGAGACCGTAGGGCGTGCCGCGGCCGGTAGAGAACACCTGCAGGGTGATCCCCGAGGCGAGCTGGAGCGTGCCGCAGACGAAGTCGCTCGCCGGGGTCGCGGCGAAGATCAGCCCCTTCTCGCGCACCCGCTCGCCCGGCGCCAGGACGCCCGAGATCGCGCCGGTGCCGGATTTGGCGACCGAGCCCAGGGCCTTCTCGACGATGTTGTTGAGGCCGCCCTTCTTGTTGCCGGGCGACGGGTTGGCCCTCCGGTCGGCCTCGCCCTTGGCGAGATAGGCATCGTACCAGGCCATCTCGCGGATCAGGGCCTGGGCGACCTCCGGGTTCTTGGCCCGCGGGGTCAGGAGATGGATCGCGTCGCGCACCTCCGTGACCTCGGAGAACAGCACGGTGCCGCCGCAGCGCACCAGGAGGTCGGCCGCGAAGCCGAGCGCCGGGTTGGCGGTGACGCCCGAGAAGGCGTCGCTGCCGCCGCATTGCAGGCCGACCACCAGCTCGGAGGCCGGGCAGGTCTCGCGCCGGCGCCGGTTCAGCACTTCCAGGCGGGCTTCCGCCATGGCCAGGATGCTGTCGAGCATCGCGGAGAAACCCTGGTGGCGCTCATCCTGGAGGCGGACCACCCCGTCCCCGGCCGCGCCGCCATCGGGCAGCAGCCGCTCCGAGACGAGCTTCTCGCAGCCCAGCCCCACGACCATGACCTCGCCGCCGAAATTCGGGTTCTGGGCCAGGCTCTGCAGGGTCCGGATCGGCACCACCGCCTCGGGGGCGTTGATCGCCACGCCGCAGCCATAGGCGTGGGTCAGCCCGACCACGTCGTCGACATTGGGAAAGCGCGGCAGCAGCTCCTGCTTGATCCGCCGGATCGCCACGTCGAGGGTGCCGGCGACGCATTGCACGCTGATCGAGATCGCCAGGATGTTCTTGGTGCCCACCGACCCGTCCGGGTTGCGGTAGCCCTCAAAGGTGTAGCCCTCGAGCGGCGCTAAGGGGGCCGGCACCCGGGTGGCGAGCTCCAGCGCGTCGAGGGCGGGGGCGACCGGGGTCGCGACCCGGGATTCCTCGACCCAGGCGCCCCGCGGGATGTCCTGCGTGGCGATGCCGACCACCTCGCCGTAGCGGCGCACTTCCCCACCCTCCGGGATGTCACTGAGCGCCACCTTGTGACCCTGCGGCACGAACTCGGTGAGCCGCAGCCCGTCTGGGAAGGTCGTGCCGGCGGGCAGCCCGAAGGCGTTGACCACGATCGCGACATTGTCGCGCGCGCTCAGCCGGATCGTGCGCGGCACGTCCCCGGCCGGGCGCTCGCGGATCGCGCTGTCGGTCTCGGCCTGCATCGGGGGTTCCTCGCTCAGCCTTCGGTGCGGAAGCGGCCGGCCAGCGCCTCGGCGTTGCGCGCGAGCAGCCCCAGATCCGAGCCGACCGCGGTGAACCGGGTGCCGGCCGCGATATAGCGCTTGGCCAGCTCCTCGCTCGGCGTGAGGATGCCGGCATGCTTGCCGGCCTGCACGATCCGGCCGACCGCGTCCTCGATGGTGCGGACCACCTCGGGATGGCCCTGCTGGCCGAGATAGCCGAGGCTGGTGGAGAGGTCGCCGGGCCCGATGAACACGCCGTCCACGCCCTCGACGGCGGCGATCGCGTCCAGATTGTCGAGCGCGCGGCGCGACTCGACCTGCACGATCACGTAGATCTCGGCCTCGCAGCGCGTGTGGTAGTCCGGGATGCGGCCGAACCGGGCGGCCCGGGGGGCCTGCGAGAAGCCGCGGATGCCGCGGGGCGCGTAGCGCGTCGCCGCCACGACCCGCTCGGCCTGCGCGGCATCGTCGATATTGGGGATCATCAGCGATTGCGCGCCGGCATCCAGGATGCGCTTGATGGTGATCGGATCGTCGCTCGGCACCCGCACCACCGGGTTGGTGGCGTTCTCCATCATCGCCTGAAGCTGGACGTAGATATCCCGCAGGTCGTTGGCCGAGTGCTCCATGTCGAGGAGCAGCCAGTCGAACCCGGCGCCGGCGACGATCTCGGTGGAGATCGGGCTGGCGAGGCTGCACCACAAGCCGATCTGCTGGCGCCCCTCGCCGAGGGCGGCCTTGAAGCGGTTGGTGAGTCTGTCCATCGCGATCCCTCCGGGCGGCTCCGGGCGTCTGCGCGCCGTCTTGCCGTATCAGGCGCAGCCTTTCGGCCGCGCGTCAAAGCCAAAGGCTGGATCGATCGATGCCGGAAGCGCATGGATCAGGGCGCGGGCAGCTCCGCCAGGATCGCGACCAGCCGGGCGATCAGCGGCTCGTCCGCGTCGCGCCGCCAGGCCAGGACGAGCTCGGCGGGGCGGGGGGCGGGCAGCAGGAGCGGCCGGAACACCACGCCCTCGAAGCGCAGCCGCTCGGCCGCCGCCGGCACCAGGGCGATGCCGAGATCGGCCCGGACCAGGGCCAGGATCGAGTGAATCTGGGTGAGCCGCTGCACGATCCGGGGCTCCACCGCGGCCTCGGCGAGCAGGGCCTGAACCAGGTCGTGGAAGTAGCGGGCTTCGTTCGGCGCGTAGGCGATGAGCGGCTCGCCGCCGAGCTCGCCCGGGGTGAGATGCGCGCGCACGGCCAAAGCATTTCCGGCCGGCAGCGCCGCCAGCATGGGCTCGGCCAGCGCCCGGACGGCGATCAGGTCCGGATGGGTGACCGGCGGGCGCACCAGCGCGGCGTCGATACGGCCGGCGAGCAGCTCCTCGAGCTGATCCCGGCTGACCATCTCGCGCAGGGCGAGCGTGACGTCCGGCAAGGCCCGCCGGAGCGCGGTGACGAGGCGGGGCAGGAAGTCGTAGGCCGAGGCCGCGGTGAAGCCGAGCTTCAGCACCCCCGCGCGCCCGGCCGCCACCTGGCGGGTGACGTGGGTCGCGGTCTCGGCCAGCCGCAGGATGCGCTGCGCCTCCGGGAGGAAGCTGCGCCCGGCCGCGGTCAGCCGGACGGAACGGCTGGTGCGCTCCAGGAGCTGCACGTCGAGGATCCGCTCCAGCACCTGGATCTGCCGCGACAGGGGCGGCTGGGTCATGTTCAGCCGGGCGGCCGCGCGCCCGAAATGCAGCTCCTCGGCCACGGCGGCGAAGCACCGGAGCTGGCTGAAATCGAACATCGCTCCCCCCTTGGCGCCGCGACGTGGAGCGGGATCATAAGGCTTCGGCGCCCCACGGTCGTTCGACCGATAGAGGTACCCGCCTCCGCCGGGTCGACGCACGGGTCCCGGGATTCCAAAGGGCCCGCGGCCCTTTGGCGGGGCTCGGGGCGCGGCGCCCCGAGAACGGCGCATCCGACCGGGCGTGACCTTACGGCGTCAGCTCGTGGCCGGAATAGTCGATCTTGCCGTCCGGGCCCTTCGTCCAGACATGCATGACGTAGTCGAGCCGGGTGATGTCGCCCTTCGTGTCGTAGGCGATCGGGCCGATGACGGTCTCCACCGGCTTGCCCTGGTGCAACCAGTCGGCCAGCGCCTTGCCGTCGCTGGAGCCGGTCTCGGCCACCGCCTTGGCCAGCACCTGCACCGCCGCGTAGGCGTAGAGGGTGAAGGCCTCGGGATCGATGTTCTTGGCCTTGAACGCGGCCACCGCCGCCTGGGCGTTCGGGTTCTTGCGCGGGTCGGCCGGGAAGGTCATCAGCGTGCCCTCGGCGGCCGGGCCGGCGATCTGGGCGAATTCCTTGTCGGCCACGGCATCGCCGCCCGCCACGATCGCCTTGAGGCCCTGGTCGTGCATCTGCCGGAGGATCAGCCCGGCCTCGGTGTGGTAGCCGCCGTAATAGACCAGATCGACAGTGGCGGATTTCAGCTTGGAGACCAGCGCCGAGTAATCCTTCTCGCCCGGGTTGATGCCCTCGACCATCACGGCCTTGCCGCCCTTGGCCTTGAACGCCTTCTGGGTCTCGTCGGCCAGGCCCTTGCCGTAGGGGGTCTTGTCGTGGACGAAGGCGATGCGCTTGTCCTTGAAGTGATCGGCCAGATACGCGCCGGCGACCGCGCCCTGCTGGTCGTCCCGTCCGCAGGTGCGGAAGGTGTTCCACATCCCGCGGTCGGTGAACTTCACGTTGGTGGAGGCCGGGGTGATCTGGATGATGCCGGCGTCGAGATAGACGTCGGAGGCCGGGATCGACACGCCGGAATTGTAGGTGCCGACCACCATCTTCACCCCGGCGCCGGCGAACTTGTTGGCCACCGAGACGCCCTGCTTCGGGTCGGAGGCGTCGTCGCCGACCACGCTCTCGAAGGTCCGGCCCTTGATGCCGCCGGCCTTGTTGATGTCCTCGATCGCCTGGCTGGCGCCGTTCTTCACCTGCGCCCCGAAGGCCGCGTAGGGGCCGGTCAGCGGCGCGGCGATGCCGATCTTCACCGGTCCGCCCTTGTCCTGCGCCTGCGCGGCGCCCGCCGTCAGGAGCCCAAGGAGACAAAACGCCAGGGTTGCTCTCACGATACGCTCCCAGATCGAACAGGGCGCCCCCGGGGCAGGGCGGGGCGGTTACCCGGAACGCGCCGCAGATCCGGCGGCGCGCGCGTCACGGCGTAGCGCCGGTCCTACGGCGCGATCTCGTTGCCGGCGTAGTCGATCCGGCCGTCCGGGCCCTTCTTCCAGGCATAGATGACGTAGTCGGGCCGGGTGAGGTCGCCCTTCTTGTCGTAGGCGATCGGGCCGACCACGGTGTCGATCGTCTTGCCCTGGTGCAGCCAGTCGGCCAGCACCTTGCCCTCGCTCGAGCCGGTCTCGGCCACGGCGCGGGCGAGCACCTGCACGGCAGCGTAGGCGTAGAGCGTGTAGGCGTCGGGATCGATGTTCTTGGCCTTGAACGCGGCGACCGCCGCCTGGGCGTTCGGGTTCTTGCGGGCATCCGGCGAGAAGGTCATCAGCGTGCCCTCGGCGCCGTCGCCGGCGATCTGCACGAACTCCTTCGGGGCGAGGCCGTCACCGCCGACCATCGTCGCCTTGAGGCCCTGGTCGCGCATCTGGCGCAGGATCAGCCCCGCTTCCGTATGGAAGCCGCCGTAATAGACCACGTCGACATTGGCCGACTTCAACTTGGAGACCAGCGCCGAGTAATCCTTCTCGCCCGGGTTGACGCCCTCGAACAGCACCTCCTTGCCGCCCTTGGACTTGAGCGTCATCTGCGTCTCCTGAGCCAGGCCCTTGCCGTAGGCCGACTTGTCGTGGACGAAGGCGATGCGCTTGTCCTTCAGGTGCGCGGCCAGATACGTGCCGGCCACGACGCCCTGCTGGTCGTCCCGGCCGCAGGTGCGGAACGTGTTCCACATCCCGCGCTCGGTGAACTTCACGTTCGTGGAGGCCGGGGTGACCTGGACGATGCCGGCGTCGAGATAGACGTCGGAGGCCGGGATCGACACGCTCGAGGCGAAGGCGCCGACCACCATCTTGACCCCCTCCGCGGCGAGCTTGTTGGCCACCGAGACGCCCTGCTTCGGGTCGGAGGCGTCGTCGCCGTAGACCGCCTCGAAGAGGCGGCCCTTGATGCCGCCGGCCTTGTTGATGTCCTCGATCGCCTGGCTGGCGCCGTTCTTCACCTGCACGCCGAAGGCCGCGTAGGGCCCGGTCACGCCGGCGGAGATACCGATCTTCAGCGGGCCGCTCTTCTCCTGGGCCTGCACGGCACCGATCGTCAGAAGACCAGCGATGGCCATCGACAGTATTGTTCTCACGCCCGCCCCCGCGCTCAAAGATGAAGCCGCGCCTGCAGCCTGAGGCAACAGCGCGGCCAGACTCGTGGGTCGCCCACCGATCTGCAGCGACACAGGCTTGAGCTTGTTTTCAACCTGACCCGCCGTCAAGGCCGCAAGCATTCGGGATGCCGCGCGCGGGTTTCATCTGACGCGGTTCCGGGGCCGAAGCCGCGACGCGGGCGGGCCTGGCCCGCGGAATGAGGGTGTGGGATGGCGAGCGCCGCTCGGCGGCGGCCCGGCCCGGGAACACCCCCGAGGGCGGGCATTCAGCTCGCGAAAACGCCTCCCCGGCACGAGGCACCGAGGAGGCCCTGTCATGTCCCGTCGTCTGCGAGGGCGAGACCCATCGCGGCCTCAGCCCAGCGCGCCGGCGGTCCGGTCAGCAGCTCAGGCGGCGGCCCTCGCGACGCCCAAAGGTCCGGTAATGCGCCGCGCCGGATTCCATCTGGCCGTTCGACACCGCCCGGCGGACATCCGGGTTGCAGCGCAGGTACTCGCGCTCGTCGAACCCGCCATAGGCGCGCTCGCCGTAGCCGCGATCCCCCCGATAGCCGCGGTCACGCCCCCGGTAATCGTCGTCGCGATCCCGGCCGCCGTAATCCCGATCCCCGTAGCCGTAATCGGGGCCGCGCTGCGCCTGAGCCGGACCGAGTGCGGACATCACGCCGAAGCCGACGGCGACCGCTGCCAAAAACGCTTTCATCGTACCTGTCTCCTATCGGAGGCTTGAAACGCGGTGCGCCGCAGATGGTTCGATCGGCCTCCGGAGCCGTCTCGGGCGCGCCGGATCCGGCGGCGGCGCGGCGCATGAAAAAGGCCCGGCCGCGGTCTCCGCCACGGCCGGGCCTGCGATGGGCAACCCGGGACGCGGCCCGGGCGGCGTCCCGCCTTACATGCGGTGCATCATCTCGCGGCGCATCATGCGGTGACGCATCTCCCGGTGCATCATGCGACGCTCCATGTGCCGGCGCATCATCCGGCGCTCCATGTGGCGACGCTCCATCCGGCGCTCCATGCGGTCCATCTGGACGGTCGAGACGATGTCGGCCGGGGCGGCGACGGCGCCGGGCGCGAGCGGGGTGGCGGAGGCGGGGGTCGCGACGGCGGCGCCGAGGGCGGCCAGCAGGGCCGCGGTGAGGATCGTGGTGCGCAAAGGATGTTTCCTCTCGTGCCGCCATTGGGGGGCGGTGGTTTCTCTAGGAACCGTGAGCGGAGCAAATCCTTCCCGGGTCCAGCCCAGCAAGCCGCAGGCTGCCGAGATGGTTCCGTGGCGGCCCGGACCGGGCGCGACGCCGCGTGCCTGATCGCGAGGTCGTGACGGGCGCGGATCCCCGGCGGCCGCCGGGCCACCGCCGGAGAGGCGGTTGAGGCCGATCAGGCTTCCAGGCGCGGCACCGCGCCGGGGGTCGGCAGCGGGTGGCTCACGCTCGTCGCACCCAGATCGCCACGGGGCTGGCCGTTCAGCTCCGACGGGGCGGGGCGCGGCAGTTCCAGGGCCGGCAGCGTGATGCTTTTCGAGTCGTTGCGCAGCGTGATCTGCTTGACCGCGACGGCTTGCCGGCCCCGCATCAGCGGGTTTTGGCGCACGTAGCTGATGAATTCCTCGGCCGCCCGCAGCTTAGACTTGTTCTGCTCGGCCTCTTCCGCCCGGATCCGCTCGGCCTCGGCTTCCCGGATCTTGGCCTCCTGGGCCTGGTGCTGCAGTTCGAGCGACGCGAAAGCAAGCCCCGTCGCCGCACGATCGAAGACAGAGCTCACGCGCAATGTCGGGCTGGAGAATAAAATATAAATGCTGTTGGCGACCAGAAACGTCGTCACCAAAAACACGCCCAGATCGGCCACGTGCCCGCTGACGGTCCAGAAGACCAGCACGACCGCCAACGATAGGACGGAGAGTCCGAGAAGAATATACCGCAACGCTGACATGATCTAGCCTAAGTTCATTTTTTTGAACCGAATTGATGGAATTTATAAAGGTTTCGGCCCTGAAAGGCAAATCTAGCGGCACCTTCTGCGATCCACAGCCTTCGTTCCCGGCCTCGGCTGCGCGCCCTCGCACGCCCCGCTTCGGTGCGCCGCAGCCCTGCAACGGCCGGCCCTCCGGGACCGAACGCCGCCCCATCCATCGATGCGGACGGCGTCCCGGTCCGACGGCGCGCCGCGCCGCGCCCGAGCCAAGCGCGGCTGTTGCCGACGCGCTCTATTCGCCCGACGATTTCTGTTACATCCGGCTCATAAGCCCACGCAGGTTCAGTAACCGGCAATGCGCGGGCGTACGATACCGATATCGGGGGATATCCTGTTGGACCATTCGGACGATGTCGTCTCCGAGGCGGCCCTGATCGCGGCGCTCGACGCCTCCGGCGGCGTCGGGTTCTGGATGTGGGACATCGTCAACGACGACGCGCGCGCCGATCCGGTCACGGCGCTGCTGTTCAACATCAGCCCGGCCCGGTCGAGGGCCGGGGTGAGCCTGGCCGAGATCCTGAGGGCGGTCTATCACGAGGACCAGGCGCACATCTCGCAGGTCATCCTGGATTGCGTGCAATCCGGCGGCTCCTACACCGCGGAATACCGGGTGCAGTCCCCGGAAGGCCGCCTGCGCTGGCTCTTCACCCGCGGGCATTTCTACCTGGACGAGGCCGGCCATCCCACGACCGGCCGGGGCGTCGTCGTCGAGATCTCGGACAGCAAGCCCACCAGAACCGCCTTCGCGACCCGGGACGGGCGCACGATCGAGGACGCGCTGAACAAGACCGCCGATTTGTGCCTGTCCCTGCACAACGCCGTGTCGGAATTCGGCGACCCGCGCATCGTCGCCCTGACCGAGACCCTGCTGCTCGAGATCGGCAAGCACTTGGCCGACCGGCAGCGCTCCGGGCCGAACCCGTCCCTGCATTGACCGCGACGGGCGCGGGCCGGGGCGGCGCTCAGACCGCGTTACGCTGCTTCAGCCACAAGCCGAATTCCTGGACGACGGCCACGACCTTCTTCAGGCGCAGGCCGTCCTTGGTCAGCGCGTAATCCACCTTGACCGGCGTCGTCGGATACACGGTGCGCTTGATCAGGCCGGCGGCTTCGAGGACGCGCAGATCCAGGGTGAGCATCCGCTGCGAGATGCCCGGCATGTCGCGCCGGAGCTCGTTGAAGCGCTTCGGCCCGTCGATCAGGTAGGACACCAGGAGCAGCCGCCAGCGGCCGCCGAGCAGGTGCATCGCGTGCTCCACGGAGCAGCCCGTCACGGTCTCCCTCATCGGCATGAACCCCGGCCGGGCACAGTATAATTCTTGTGCCCAACGCTCAAACTCTTGCGTTCTTCCGCCATCATCTCGTCTGCGCTAGGCATAACTCAGGAAACCACGGTTTCCGACATCGCCGCAACAGCGCGTTTTCCGAGTCTATCCATGAAGCTGTACTACATCCCCGCGAGCTGCTCGCTCGCGCCGCACATCGTCGCCCACGAGCTCGGGCTCGACCTTACCGTCTGCCGCGTCGATCACGCCACGCACAGGACGGAGGCGGGCGAGGATTACGGCGCTATCAACCCGCACGGCTACGTCCCGGCGCTGGCCCTCGACGACGGCTCGGTCCTGCGGGAGGGCCCCGCGATCCTGCAATACCTGGCCGACTTGAAGCCGGAGGCGCGCCTGGCCCCGGAAAACGGGAGCCTCGCCCGCTACCGCCTCCAGGAAATGCTCGGATTCCTCAATTCCGAGATCCACAAGGGCTTCATTCCGCTGCTCTACGCCCGGCTGGCGGGGCGTTGGGTCGAGACCGCCAAGCCCAGGCTCGCGGCGCGCTATGCCTGGATCGACGCCCAGCTCGCCGGGCGGGACTTCCTGATGGGCGGCACGTTCACGGTCGCCGACGCCTACCTGTTCGCGCTCACCGGCTGGGGCCAGGCCCCGTGGCTGACCTCGTATTACCGGGCCGACATCCAGTTCGACGACCTGCACAACCTCCGGGCCTGGTACGGCCGGGTGCGCGGGCGCCCCGCGGTGCGGCAGGCCCTGCAGGCGGAGGGGCTGCGCTAAGCCCCGGCCGGGGCCTCAGAACGGATAGTAGCGCAGCGAGGCCAACCCGGTGACGAGGTGGGCGGAGGGCTGGGTTCCGGAAGCGCCCCGGAAGGCGTCGCGCTCCGTGTAGGAAGCCTGCGCGCCCGCCACGAGCCGCCCATACGCACCCTTGTACAGGTCGTGCCAGAAGCCCCCGGTGATCTGCCGGATGTCGCGGCTCTCCGCCTGGCAGGTCCCGCTCGCCGCCCCCTCGACGGCGCAGCCCGTGACCACCAGGGTGGGCGCGCCGTAGCCGGTGACGTTGCGGGCCCCGGCCCGCGACGCGTGCTCCCAGCCGGCATAGAGGTAGACGTCGGTGCCGGGCTGGATATGGGCGACCGCGCCGGTCAGCAGCTGGAAGGCCGGGATCGGGGCGATCGACCCGTCGGCCTTGAGGGCGAAGTCCGGCAGCTGCGCGGAGCCGTAGCGGCCGATGCCCTCGCCGACGAGGCCGCTGACCTGGACGTCGAGGACCTTGTCGATCACCGGCAGGGTCGCGGCGCCGCCGATGCCGTAGCCGAGGGCGCTGTCCGAGCGGCCGGGGAGGCGGGTCGCGGCCGTGATGTTCGTCGCGCTCAGGCGGTCGTCGAAGAAACGCACCAGCCCCTTGACCTCGTAATGGCCGAAGCCCGGCTCGACCGCGAGCTTGCCGACGATGTCGGGGGCGCTGTTGTTCGAGTAGGTGGTCGCGGTGTTGAGCAGGCCGGCACCGTCGCCGGTGTTGTTGAGGTTGACCAGGCCCGGCGCGGCGAACGGGCTCGGCGGCAGGACGCTCTGGGGCGATTCCGCCGACAGGCCGGCCCAGAGCCCCGGCGCCAGATCCTTGACCACCCGCACCTGCGGATTGCGGGTCCAGTTGAAGCCCGGCACGTATTGCGCGTCGATCGTGAGCGGGACCTGCTCCTTGAGCGCCGTGATCCCGGCGAGATCCGTGGTGATCAGGCTCCAGGCCTGGCCCGCCAGGACGTGCCAGCCGGAATCCAGGGCGTCGACCGTGGCGAAGATCTGCCGGACCCGCGGCACGTAGCTGTTGCTCTCGCGCGAGTTCGAGGTGGTCCCGGCCGCCAGGAAGTCGATCTCGTAATAGCCCGAGATCTGAAGCGTCGGCTCGACCTTGGCGGTGAACAGGCCGCTCAGCCGGCTCTGCCGGGCCGAGAACCGGAACTCGCTCTCGCGCGCTTGCGGGCTGTTGCGGAACGGGATGCCGTTGAAGTCGCTCGCGACGTCCGAGACGAGGTTGGGATTGCGGAACACGCCCGCCAGCTCGACGAAGCCCCCCGGAGTGAAGCAGATCGCCGGCCCGAGCGCGTAGCTGCCGGCGTTGCAGATCAGGTCGTTGGCGAGGATCACCGGCGTATGCTCGGAGGCGGCCGGCCGCGCCCCGCCGGGGCCGCCCACCTGCGCCACCCGCTGCTGACGCTCGGTCCGTGCGGCGAGGCGCTCCTGCTCGTGCGACAGGGCCCGGCGGGCGCGGGTCTCGCCGGCGAGCGCGCTGCGCTGCGAGCCCGCCTGCCGGCGCAGGGCCGCGAGCTCCTGCTGCATGGCCTGCATCTGCCGCTGCATCGCGTCCATCCGGGCCGCCATCGCGGCGGCGTCCTGGGCGCGGGCGGGGAGGGCGGTGAGGCCGGCGGCGAGGGCCAGGGCCCCCGAAAGACGGACGCGGGACATCGAGCGTCACCCCGTGCAGGCGCGGTCCGGCAGGCGGACCGGAGGTGGGTTTCCGGCCTTGTCGGGCTGGTTCTGCGACGCGGGCGTGACGGCACCACCTTTAATCCCCGCGCCCGGCCGGAAAGCCATCTTCTGCGCGCGGTGACCGGGTCGCTGTGACTCGGAGGCCACGCGCTCGGCGGGCGCGCCCGGGGCCGCTCGGGGCGGAGGCTGCGACCTTCCGACCGGAACTTGGCCGTGACGCCGCGGCGTTGTCCCCAAGATCGGATCGTCACGATCCACAACCATCGCGAGACAGCAGCATGACCTCTGACATACGCTCGATCTACGTCACGGCCCTCAAGAACACCCATGCCGTCGAGATGCAGGCCCTGCAGATCATGGAGCGGCAGGTCGAGCGCCTGGAGCGCTATCCGGAGATGGAGCAGGCCCTGCGCCGGCACATCCAGGAGACGCACGGCCAGCGCCAGCGCCTCGAGGAGGCCCTGCAGAGCCTGGGTGATGGCCCCTCGGCGCTGAAGGAAGGGTTCCTGGGCTTCGTCGGCAACATGATGGCGCTCGGCCACGCGCCCGCCCAGGACGAGATCCTGAAGAACACCTACGCCAACCACGCCTTCGAGAATTTCGAGATCGCGGCCTACGAGTCGCTGCTCACGATCGCGGACGCGGCCGGCCAGCAGGCCCACCGGACCGGCTTCCAGCAATCGCTGAAGGAGGAGCAGGGCATGGCCGAGGCGGTGCGGTCGCTGATCAAGCCGACCACCGAGCGCTACCTCGCGCTGACCACGGCCGGCGAGAAGGCCGACCGCTGACGCGACCGATCCCGGCCGGCCCGCTCCGGGCCGGCCGCCCATATCCCCCGCAGGAACATCGCCGCCCATGCGCGTGAGCGCGGACGCACGGACCGAGACCGGGTCATCGCCCGACGCGCAGGCGGACGACAGCGGAGGATCCGCGACAGAGCCCCTCGGCCGGTCCTGCATGCATCTCTGCGTCGACATGCAGCGCATGTTCGCCGAGCCCACCGACTGGCAGACCCCGTGGATGGCGCGCGTGCTGCCGCAGGTGCGCCGGCTGGCCGAGGCCCATCCCGACCGGACCGTCTTCACCCGCTTCATCCCGGCCGCCCGGCCCGGCGAGGGGCGCGGCACCTGGGCGACCTATTCGGAGCGGTGGTCGGGCATGACCCGCGCCGAACTCGATCCGGGGCTGATCGATCTGGTCCCGGATCTGGCCCGCCTGGTCCCGCCCGCCGCGGTGATCGACAAGACCGTCTACTCGCCCTGGCTCGAATCCGACCTCGACGCGCGCCTCCAGGCGCAGGGCGTCGACACCCTGATCGTCACCGGGGCGGAGACCGATGTCTGCGTGCTGGCCGCCGTGCTCGGCGGCGTCGATTTCGGCTACCGCATCGTGCTGGCCACGGACGGCCTGTGCAGCTCCTGCGACGAGGCCCACGACGCCCTCATGGTGATGTACCGGATGCGCTACGGGCACCAAGTCCTGACCCTCACCACCGACGAGATTCTGGAACGCTGGCCGTAAGCGCGCTGCACTGCACTGTTATAGTCAAGCTCTGACGAGATCAGGCCGGACAGGCCCCGGGGGACGAATACGCGATTCACGCCGCTTGCCGCGCGAAAAACAGTCGCGGACGGCGAACCGAATGGCAGCGTGACCGTTATGTCCTCGAACACTATTTCGGAGGGAAGGACATGGCCAAGCACGAGATCCTCGGGTACTTCGAGCACCGCCGCGACGGGGCCTGGGTGTGCGTCCGGCCGTTCACCCTCACCACGCGCGACGCCAGCGTCGATATCCGCCAGGGCATGCGCTTCGACTACGGCAAGCGCGTCGGCGGCCTCGACCTCGCCGAGTACCTGGAGCAGCTCGGCTCGCAGTTCGGCTCGTAGGAAGCGTCCCGTCCGGCCAGGCGCCGGCGGGCCCTCTTCGGACATCCCGTCTTTCGCGAGGGGCGCCGGGTCGACAGACCCGGCGCCCCTCGCCGTTTCAGGCCCCGCCCCACTGCATCGTGAGGCCGCCATCGACCACCAGCGTGTGGCCGGTGACGTAATCGGACGCGCCCAAGGCGAGATACAGGATCGCCTTGGCGATCTCCTCCGGCTGGCCGGCGCGATGAAACGGGATCCGCTCCAGGGACTGGTCAAGCACCTCGGTCTTCTCGAAGCGGTCGGCGGTCATGGGCGTCTCGATCAGGCCGGGGGCGACGTTGTTGACGTTGATCCGGTCCTCGGCGAGCTCCCGCGACAGGCTGCGGCACAGGGAGCCGAGCCCGGCCTTCGACATGCCGTAGGGGGCGCTCTCGGGCGTCGGCAGGTGCTGGGCCACCGAGGAGACGAACACGATCTTGCCGGCGCCGCCCTGCGACCGGCGCATCCCGATGAACGGGCGCGCGCAGAACAGCGGGCCCATCAGGTTCACGCGCAGGATCCGCTCCAGCACCGCGTCGTCCATCTCGGCGACCGGCATGCCGCTCATCGCCTGGCCGGCATTGGCCACCAGGATGTCGAGCGTGCCCAGCTCGCTGCCGATGCGGTCGTAGGCGGCGTTCACCGCGGCGGGATCGCCGACATCGAGCTGCAGCACCACGGCGCGGCGGCCGGCGGCCTCGACCCGGGCCGCGGTCTCGCGGATGCCGGCCTCGTCGGTGTGGTAGGTGATCGCCACGTCCGCGCCCTCCCGGGCGAACAGCTCCGCGGTCGCCTGCCCGATGCCGGAATCGGCTCCGGTGATCAGGGCTCGTTTGTCCGTCAGCATCATGATGCGCGCCTCGTTCGCTGGCCGCCCTGAAAGCGGCCGGATGCCGGGGCAATGGGTCGGGCCGGGGAGGGTTCCGAACGCGCCGACCCGCCGCAGATAATCGTCAGCCGGGGGTGGCCGGGGGTCTTTGACGCCCGGCGCGCCCGTGCCCTAGTGAGGAGCGTATGTCCCTGGAAGCCCCGACCCCTCTGCTGGCGGAGGAGAGCGCGCCCACCACCCGCTGCCGCATCCTGGCGACGGCGGCGGGCTACTTTCGCGAGATCGGCTACCAGAAGACCACCGTGGCGGACATCGCCCGGACGCTGAAGATGAGCCCAGCCAACGTCTACCGGTTCTTCGATTCGAAGAAGGCGATCAACGAGGCAGTGCTGGAGCGGCTGATCGGCGAGATCGAGGCCCTGGTCTCGGAGATCGCGGCCCGGCCGGGCCTGACCGCCACCGAGCGCCTCGTGGCGGCGATCGACCTCCTGCACCGCGACTGCACGCGGCGCTGCGAGGAATTTCCCCGGCTCCACGAGATGGTCGAGGCGGCCATGGGCGAGAGCTGGGAGGTCTGCCGCCACCACATCGCCCGGATCACCGCCGGGTTCGAGCGCATCGTCCGCGAGGGCGTGGAGCGAGGCGAGTTCGAGGCCGCCGACCCGGCGGAAGCGGCCGCCTGCATCCATGCCGGCATCGTCCGCTACACGCATCCGCTGCTGGTCGGGCAGGCGGCCCTGCAGCCGGTGCCGTCCCTCGAGGCCATGACCGCATTCCTGTTGCGGGGCCTCGCGCCGAGGGGACGATAGTCCGGCACGCGGGCCGCCGACGGAGGGATCTCTTAGATCGCGGGACGCGCCGACCGATCGAACGGCCGTCACCTCACGTCCCGGGCATTCCGTTCGGCGCCTTGACGGCCCCTCGCGCGGCGTGCCGGATCCGGCCGGGATGATCCTCCACCATCCGGATCGCGTGGAGGCAATCGGCCTCGTGATCGGTCCCGCCATGATCGCGGGCTAGCAAGGCCTTCAGCGTCGGCGTGTCGAAGCGGCCGGCCCCCGCCCCGATCCACCAATGCAGCCCGGCCTTGCTCTGGACCGCCGTTGCCCAGGACGACCCCTCGCCCCAGAGGCCGACCACCAGGAACCAATCCGTGGCGCCGATGCGGACGCGATGGTCGATACGGAAATGGTCGCCGATGCGAACATCGCTGCCGATCATGGCCTGCCAGCCGATCGTCGTACCGTCGCCGATGAAGGCGCGGGACCCGATCCTGGCGCGAACGCCGATCCGCGCGTCGACGCCGATATAGGCGCTGGACCCGATCGTGGCGCCGGTTCCGATATCGGCGTCGTTGCGGACGGTGGCACCGTCGCCGATCCGCGCCCTGTCGCCGATCCGGACGCGGGCCTCGATCTCAGCCTTCTCGCCGATGCCGGCGCGGAAACCCACGATGGCGCCGGACCGGATCCTGGCGCCGTCGCCGATGACCGCGTCGCCCAGGCAGGCCTCTTCGTTCACGATGACGTCGGCCCCGATGACGGCGCCGGGCCACACGGTGGCGCGCGCCTCCAGATACGCGGTCGGATGAACGCGGGCCGAGCACCCGACGATTGCGCCGGGCGACCCGTCCGGGTTGGGACGGCGGACGGCGTCGGCCTCGTGAAAGCCACCGAAGCGGTGGCGGAAAGACTCGGGCATGGGGAGCGCCGGGAACGTTGCGACCGGATCCGGCGGAACACCGGATCGAATCACAGTCCGTCCGGCGCCCGCGACGAGCCGGGCCGGTTACGCGACCGCGGGGCCGCAGCCAAGCCGGCATCGCACGGGATATCGACGGCCTGACCAGGCATCTCCTGCACGCGACGTGCCCAGGCAGGCGCGGGCATGCGGCGCGCGATCGCGACCCGATCTTCGACGCCGTCGCCACCGCGCTTCAGGGCCTGTCGATCCCGCACCCGGCCCGTGATGGATAGGCCCCCCTCGGACGGGAAGCCTATTCCGAGGCCCGCCCCGCCTCCGGCGCCGGCTCGGAGGTGCTCGGCTGCGGGCCGTCATAGCCCTCGATCACCAGGATCTCGGCCTCGACGCCGCCGCGCTGCTTGGCCTTGGCCGCCTGGTAGAGATCCGAGTTCCAGCAGGCGAGGGCGTCGGCGTAGCTCGGGAACTCGATCACCACGTTGCGGGACCGGGGCTGCCCCATCACCGCCTCGAAGGCGCCGCCGCGCACCAGGAAGCGCCCGCCATGCTTGGCGAAGGCGGCGCCGTTGGCGGCCACGTAATCCTTGTAGGCCTCCGCGTCGCGGACATCGACCCGCGCGATCCAGTAGCCCTTCGCCATCCTGCGCCTCATCGGTTGCGGAGGTGAGATGGATTCCGGTTGCCGGAAGGCAATGCCGGGATTCAGGCGAGTTCGGCGACGATCGCCTGCGCGACCGCGCGGGGATCGGCGGCGCCAGTGATCGGGCGCCCGACCACCACGTGGTCGATCCCGACCTTGCGGGCATCGCCGGGGGTCATCACCCGCTTCTGGTCGCCGGCCTCCGCGCCTGCCGGGCGGATGCCCGGGGTGACGATCAGCCGGTCCGGCCCGACGATGCGCCGGACCGAGGCCGCCTCGGCCGCCGAGCAGACCAGGCCGTCGACGCCGATCTCCGCGGCCTGGGCGGCGCGCTTGGCGACCAGCTCGGCCACCGGCAGGCCGTAGCCGGCCTCCGCGGCGTCGGCATCGTCGTAGGAGGTGAGCACCGTCACGGCCAGGATCCTCAGATCCGCCCCCCGCCCGCGCACGGCCGCCCGCATGGTCTGGGGATAGGCGTGCACGGTGAGGAAGGTGGCGCCCAGGCCCGAGGCCGAGCGCACGCCCTCCTCGACGGTGTTGCCGATGTCGTGCAGCTTCAGGTCGAGGAACACTTTGAGGCCGCGCGCCGCCAGCCGCTCGGCGAGCGCCAGGCCGCCCGCATAGCCCAGCCGGTAGCCGATCTTGTAGAAGGTCGCGGCATCCCCGATCCGGTCGATCAGCGCCTCGGCCTCGGCCACGCTCGGGAGATCGAGGGCCACGATCAGGCGGTCGCGGGGGTCTGCACGCACGGTCATCGGGGCGTCCTTCGGGCTGGCGGCACGGATCACGCCGCGGCGATCCCTGTCAATCCGGCCCGGGCGCGTCAGCCGCGCTTGACGGCCCTGGACCGCCGCTTGCCGCGGGCGATCCCCGCGGCCAAAGCCTCGTTCATGCGCGCCTGCCAGCCGGGACCGCCGGCCTTGTAGGCGGCGAGCACGTCGGGATCCACGCTCAGGGTGAGCTGTACGCGCCCGCTCTCAGCCTGCGAGGGGCTCCCCTGGGTCAGCGCGGCGTAGACGGCGGGCGGAAGCACGTCGCGGGCCGGGCGCAGACGCGCAAGTTCCGCATCGGTCAGTTCCTCCGAATCGGGATTGTTGGCGATGGCCGCCTGCAGGAGCGCCTCCTCGGCATCGCTGAGGGGAGGCGCCCTTCGCTTGGTCGTGTCACGCGTCGTCATAGGCCATCCGTTCCTTCCGGCTCGCCGGGCGCAGGCTGATCGCCGAAACCGCCTCGGTTCCGAGCACCGCGAAGGTGAGGGTCACGAGCTGCAAGTCCAGGAAACCGACGGCCTTGAAGCGGCGCCCGCCGGTCTTGCTCGCGTGGGTCTCGCTGACCAGGGCGGTGTCCCATTCGAAACGGGCCTGTGCATCGGCGAAATCCAGGCCATGCCCCTCGGGCGGCGGCCTGAGGTTCCTCTGACGCTTCGGCTCGTCCCAGACCATCCGCACACGATTTTGTAGCGCCCGGATGGCGGCGCCGTCGAGCCTGTTCAGCCCTGCTCCGAGACGTCTCACCCGCCCAGCACCCGCGCCACCTCCGCCTTCAGCACCGGCAGCAGCTCCGCCTCGAACCAGGGCTCGCGCTTGAGCCAGCCGTTGTTGCGCCAGGACGGATGGGGCAGGGGCAGGACCCGGGGGCGGCGGGGCTCGGCGAGGATCGTGCGCCAGCGCCGCACGGTGCCGGTCAGGCCGTCCTCCATCCGGCCCAGATGCCAGGCCTGCGCGTACTGGCCGATCACCAGGATGAGATCGAGGTTCGGCAGGCCGGAGAACAGCTCCGTGCGCCAGCGCTCCGCGCATTCCCGGCGCGGCGGCCGGTCGCCGCCCTTGGCGTCGAGGCCGGGGAAGCAGGAGCCCATCGGCACGATCGCCACCTGCGCGGGGTCGTAGAACCGCGTCTCGTCGAGGCCGAGCCAGCTCCGCAGCCGTACCCCGGACGGGTCGGTGAAGGGCAGGCCGGTGCGGTGGGCCCGGGTGCCGGGGGCCTGGCTCGCCACGCAGAGCCGCGCGCCGGTGCTGCCCTGCACGATCGGCCGCGGCTCCTGGGGCAGGGGCGGCCCGTAGAGCGGGCTGTCCCGGCAGAGGCGGCAGGCGCGCAGGCGGGCGGCAATGTCTTCGAACGGGGCGGGGGACGGCATCCGCCCAAGATGGCGAGCGGCCGCGCGGAAACCAAAACAACCGGCGCCAAAAAAAACGGCGCGGTGTCGCGCCGCGCCGTCGTCAGTCGGGTCTCTTGCCTTGGGGGGAAGGCCCCTCCCTCCTACGCCGGGGCGGACAGGCGCGCCGTGCGATTCGTCACGCGCCCTTCACGCCGGAGAGGTCGAGGGGCAGGGCGCGCAGGCGCCGGCCGGTGGCGGAGAACACCGCGTTGGCGATGGCCGGCGCCAGCACGGGCACGCCCGGCTCGCCGATACCGGTGGGCGCGGCCTGGCTCGGCACGATATGCACCTCGACCTGCGGCATCTCGCTCATCCGGGTCGGCTCGTAGGCGTCGAAATTGTGCTCCTGCACCTGCCCGTCCTTGAGGGTGATGCGGTTGCGCAGGACTGCCGACAGAGCGAAGCCGACCGCGCCCTCGACCTGGGCGCGGATCACGTCCGGGTTGACCGGGACGCCGACATCCACCGCCGCCACGATCCGGTTCACCCGGATCCCGGCCTCCTGCGCGGAGACGTCGGCCACCATGGCGACGTAGGAGCCGAAGGATTCGTGGACCGCGACCCCGAGGCCGCGGCCCTTCTCCTGCGGCTTACCCGTCCAGCCGGCCTTGTCGGCGGCGAGCTTCAGCACGCCGGAAAGCCGCGGCGCCTGCGCGAGCAGCGACAGCCGGTAGGCCACGGGATCGACGGCGGCGGCATGGGCCAGCTCGTCGATCATCACCTCCATGACGTGCGCCGTGTGGGTGTGGCCGACCGAGCGCCACCACAGGACCGGCACGCCCTCGCGGCCGTTATGGACGCCGAAGCGGTAGGCCGGCAGCGCGTAGGGCGTGTCGGAGGCGCCCTCGACGGTGGTCGAGTCGATGCCGTTCTTGACGATCATCGCCTCGAAGGGCGAGCCGATCATGATCGACTTGCCGACCATGACGTGGTCCCAGCCGACCACCGCGCCCTTGGCGTCGATGCCGGCCCGGACCTTGTGCAGCACGGTCGGGCGGTAATAGCCGCCGGCCATGTCGTCCTCGCGGGTCCAGACCAGGTGCACGGGCGTCTTCTCGCCGGTGGCCTTGAGCACGGCGGCGGCCTCCGCGAGGTAGTCGGCGGTGGGCGTCGCCCGGCGGCCGAAGGAGCCGCCGGCCCAGTTGCTGTGGAGCCGGACCCTGTCGGGGGTCACCCCGAGGATCGCCGCCATGGTCGCCTGCTCCACGGTCTGGAACTGGAAGCCGGCATAGACGTCGTAGCCGCCGTCGGCCGCCCGCTCGATCGTGGCGTTCAGGGGCTCCATCGCCGCGTGGGCGAGGTACGGGAAGGTGAACTCGGCCTCGATCACCTTGGCGGCGCCCTTGAGCGCGGCCTGCGGATCGCCGCGCTCCGAGGCGGTGAGACCGGGGCCCTTGGCCCGCTCCCGGTACTCGGCCAAGATCGCCTCGGACGAGCGGGTCTCGGCGGTGCTGTCGTCCCAGGTGACGGTCAGCGCCTCGCGGCCCTTCATGGCCGCCCAGGTGTCCCGGGCGATCACGGCCACGCCGGTGGGGACCTGGACCACGTCGAACACGCCGGCGACCTTCCGGGCCGCGGCGGCGTCGAAACCCTTCACGGTGGCGCCGAAGCGCGGCGCGCGGGCGACGACGGCGGTGACCTGGTTCGGGCGGCGGATGTCCAGGGAATAGATCGCCGAGCCGTTGGTCTTGGCCACGGAATCGAGGCGCGGCACCTTCTGGCCGATGAGTTTCCACTCGCTGGGGTCCTTGAGCCGCGGCTCGGACGGCACCGGCAGGGAGGCGGCCGAGGCGGCGAGCTCGCCGAACCGGGCCTGCCGGCCCGACGCCGCGTGGCGCACCACGCCGTCCGCGACGGTGATCTGCGAGACCGGGACCTTCCAGCGGAAGGCCGCCTCGGCCATCAGCATCTCCCGGGCGGCGGCCCCGGCCTTGCGCAGCTGGAACCAGGAATTGGCCACCGCGGTGGAGCCGCCGGTGCCCTGGATCGGGCCCATCAGGCTGTTGTTATAGAGCGTCGCGTCCGCGGGGGCGAACTCGGTGCGGACCGTCTTCCAGTCGGCGCCGAGCTCGTCGGCCAGGATCGTGGCCAGCCCGGTCGTGTTGCCCTGGCCCATGTCCAGGTGCTTGATCACCACCGTGACGGTGTCGTCCGGGGCGATCCGCACGAAGGCGTTGGGCTGGGCCTTGACGCCCGCGAGGTCCGGGCCGGCAGCGGCCCGGGCGGGTTTCGCGTCCAGCCGGAAGGCGACCACGATGGCGCCGGCGCCGGCCAGGAAGCCCCGGCGGCTGGTCCGGGCGGGGGGCGGGACTCGGTTCGGTCGACGGGCGTTCAGCATGGCGGCGATGCTCCGGTCAGGACCGCGGGGAGGGGCAGGGACTTCACGCGAGGTCGCGCGCGGCCTCGTGGATCGCGGCGCGGATGCGCTGGTAGGTGCCGCAGCGGCAGATGTTGCCGTCCATGGCGCCGTCGATGTCGCCGTCGCTGGGCTTGGCGTTGCCGGACAGGAGCCCGATCGCCGACATGATCTGCCCCGACTGGCAGTAGCCGCACTGCACGACGTCGAGCTTGCGCCAGGCGGCCTGGACGGCCTCGGCCACGCGGCCCGAGACGCCCTCGATGGTCGTCACCTGGGCGGTGCCGACATCGCCGAGCTTGGTCTGGCAGGACCGCACCGGCTGCCCGTCGAGATGGACCGTGCAGGCGCCGCATTGCGCGATGCCGCAGCCGTACTTGGTGCCGGTGGCGTCGAGGCGGTCGCGCAGGACCCAGAGCAGCGGCATGTCCGGGTCGGCGTCGACCTCGTGGGTGACGCCGTTGACGGTGAGCTTCGGCATGGTCGGCGGCCCTCGGTCGACACGCGGAATCCGGCGCGCACCGGATCGCGGCACTCGGCCCGCCACGCGTGTGGTTTACCGTAATCCGCCCCGGCCCGGCAACGATGTGTGGCAGCGCACGGACACCCGGAGCGCCTCGCGCCGGGATGAGCCCGATCCCTAAGATCCGACCGATCTCGGCAGCCGCTTCTTAAGACATCCGCCCCATCCTGGCGCGATCACCACCCCGCCCAGCTGCCTCGCCGCCGCGTTCGAGCCGAGTTTCAAGAGACCCATGTCCGATCTCACCGTCGAGATGGTGCAGCGCGGTCGCGGCCCCTCGACGGAGGAAGCGGCGCGACGCCTCGGTGTCGCCCGCGAGATCCGCTCGGCCCGCGAGAAGCTGACCTCGCAGACCGGCCTGGAGCGGGCCTTCGACCACGAGCTGCTGCGGCATTACGCTCAGTACCGGGCCGGCGCCGGCATCCCGCTGGTCCTGTTCGCCGCGGCGCTGGCCACGGCGGCGACCTTCTGGATCGCGCCCGTCGTCGCCGCCCTCTGGGCGCTCGGCGTGTTCGTGATGATCACGCTCAACACCACGCTGAGCCGCGCCTTCCTGCGGGCCGACGCGGCGACGATCCCGCTCGCCCGCTGGCGCCGCCGGTTCCTGATCGGCGAGGTGCTGCAGAGCCTGTCGTGGTCGGCGATGATCGGGCTCGGCGCCACCGGCGGCTGGACCTTCGCGCTGTTCGGCCTGGTGATCGCGGCGGCCGTCACCACCATGCTGGCCGCCACCGTGCCGGCGGCGGCGGTGACCGCCCTGTTGCCGCTGGGCCTCGCCACCGCGTCGCTGGCCGCCTTCTCCACGGGCATGGACGCGCTGCTGCTGCTGGCGATGGCCGGGGGCGCGCAGATCTTCTTCCTGGGCCTGTCCCGCCGCCTCTACGCCTCGACGGTGGGCGCCCTGCGCTCGCGGGCCGAGAAGGACGCGGTGTTCGGCGAGCTGGAGCAGGCCAAGGCCAATTCCGACGAGGCGCGCCGCCGGGCCGAGGAGGCCAACCTCGCCAAATCCCGCTTCCTCGCCACCATGAGCCACGAGCTGCGCACGCCGCTCAACGCCATCCTGGGCTTCTCGGAGGTGATGAAGAACGAGGTGTTCGGCATCCACACGGCGCCGTCCTACCGCGAGTACTCGAACGACATCCACGACAGCGGGATGCACCTCCTCAACCTGATCAACGAGATCCTCGACCTGTCGCGGATCGAGGCCGGCCGCTACGAGCTCAACGAGGAGGCGGTGCAGCTCGCCCACATCGTGGAGGAGTGCCGCCACATGATGGGGCTGCGCGCCAAGGCGAAGAACCAGACCTTCCACGACCTCGTCGACGGCTCCCTGCCGCGGCTCTGGGCGGACGAGCGGGCCCTGCGCCAGATCGTGCTCAACCTCCTGTCGAACGCCGTGAAGTTCACGCCGCCCGGCGGCGAGATCTGGCTGAAGGTCGGCTGGACCGCCTCGGGCGGGCAATACGTCTCGGTGAAGGACAGCGGCCCCGGCATCCCCGAGGACGAGCTCGGCACCGTGATGTCCTCGTTCGGCCGCGGCTCCCTGGCGATCAAGACCGCCGAGCAGGGGTCCGGCCTCGGCCTGCCGATCGTGAAGGGGCTGGTGGAGCTCCACGGCGGCCAGTTCCAGCTGTCCTCGCGGCCGCGGGAGGGCACCGAGGTGATCGTCACCCTGCCGGCCTCCCGGGTGATGGACACGCTGCCCCCGGTCGATGTCGGCGCCGACGCCTTCATGCCGGCCCGCAACGCCTTCAACCGCGCCGCCTGAGACACCAGGGCTCCGCCCTGGACCCGCAAAAGGTCTCAGACCTTTTGAAACCGGGACCTTACGGGGCCCCGGCGAGGGCGCGGACGCGGTTCCACTCGGCCTCGGTCACAGGCTGCACCGACAGGCGCGAATTGTTCACCAGCACCATGTCGGCGAGCGCCGGATCGGCCTTGATCGCGTCCAGCGTCACCGGCCGGGGCAGGGCCTCGACGGCCTTCACGTCGACCATGCCGAAGCGGCCGGTCTCGTCGGTGTGGTCGGGGTAATAGGGCCGGATCACCTCGACGATGCCGACCACCGCCTTGCCCTCGTTCGAGTGGTAGAAGAAGCCCCGGTCGCCGACCTGCATGGCCATCAGGTGCTTCTTGGCCAGGTGGTTGCGCACGCCGTTCCAGTGCGTCCCGGCCGCGCCGGCCTCGACCTGCTGGTCCCACGACCAGGTCGCGGGCTCGGATTTGAACAGCCAGTACGCCATCACGCCGTCTCTCGAGGGCCGCCCCGTCGCGGCGGCACGGCCCCCATAGCGCAGCTCTCCCCGGGGCGCACAGGCCCCTCCGGCGGCGGTTCACCGTCCGTTGCGGCCGAGCACGAGCCGGCTCGCCCCCGCGAAGGCCCAGGCGCAGAGCCCGCCATAGAGCATCACCCGGTCGAAGCCCCGGACCAGCGCCTGCCGGGCGATCGACTCGGTGAGATCCGCGACCCCGGCCACCGCGAGGTTGCCGGCGGCGACCGCTTCCGCGAGGGCGTCGAGCGCCGTCCCCTGCAGAAGCGGTTCGAGGCCGGATCGGACGCCCTGGAGCAGGAGGAAGCCCATCAGGGCGATGTTGACGGCAAGCGAAATCATCCGCGCGCTCATATCCATGCCCGAGGCCATCCCGGCGCGCTCCGGGGGCAGGGCGCCCGTGGCGGTGTTGGTGACCGGCGTGTTGGTGAGGCCGAGGCCGATGCCGGCCAGGAGGCAGCCGGGCAGCAGCGTCGGCCAGCCCGCCTGCGTGCCAATGACGGCCAGCCGCATCAGCAGGAAGCCGGCGCCGATGGTGAACAGGCCGAGCGGGATGACCAGCCCCGGGCCGTCGCGCAGGAGAAGCCGCTCCGCCAGGGGCGGCACCACCAGGGTCGGCAGCGTATAGGCCAGGAGCGCGAGGCCGGCGCCCAGGCTGTCGTAGCCCAGCACCGCCTGGAAGTAGATCGGCAGGTAGATGACGAACGGCCAGAAGCTGAAATTCATCGCGCTCGATCCGAGCAGGGCGCCCGCGAAGCGGCGGTTCCGGAAAGCCCCGAAGTCGAACATCGGCCGGGCCGCCCGGGTCTCGACGACGACGAACGCCACGAGGCTCACGGCGCCGGCGAGCGCCAGCAGGCTCGCCGGATCGTCCCAGCGGAGCGGCTGCCCGCGGGTGATCAGGTAGACCAGGCTGAACACCGCGAGCGACAGCGTCGCGATGCCGGCACCGTCGACGCGCCTGGCCTGGGGATCGGAGGATTCGACGATGCCGGCCCGTGCCAGGCCGATTGTTACCAGCGCCAGCAGGACGTGGATCAGGAACACCCATTCCCAGCTCACGGCCGCAACGGTGATGCCGCCGATCAGCGGGCCGAAGCCGAGGCCGAAGCCGAACACGATCCCCCACCAGCCGAAGGCCGTCCCGCGCTCGGGCCCGTCCCGGAACTGGTGCGACAGGACCGCGGTCTGGCAGGCCAGCATCGCGGCGGCGCTCGCCCCCTGGAGGGACCGGGCCGCGATCAGCACCGGGGCGCTCGGCGCCAGGCCGCAGGCCAGGGAGGCCGCCCCGAACGCCGCCACGCCGATCAGGAAGACGCGCCGGCGCCCGAACCGGTCGGCCAGGGTCCCCATGGCCATCAGGCAGGTGGTCATGGCTACCGTGTAGGCGTTCATGATCCACTGGAGCTGCCGGAAATCCGCCCCCAGGACCCGCTCCAGGGTCGGCAGGATCGACGGGATGCTGGAGATCTCCAGCCCCAGCATCAGGGCGGACAGGCATAGGGCCGCCAGCGCCAGGCTGTTTTCGGTCTTGCGATCGACCCGAACGGGATCCGGCCCGGCCCCGCACAGGGAATCGCGAACGTCTTGAAGGTCACTGAGCTTGCTCGTCATGATCCGCACCGTCGCCGGAGATACGAGGACGCGGCGGAGCCTGGCGCGCGGTTGATCACAACACAATCGAATGCCAATCTATTTCAGTGATGACGAAACTGGATGGTTCCGGTGCTCACCCTCGACGTCGACGCGGTCCGGACCTTCGTGACGGTGGCGGACCACAGGAGCTTCACCCGGGCCGCCGAGGCGCTCGGGGTGACGCAGGGCGCGGTCAGCGTGAAGCTGCGGCGGCTGGAGGACCGGCTCGGCCAGCGGCTGATCGAGCGCACGCCCCGTCAGGTCCGGCTCTCGGCACAGGGCGAGATCTTCATCGGCGCGGCGCGGGAGTTTTTGGCCGCGCATGAGCGGGCCGTGGCGGGCCTCGCGGAGCCGCGCCGCCGGTTCCGGCTCGGGATTGCCGCCCACGTCATGGGCCCGGAGGTGCCGGGCCTGCTCGCCCGGCTGAAATCCCTCGACCCGGCGCTGGCGATCGAGGTGCTGCTCGACAATGCCCGCCCCCTGCTCGACGGCTTCGAGGCCGGCACGATCGACGCGGCGATCATCCGCAGCGACGACGACCGGCGCGACGGCGAGATCCTGGGGCCGGAGCATTTCGGCTGGTTCGCGGCGCCGCATTTCGAGCACCGGCCCGGCGATGCGTTGCGCCTGGCCGCGACCTCGCCCTGCTGCTCCATCCGGGAC
Organism: Methylobacterium brachiatum; assembly: GCF_900113845.1. Taxonomy (NCBI): domain Bacteria; kingdom Pseudomonadati; phylum Pseudomonadota; class Alphaproteobacteria; order Hyphomicrobiales; family Methylobacteriaceae; genus Methylobacterium; species Methylobacterium brachiatum. The sequence goes on along the minus strand of NZ_FOQW01000011.1, from coordinate 67,789 downwards.
GTCGCCACCCAGCTCCTGGACCGGGCCGGCATCCCCTGGACGGAGGTGTTCCTCGGGGGCACCGCGGCAATCAGCGCCGCCCTGTCAGCTGGGCTGGCGGTCTCGGCCTTCCCGCGCCGGCTCGCCCCGGCCGACGCGATCGATGTCGGCGACGCGCTGGGCCTGCCGCCGATCCCCTCCCTCGCCCTCGTGCTGCACTCGTCCCTGACCGACCCGCGCAGCAAGGACGCGCTCCGGGCGATCACGGCGGCGTTCCGGGAGCACCGGAAGGGATAGCGGCCGGAGCCTTCCCGCTTGAGGTGCGCGATCCACCGGACCCTGAGAACCCAGAGCCTTAACCCAATCAGCTTGGCCGTAATGAAGTCTGCGGAGGGTGGATTTGCGACTGTCTGCTTATGAGTAGCGCAAACTCATAAGCAGACGCTGCTCAGGAACTCGCAGTCCGTCAAGCCATACCTGTACGTGTATGCCGGATCGGCAGGCTTGAGCTGCCCCCGATCCTATGGCGACGGTACCGTCAAAACCAATGGACCATTGCGGGTCGCGATGACCGTGTGCTCGTATTGCACGGTTGGTGCTCTAGGCTGGCTATAGAGAGTCCATCCATCGTCACCATCCTCGGCGAAGTTCGCGCCGAGAGACAAGAATGGCTCGACGGTGAAGACGAGCCCGTCCGTCATGACCCGGCGCTCGGAGGCGTCGGGCCAAGTTGCGATCTCAGTTGGCTCCTCATGCAGCGACAAACCGACCCCGTGGCTGGCAAGGTTGCGCACGAGCGTGTAGCCGTTCTGCCGAGCGAAGGTGCCGACCGCTCGACCGATGCCAGCGAACGGCTTGCCGGTGCTGACCTGACGCAACCCAGTCCACATCGCGCGTCGCCCGTCCCGGCAGAGCCGTTCAACCGCACGCGCCACCGGCGGCACAGCGAACGACGCGCCCGTATCCGCGAAGTAGCCGTCCTTCTCAGCAGAGACGTCGATGTTGACGAGGTCGCTTGCCCGGACACGACGATCGCCGGGTATTCCATGCGCGATCTTCTCGTTGACGCTGATGCAGGTCGCGCCCGGGAAGCCGTAGACCAGTTCGGGAGCCGGACGGGCACCGGCCGCACTCAGGTAATCCCTGCCGATTTGATCCAGCTCTCGTTCGGTGATGCCAGGCTCGATGGCTCGGCCCATCACCTCAAGCGTTTCGGCGACAATGCGTCCGATCTTCTTGAGCCCCACGAGGTCATCGTCACTCGATACGGTCATGCGGTATCTCTGTACAGCCCAGAAGAGGCTGTAGCGGAACGAACCTCGAAAGTCTGCGATCTGACACGATGCTGCTGCGCGACCGCCGCGCAGAGCCTACAGAAAGCGCTCATCCTAGATGACCGCTTCGGGGAACCGCTGGCGTCCGTCCACATGGCTGTTGTGGGTCGAAAGCAGCAACCTCATGGTCAAGCTGCGTAAACTCAGACCCTAATCCGTCTCGCCGCGGAGCGGCCGGGCCAGCAGGCCGGCGATCACGTCCTCGACGCCGGCCTGGCCGGCCACGATCGCGGCCACGGCCTGGGCCACCGGCATCTCGATGCCCCGGGCTGCCGCCAAGCCGGCGAGGGCTGCGGCCGTGAAGGCGCCTTCGGCGAGCTTGCCGCCGGCGGCCGCCTCCGGGGTCGCCCCGGCGCCGAGGCGCTGGCCGAAGGCGAAGTTGCGCGATTGCGGCGAGGAGGCGGTGAGCACGAGATCGCCGAGGCCCGACAGGCCCATCAGGGTCTCGGGCCGGCCCCCGAAGGCGCGGGCGAAGCGCATCAGCTCGGCGAAGGCGCGGGCGATCAGCGCCGCCCGGGCGCTCTCGCCCAGCCCCCGGCCGGCCACGATCCCGCAGGCGATGGCCAGCACGTTCTTGCCGGCGCCGCCGATCTCGACGCCGCGCACGTCATCGGTGTGGTAGAGCCGGAAGCTCGGGCCCGAGAGCAGCGTGCTCAAGGCGGCGGCGAGCCCGGGATCGGCCGCCGCCAGGGTCACGGCGGTGGGCAGGCCGCGGGCGACGTCGGCCGCGAAGCTCGGGCCGGACAGGACCGCCACCGGCGTTCCCGGGGGCAGGACCTGCGCGGCCACCGCGCTCAGGAAGCTGTCGGTGCCGCGCTCGATCCCCTTGGCGCAGAGGATCACCGGCCCGGCCGAGGCCAGGGGATCGCGCAAGGCCTCCAGCACGCCGCGCACGGTCTGGGCCGGCACCACCAGCAGGGTCGCCCGGGCGCCGGCGAGCTGTTCGGGGAGCGCCGTCGCGGCGATCCGGGCATGAAGCGGCACCCCCGGCAGGTAGCGCGGGTTCTCCCGCTCGGCCTCGAGCCGGGCGGCGGCCTCCGGGTCGCGCAGCCAGAGGGAGACCGGGTGCCCGGCGGCCGCGGCGGCGTTGGCCAGCGCCGTCCCCCAGGCGCCGCCGCCGACGACGTTGATCGGTGCGCTCATGCCGAAACCCCCGCTTGGTCGAGCCGATAGAGGACGTGGCTGCGCAGCGGCCCCTCGGGCACCGCCGGATGCGCGAACGTTTCCGCCCGCACCATGCCGAGGCGCTCCATCACCGCCTGCGAGCGGCGATTGCCGGACGCGGCATAGGCCACGACCGTCCGGATGCCGCAGCGCCCGGCGAGGTCGGCCAGCGTCAGCCGCGCGGCCCGGGTGGCCAGCCCGTGGCCCCAGGCATCCCGGGCGAGGCGCCAGCCCAGCTCGATCGTCGCGCCGATCCGCTCGCCCCCCGGGAACGGCATGGACCGCATGATCCGGAAGGCGCCGACGAAGCCGACGAACCGCCCGTCCCATTCCAGAGCCCAGGGGCCGAACCCGTCCGCGACGAAGCGCCGGTCATAGCTGCCCGCCTCGGCGGCGCTCTCCGGCTCCGTCCGCAGCCGCGCGAAGAATTCCATCACCACCGGGTCGGCGTTGAGCGCCGCGAAGGGGGCCGTGTCCGCCGGGCGCCAGCGGCGCAGGAGCAGGTCGCCGTCGTGGAGATGGTCCGGCACCGGGGCGGTGGCGACCTTGCCGCGCCAAATCTTGCCGCGCCAAATCTTGCCGCGCCAAGCCAGGGAGCGGCGGTTGAGCAGGGCGAGGTCGGCGCGGCCGTCGAGCACCGCCTCGCCGAGCTCGATGGCGCGCTCCAGGCCGTCGGCCGGCATGTTGACATGGGCGGGCGGGGCCACGCTGTCGCGCCAGGGGCCGCCGCAGGCATTGTCGAGGAGGATGCGGGCGAAGCAATGGTCGAGATGGACCGGCCAGCCGGGCCGGGCGGCCTCGGGCAGGCGGCGCGCGACGAGATCCCGCCAATGCGCGCGCCGATCCGCGGCCGCGCTCATCCGGCCGGGACCGCGTCCCGGGCCGGGTCGGCGGCGAGCGGCCAGCGGGGGCGGGCCGGGGCGGTCAGGTCGTCCACGAGCCCGAGGCGCAGCCGCTCCAGCCCGGCCCAGGCGATCATGGCGCCGTTGTCGCCGCAGAGCGGCAGGGGCGGGGCGACGAAGCCGAGGCCGGCCTCGCCGGCCAGCGCCGCGAGCGCTCGCCGGATCGCGCCGTTGGCCGAGACGCCGCCCGCCGCCACCAGGGCGGTGGGCCGGCCGGCGACCCCCGAGAAGGCGCGCAGGGCCACCCGGGCGCGGTCCACCACCACGTCGACCACGGCGGCCTGGAAGCTGGCGCACAGGTCGGCGACGTCGCGCTCGGCCAGCGGCGCGATCCGCTCGGCCTCGATCCGCAGGGCGGTCTTGAGGCCCGACAGGGAGAAATCGGCCTCGCGCCGGCCCAGCATCGGCCGGGGCAGGGCGAAGCGCTCGGGATCTCCCGCTTCGGCCATGCGCTCGACCTCGGGGCCGCCGGGATAGCCGAGGCCCAGCAGCTTGGCCGCCTTGTCGAAGGCCTCGCCGATGGCGTCGTCCACCGTCGAGCCGAGGCGCACGTAATCGCCGACCCCGCGGACGGCGACGAGCTGGGTATGGCCGCCCGAGGCCAGCAGCAGGAGATACGGGAAGGGCAGGTTGTCGGTGAGCCGCGCGGTCAGCGCGTGGGCCTCCAGATGGTTGACCGCGAGCAGCGGCTTGCGGGTCACCAGCGCCAGGGTCTTGGCGGTGACGAGGCCGACCAGCACGCCGCCGATCAGCCCGGGCCCGGCCGCCACCGCGATCCCGTCGAGGCCGGAGAAGCCGATCCCGGCCCGGTCGAGGGCGCGGGCGATCAGCCGGTCGAGCACCTCGACATGGGCGCGGGCGGCGATCTCGGGCACGACGCCGCCATAGGCGGCGTGCTCGGCGATCTGGCTCAGGACCTCGTTGGCGCGGATCTGCCCGGCGCCGTCCTCATCGACGGACACCACGGCAGCGGCGGTCTCGTCGCAGGTGGTCTCGATGCCGAGCACGGTCTTCACGGGCCACTCCCTCGATCAACGGACCTGCAGGCCCCCGCCCGGAAGCCTGCCGGGCGGGCGTAATCCGGGCGCCGGGCGGGCGCAATGACCGCCCGGGCGCCGAACGGCCGCTCAGTCGACCGCGATCATCACGTCGGAGGCCTTCACCACCGCGTAGGCCGGGCCGCCGGCCACGAGCTTGAGCGAATCGACCGCCTCGTTGGTGATCGAGGCGGTGATCACCTGGCCGGGGCTGATCTCGATCTTCACGTGGGCGGTGGTCGAGCCCTTGTCGACCGACACCACCGTGCCCTTGATGACGTTGCGCGCGCTGATCTTCATGCTGTGCCGCAAAGCTCCCTGGAAAGCCCCCCTGGCCGCACCGGGCGGCGTCCGGGGCGTCTCCTACAACATGGCGCGGGTCGGCGCGACCACCCCGGGGCGGCGCCGCCGGGCCGAGGCCAGCCCGGGGCAAGCCCGCGCCGAGCGGCATCAGCCCCGCAGGGCGGCGGCCTGTGCCTCGAAGCTCGCCAGGTCGAAATAGTCCCGCCATTCCGTGATCGCGCCGCCGACGACGCGCAGGCTGCCCATGGTCGGCAGCGCGATCCGGCCGCCCTGCGCGTCGGTGAACAGATCGAATCGCTCGGTCAGCACGGTATCGCCGTCCTGGGCCAGGCGCAGGAGCCGCCACTCGACCCGGATGCGGCTGCCGATCCCGAAATCCTTATGGAAGCGCCGGGCGTTCTCCCGCCCCCGGATCTCCGGCAGCGGGATGTTGTGGTAGAGGACATCCTCGGCCAGGAGGTCGATCGCCTCGTCGAACCGGTCGGCGTTGATCCGGTCGAAGAAGCGCCGCACCAGGGCGGCTTCGGGCATGTCCGTGGGCATCGGCGGTCTCGTGTCCTGGGTCCGGGATCGGGGGCGGGGCCGGGCGGCCTAGCCCCGGATGAAGGCGAGGATGTCGGGGTTCAGCGTCTCGGCCGCGACGGTCAGCATCCCGTGGCTGAAGCCCGGATAGGTCTTCAGGGTCCCGTTCGGCAGCAGCTTGATCGCCGCGCGGGCGGCGGCGTCGATCGGCACGATCTGGTCGTCCTCGCCGTGCAGGACCAGCGTCGGCACGGTGATCGCCCGGAGGTCCGCGGTCTGGTCGGTCTCCGAGAAGGCCTTGATGCCGTCGTAATGCGCCTTGGCGCTGCCCATCATGGCCTGGCGCCACCAGTTCCGGATCACGCCCTGGTGGATCGTCGCGCCGGCGCGGTTGAAGCCGTAGAACGGGCCGGTCGGCACATCGAGGAAGAACTGCGCCCGGTTGGCGGCGAGCCCCTGGCGGAACCCGTCGAACACCGCGACCGGCAGGCCGCCCGGATTGTCGGCGGTCTGGAGCATGAGCGGCGTCACGGCGCTGACCAGCACGAGCTTGGCGACCCGGCCCTCCGGCTGGCCGTACCGGGCGACGTAGCGCGCCGCCTCGCCGCCGCCGGTGGAATGGCCGATATGGATGGCCGCGCGCAGGTCGAGATGCCGGACGACGGCGGCCGCGTCGGCGGCGTAATCGTCCATCGTGTGGCCCTCGGAGACCTGGGCCGACCGGCCGTGACCCCGCCGGTCATGCGCGACCACGCGGAAGCCCTGCGCCGCGAAGAACAGCATCTGCGCGTCCCAATCGTCGGCGGAGAGCGGCCAGCCGTGGTGGAAGACGATCGGCTGCGCGTCCCGCGGGCCCCAGTCCTTGAAGAAGATCTCGACGCCATCGGGGGTGGATACGAAGGGCATGCGGGTACTCCTTGCCGCTTTCCGGATCGACGCGGGCCGATGACCAGTAGAGCGCCGATCGTTTCAGGACGATGATGGTGCGGGCACCCAGGGCGGGGGATCCACAATCGATGCCGGGATCAGGCGGATTGGCCGCCGTCGACGTTCAGCGTGGCGCCGGTCACGTAACCGGCATCGGGACCGGCCAGGAACGCCACCGCGGCCGCGATGTCCTCCGGCTGGCCGTAGCGGCCGAGCGCGGCGAGCCCCTTCAGCGTCTCGGCGAAGGGTCCGTCCTCCGGGTTCATCTCGGTGTTGATCGCCCCCGGCTGCACGAGGTTGACCGTGATGTTGCGGGGACCGAGATCCCGCGCCCAGCCCCGCGTATAGGCCGCCACGGCGGCCTTGGTGGCGATGTAATCTGCCGCCCCCGCGAACGGGACGTGGTCGGCGCCCGTGGTGCCGATCGAGACGATGCGGCCGCCCGCCGTCATCAGGGGCGCGGCGGCCCGGACCGCGGCGGCGACGCCCGTCACGTTGATGGCGAGCTGCCGGTCGAAGGCGGCGCGGTCGACGTTCGGGTCGTCGACCAGGCCGGTGACGAAGACGCCGGCCGAGTTGACCAGGATGTCGAGCCGCCCGAACGCGGCGTGAACCTGCCGGACCAGGCCGGCGACCGCGGCGATGTCGGCCTGGTCGGCCTGGATGGCGAGCGCCCGGCGCCCGAGCGCCGCGAGCTCCCCGGCGATCCCGTCGGCCCGCCCCCGCGAGGCGGCGTAGCTGAAGGCCACGTCGGCGCCGTCCCGGGCCAGGCGGCGCACGATGGCGGCGCCGATGCCGCGCGATCCGCCGGTGACCAGGGCCACCTTGCCCGCGAGGGGTCGAGAATCCTGGCCCACGGCGTCACTCCTGCTGCTCCGGTGACGCCGGTATGGCCGATGCATTCCCCCGTGGTGTAGCCGGAATGCACTTGGTACACCTTCAACCAACGATTGAAGGTGCCATCGTGGAAACCCTCGCCAACCTGGAATCCTTCATCCGCAGCGCCGAGCACGGCAGCTTCTCGGAGGCCGCCCGGCGCCTGTCGCTGACGCCGGCCGCGGTCAGCCGGAACGTCGCCATGCTGGAGCGGAATCTCGGCGTGCGGCTGTTCCACCGCTCGACGCGAAAGCTCAGCCTGACGGAAGCGGGCGAGACCTTCCGCCTCGCGATCGCCGACAACCTGGAGGGTCTCCAGGCGGCGATTGCCGGGCTCGCCACCCTGGGCGGCGAGCCGGCCGGGACCCTGAAGGTCAGCATGGCGCCGACCTTCGGCACGATGCATCTCCTGCCGCTGCTGCCCGGCTTCCTCGCCCGCCATCCGCGGATCCGCCCGGAATGGCACTTCGAGAACCGGCGGGTCGATCTCGTCACCGAGGGCTACGACGCCGCGATCGGGGCCGGGTTCGACCTGTCCCCCGGCCTCATCGCACATACCCTGGCCCCGGCCCACGTCATCGCGGTCGCCGCGCCCGCCTACATGGCCGGTCGCGCGCTGCCCGCCGACCCGACCGGGCTTCAGGCGCTGCAGGGCATCGTCATGCGCTCGCTCCGGACCGGCCGCCTCCAGCGCTGGACCATGCGCAACGCCGCGGGCGCGGAGAGGCCGGCGCCGCTGCCGGCCTCGATCATCGTCAACGACCCGGACGCCATGCAGCAGGCCGCCCTGCTCGGGCTCGGCGTCGCCATGGTGGCGGTGCCCGACGTCGTGGAGACGCTCAAGAGCGGCCGCCTGCTCCGGCTCGCGCCGGACTGGTACGCCGATGCGGGGGCGATCTCGCTCTACTATGCCAGCCGGACGCTGCTGCCGGCCAAGACCCGGGCCTTCGTGGACTGGGTCACCGATTCCTTCCGGGAGCAGCGCCTGGCCGAGCGTTTCTCGGGGCTTTCGGCGTCTTGAGCCGGCCCCGTGAGGTCAGGCGGCCCGGGCCTTGGTGACGAGGTCGTCCAGGATGCCGAGGATCGCGGCCGGCGTGTCGATCGCCGCCATGTCCGCCCCGATCGCCCGCGCCCGCGCGCCGTAGGACGGCTCGGACAGGATCCGCTCGACCGCCGCGCGCAGATCTTCGGACCCGGGCCGCTGCGCGGGGATCTCGAGCCCCACGCCCGACCAGGCCACCCGCGCGCCGACCTCGGCCTTGTCCTCGGTGCGCCCCGCCGCCACGATCGGCACCCCGGCCCGCAGGGCGAGCTGCACCGTCCCGTAGCCGCCGTTGGTGACCAGCACGTCGACCTTCGGCAGCAGCGCCGCGAAATCGAGGAACTCGGCGAGCCGGGCGTTCTTCGGGATCGGTCCGCGCACGTTCTCGATCGGCCGGCGGCCGGTGGTGACCAGCACCAGCAGGTCGTCGCGCCCGGCCAAGGCCGCGAGGGTCGGCTCGACGAGCTCGCCGAGATCGACGTTGGCGACGGTGCCCTGGGTCACGAGCACGACCTTCTTCGATCCGTCGAGCTCGCCCCACCAATCCGGCCGCGCGGCATCCCGCTGCGGCGGGGGCGGGGGCAGGGCGCCCACGAACCGGACATGGCCGGCCAGCGACCCGAAATCGTACTCGAAGGCCGGGACGGTGGTCTGCAGGAACGCGTCGGCCATGAGATGGCGCGAGTGCAGCACCGAGCAGGGCAGCGGCGGCAGCCCCATCCCGGCGAGCTTGGCATCCGCGTAGGCGCGGACCGGCGCACCGAACACGGCCTCGGCGCCGGCCGCCATGGCCGCGTAGGTCTCCCGCGTGGCCGCGTCGCGCGCCGGCGGCAGCCCGATCATGCTCGGGGCGCCGTCCGGCCTGTCCGCCACCATGATCGTGATGCTGCAGGCGACGATCGGTGGCCGGGGCCTCGCGCGATCCAGGAACAGGGGCGTCGTGCCGAAGAACAGATCGTCGACCACGACGATGTCGGGGCGGTCCGTCGCGATGATCCGGCGCAGCGTCTCGGCCTGCGCCGGCATCGGATCGAGGAAGAGGCGCTCGAAATTGTAGCGCAGCTGCTCCGGCCCCGGGGGCAGGCTGGCGCGCTCGGGCAGCACGTCCTCGATCCGGGTGAGGTCGAGATCCGCGCCGGGATCGAACGGCAGGAAGCGGGCGCCCGAGGCCTCGACGGCGGGCCGGAGATACGTGGCCGTGGCGACCACCGCCTCGTCGCCGCGCGCCAGGACCATGCGCGCGATGGCGAGCAGCGGGTTCAAATGGCCGGCGACCGGTGTGGCGGCGAACAGGATCTTCATGCGGTACCCGCTGCTGTGACGGAGCGGGCGATGACGAGGCCGCGCGCCGCGCCGGCCTGCGCGCGGCGCCGGGCGACCGGTCCCGCTCCTGTCCGGGGTCTGCGCCGCGCAGGCTACGGCAGCGTTTCGCCCGCCCGGGATCCGGTTACAGGCGTAACGCCGGGCTAATCCGGGTCCCCCTCGGGATCGGCCTCGGCCTCCTCCTCCGGGATGGGGGCGGCGCCCCAAGCGATCAGGGCCGCGTTGAGGTCGTCGAGGACGAAGTGCCGGGCGCTGTCGCGGTCGTAGCCCTCGCCCAGGAGCTCGTCGTAATCGGTGAAGACGTGGCGGGCATAGGTCACCAGAGCCAGGCGGGCGGCCGTCTCGGGGGCGGCGCCGCGCAGGCCCGGGCTCGCCAGCGCCCGGTCGAGGGTGGCGTCGGCCTCGAAGGCGGGCAGGCGCGGGGCGATGCGGGCGAGCGCCTCGGCCACGGCCTCGCGGCGGTTCCGGGGCGGGGGCAGGGGGGCGCTCACCGGGCGGCCTCCGGCCCGGGCACCATGATTTCGCCGCCGCGGGCGGCTACAGCGCGCGCCGTCCCAGCGGATGTCGCTTCGGCACGCGCCAGCGCATCACGACAAAGGCTTAGCGCCGCATCCAATTGCAACGCGCTCTGATGCGGCACTAATGTCATCGGCAGTTGAGGCGGGGCAGGCAGACAACCCGCCGTCGGGGAGATCAGGTCCATGGCAACGATCCGTCACGCGGTGATCCTGGGCGTCCTGCTCGGGGCGGCGCCGGCCCTGGCCCAGAGCCCGGCCAATCCGGACGGCGCCCGGGTCGGCCGCCGGATCACCGCGACGGGCCAGACCAAGCCGCCGAGCCCGGCCGTCACGGGCACGTCCCGGCCGGTCAACGAGGTCGCGATGATCAAGGCGCAGAAGGCCGCGGAAGCCCGCTCCAAGGCGTGGGACAGCAAGATGCGCCACACGATGGGGACGATCTGCAACGGCTGCTGAGCCCGCATACGACAAGGGGCCGCCCCTGCGGGCAGCCCCTTTCTTGTTCGTCGACGTTCCGAAACACACCCCGCCACCGGCTCGGCGCCGGGGTGTGATCCCAAAAATCAGCGGGAGTAGAACTCGATGACGAGGTTCGGCTCCATCTGCACCGGGTAGGGCACCTCGGACAGGCTGGGGATGCGGGTGACGCGGGCGGTCATCTTGGCGTGATCGGCCTCGATGTAGTCCGGCACGTCGCGCTCGGGCAGCTGGGTCGCCACGATGACGATCTCGAGCTGGCGGGACGACTCCTTGACCTCGATGAGGTCGCCGGCCTTCACCTGGTAGCTCGGGATGTTGACCCGGACGCCGTTGACCTTGACGTGGCCGTGGTTGACGAACTGGCGCGCCGCGAACGGGGTCGCCACGAACTTCGCCCGGTACACCACGGCGTCGAGGCGCCGCTCGAGCAGGCCGACCAGGTTCTCGCCGGAATCGCCGCGCAGGCGGATCGCCTCGGCGTAGTAGCGGCGGAACTGCTTCTCGGTGATGTTGCCGTAATAGCCCTTGAGCTTCTGCTTGGCGCGCAGCTGCGTGCCGAAGTCGCTCATCTTGCCCTTGCGGCGCTGGCCGTGCTGGCCGGGGCCGTATTCGCGGCGGTTGACGGGGCTCTTCGGGCGGCCCCAGATGTTCTGGCCCATGCGGCGGTCGAGCTTGTGCTTCGCCTGAATCCGCTTCGACATTTCTTCGCGTCCTCTCGAGACCGAGATTGAGGAACGCGCCCTCCTTTTCCCGGACATTCAGGTCGGGGACGACAGGGCGGGAGAATCCCGCCCACGGGTGCGCGTGAAAACGCGACGGGGCCCCGTGCGGAGCCCCATCGACGGCCGGGTCTTTAGGGTAAGGACCGGTCGGGGTCAACCACAGGAGGTTTATTGGGCGTGGCCGAGACTTTCGGAATCCGGCGCGGGGCGCCAACCGACGCGGCGGCGATCCGGGCGCTGGTGGATGCGGCCTACGCCAAGTGGATTCCGCTGATCGGCCGTCTGCCGACCCCGATGCAGGCCGATTACGCGCAGGCCGTGCGGCACCACCGCTTCGACCTGCTCCGATCCGGCGAAGGGTTGGCGGCGCTGATCGAGACACTGCGCAGAGACGACGATCTGCTGATCGTCAACGTCGCGGTCCATCCGGGTTGTCAGGGCCGCGGCTACGGCACCGCGCTCCTGACCCACGCCGAGTCGATCGCCGCCGAGGCCGGGCTCCCGCGGCTGCGCCTCTACACGAATAAAAAATACACGGCGAACCTGCGCCTCTACGCCACCCTCGGCTACCGGGTGGAGCGGGAGGCGCTCTACGACGGCCCGGGCCGGACGCTGGACGACGACATCACCGTATACATGGTCAAGGATTTCGGCCCAGGACAGCATCAGCTCTGAATCCCCGATGCTGTCATCGGATGGCAGCGACGTGGGTGTAGACGCGCCCGATGTCCCGCTCGGAACGCCTGTTCGATCTGCTCCATGTCCTGCGGCGGCACCGGCGACCGGTCAGCGGGCGCGTGCTGGCGGAGGAGATCGGCGTGAGCCTGCGCACCCTCTACCGGGACATCGCGAGCCTCCAGGCGATGGGCGCGTCCATCGAAGGGGAGCCCGGGATCGGCTACGTCCTGAAGCCGGGCTTTCTGCTGCCGCCGCTGATGTTCAGCCCGGAGGAGATCGAGGCCCTGGTCCTCGGTTCGCGCTGGGTCGCCGACCGCGCCGACGACCGGCTGAGTGGCGCGGCGCGGAGCGCGCTCGCCCGGATCGGCGCGGTCCTGCCCGACGACCTGCGCGAGACCTTCGAGAGCGCGGCGCTGCTGGTCGGTCCCGGTACGTCCGCTCCGACTGAGACGGTCGATCCCGCGCTGCTGCGCCGGGCGATCCGCACCGAGCGCAAGCTGGCGCTCCGCTATAGCGACGGGGCGGGTGCGGTGTCCGAGCGGATCGTCTGGCCGTTCGCCCTGGCGTTCTTCGACACCGTCCGCATCCTGCTGAGCTGGTGCGAGCTGCGCCAGGGCTTCCGGCATTTCCGCACCGACCGCATCGCCGACGCGGACCTGCTCGATGCCCGCTACCCGAAGCGCCGGCAGGCCCTGCTCAAGGACTGGCGGCGCGCCGAGGGGATCACCGACCCGGCTGCTTGATGCTGCCGGAATCTGGCAGCTACGCCGGATATCGAGGTTGCGCCCTCACCGACAGGAGCGACCGATGACGGACCCCAGCAACATCCTTCTCTACGTCACCGACCCGGAGGCCAGCGCACGCCTCTACGCGCGCCTGCTCGGCCGGGAGCCGGTCGAGGCGAGCCCGACCTTCGTACTGTTCGCACTGCCCTCGGGGTTGGCGCTGAGCCTCTGGGCGCGGAACGGTGTCGTGCCGGCCCCCACGCAAGCGGGCGGTGGCGGCGAGATCGGCTTCCGGGTGGACACGGCCGCACGCGTGGACGCGATCCATGCCGACTGGCAGGCCGAGGGGGCCGAGATCCTCCTGCAGCCCACGGATCTCGATTTTGGCCGGAGCTTCGTCGCCGTCGATCCGGACGGGCACCGGTTGCGGGTCTACGCCCGCGCCGAGGCACAATAAGCGCTGCTATCGGGCTCCGCCCCGATACCCCGCCAAAGGGCTGAGCCCTTTGGAAACCCGGAATTCTTAGGTCACCACGCTCGGCTCGGCCCGGCCGGTGCGGGGTTCGATCTCCGCGAGGGCGCGGGCCGCCGCCACCACCGGGGCCAGCACCTCGGCGACCGGCAGATCGAGCCGGGCCGGATCGGCCTCGTAGCGCTCCAGATAGACCCGGAGCGTCGCCCCGGCGGTGCCGGTGCCCGACAGGCGGAAGACCACGCGGGCATCCTCGGCGAAGCCGATCCGGATGCCCTGGCGCTCGGTCAGCGAGCCGTCCACCGGGTCGCGATAGGCGAACTCGTCCGCCGTCGAGACCGTGAGGTCGCCGATGCGGGTGCCCGGCAGGCCGGCGAGCTTCTCGCGCAGCGCCTCCATCAGGCCGTTGGCGGCGTCGGACTCGACCTCCTCGTAATCGTGACGGGCGTAGTAGTCGCGCCCGTGGGTCCGCCAATGGGCCCGCACCAGCGCGTCGGCACGCTCGCCGGTGGCGGCCAGGATGTTGAGCCAGAGCAGCACCGCCCAGAGCCCGTCCTTCTCGCGCACGTGGTTCGAGCCGGTGCCGGCGCTCTCCTCACCGCACAGGGTGATCAGGCCGGCATCGAGCAGGTTGCCGAAGAACTTCCAGCCGGTCGGCGTCTCGTAGGCCTGGATGCCCAAAGCCGCCGCGACCCGGTCGGCGGCGCGGCTCGTGGGCATCGACCGGGCTATGCCGGCCAGCCCGCCCGCATAGCCCGGGGCCCGGTGGGCATGGGCGGCGAGGAGGGCGAGACTGTCGCTCGGGGTCACGAACAGGCCCGGGGCCACGATCATGTTGCGGTCGCCGTCGCCGTCCGACGCCGCGCCGAAATCGGGGGCGTCCGGCCCCTGCATCAGGTCGAACAGGTCGTGGCAATGGACCGGGTTCGGATCCGGGTGATGGCCGCCGAAATCTTCTTTCGGAACAGCGTTGACCACCGTGCCGGCGGGCGCGCCGAGCATCCCTTCCAAGATCGCGGTGGCGTAGGGGCCGGTCACCGCGCTCATCGCGTCGAAGCGCATGCGGAAGCCCGAGGCGAACAGGCGCGACACCGCGTCGAAATCGATCAGCGTCCGCATCAGTTCGGCGTAATCGGCCACCGGGTCGATGACCGCGACCGTCATGGCGCCGAGCCGGGTCTCGCCCAGGGTGTCGAGGTCGAGATCCGGGGCCTCGACCAGGCTGTAGCGGGTGAGCGCCTTGGCGCGCTCGAAGATCGCGTTGGTCACCGTCTCGGGCGCCGGGCCGCCATTGGCGGCGTTGAACTTGATGCCGAAATCGCCGTCCGGCCCGCCCGGATTGTGGCTCGCCGACAGGACGATGCCGCCGATCGCCCCGGACTTGCGGATCACGCAGGAGGCGGCCGGGGTCGAGAGTAGGCCGCCGCGCCCGACCAGCACCCGGCCGAAGCCGTTGCCGGCGGCGAGCCGGAGGGTCTTCTGCACCACCTCGCGGTTGAGGAACCGTCCGTCGCCGCCCAGAACCAGGGTCGCGCCCGCCTTGTCGGGCAGGGTGTCGAAGATCGCCTGGACGAAATTCTCGACGTAGTTCGGCTGCCGGAACACCGGCACCTTCTTGCGCAGCCCGGAGGTGCCCGGCTTCTGGTCGGGGAAGGGCGTGGTGTCGACGGTCGTCGGAGTCGTCATGGACGGGCGTCTCCCTGGATCTGCCGCCTCAATGCCTGCCCTGGGACCTGGCGTCACCAGCCCCAGCGACAGGGACGGGCGTTTTTCACGGCGTTTCGCCGGATTGTGGGGTGGATCCGCCGCTTATCGGCCCGGCCGGCGCCGCAGGGCGTTGCGCCGGCCGGGAGCGCCCGGTTGAATCTCCCGAGCCGCCAGACAAGGAGGGACGGAGGACACCATGACGGACAGACCAGCGCAGACCGATCCAAACCGGACGTAGCCGGGTGAGCGGGGCAACGGCTGCCTAGAACCGGCAGCACCACTCTTTAGATGTCAATTTTCTCGCGCCGAACTTGGCGGACTTCAGTGTCATTGAACGGAGTGCCGCCGCAGCGCCATCTCACGAGATGACAGATTATATATCTGCCAGCTAGACGCGACGACCAAGACACATTGTCATAAAATTAAAGCATTGACTTTTGCCCACACGTCACTTTGAATTGAAGGATGTGCGATAGCCCCGCCCCTGCGTTTCCTTATGAGTACGTCGCTTATATAGATGAAGCAGGCGATCCAGGCCTCAGCCGGGTCAAACCCAACTTCACAAATGGCGCCAGTGAATGGCTGATCGTGTCTGCCGTCGTAGTAGCGCGTCCACGTGAGAATGAAGTCGGTGACTGGGTCCGGTCAATGATCGGGCGACTGAAAAATCATCAGCGGAAAAGCATCCACTTTGCCGATCTTAATGCAGCAAAAAGATCCTTTGTTTGTGCTGATTTGGCAAACCGTCCGGTGCGCTGCTTCGTAGTTGCATCCAACAAAAAAAACATGCAGGGCTACAAGAACCCGTTTGCAGAAAAAATATCAATGGATGTCAACTGGTTTTACTGCTGGCTGACGCGATTGCTTCTGGAACGAGTGACTTATTGGGTCGAAAAACAATCCATTTCAAAATTTGGCGAACCTAGGAAAATAAGACTCGAATATAGTGCGCGAGGCGGCCTATCCTATTCTCAGTTGAGCGCTTATTTTGAATTACTGAGAGTTAAGAGCGGCGATCTTAAATTGCCATTGGGCAATTTACACTGGTCTTCAATAGACAGAGATCAAGTATTTATTTATCCCCATGAACAGCGTGCCGGCCTACAACTCGCAGACATAGTAGCAAGCGCGTTCTTCAAAGCTTGCGATGTCTATGACACAGGAGCATGTGATCCGCAATTTGCAAAATTGCTGTCGCCACGCATGGCCCGCGATCCTGATAAAATGTCAGGCAGAGTCTGCGGATTCGGGGTTAAGTTAATGCCAAAATGGAATTTGGCAAAATTGCTACCCGAACAACAAGTAATATTTAATGAATACGGATATCCAGGATCTCAGTGGTGGGACCCGGCCTCGTCTATTCCATGAGCGGCTAAGCCCAGCTTCGGCATTTTGCTGAGCGTCTCACGAATGCCACGGGACTACAAATACCCGCAGCCGAGGGACACCCGGCGCCCCACCACAGTCATATTTAGCGGAAAGACTGAGAAAGTCAACCCGATTATTTGATCTTTGATATTGGGCCAATGACTTGTTCGCATTAGGATTTTGATTTTGTGCCAATCTCGCCGATAGGCCGGGTCGACCGCCTTCAGGACCATCAGCTGCGTGTCTGGGAGAACGGACTGCGTCATCCCTCGGCCAGTTCACGGATCTTGATCGAGGGCAGCTCGGTCGCGTCATTGGGGATGCGGACGACCTTGTAGGTTCTTGTCAACGGGCTCACACCGGTGAACGCGACCCAATGTGCCGCATTCTCGTCACCGGGCCGCAGCAAGCCAAATGTTATCAACCACGCATCGTCGCGTTTATCGAACTCGACTTCCTCGAGCCGCGGATCAGAGATCGGCTCATCCGAGAAGACGGCCCTGAGATGATCGCGGGCCTTCGCGATAGCCTGCTTCACGTCCACGATCGACTCAGCGTCTATCCGTCCGCCTTTCCCGTAATTTATCCGGCGGACGGTTTGGGGCGCAAATGCCTCACGCGGACTGAGCGAGCCTCCTCACTCCGCCGCCTGGCGCGCCGTGTAGCCCAGCCGCTCGTTCAGCGCGCGGATCAGCTTGACCGCGGCCTCGGCGATCACCGTGCCGGGCGGGAAGATCGCCGAGGCGCCGGCCGCCACCAGGGCGTCGTAGTCGCCCGGCGGGATCACGCCGCCGATGGCGATCATCACGTCGTCCCGGCCCTGCTCGGTGAGCGCGGCCTTCAGCTCCGGCACCAGGGTGAGGTGGCCGGCCGCCAGCGACGAGACGCCGACGATGTGCACGTCGTTCTCCACCGCCTGCCGGGCGGCCTCGGCCGGGGTGGCGAAGAGCGGTCCGATATCCACGTCGAAGCCGAGATCGGCAAACGCCGAGGCGATGACCTTCTGGCCGCGGTCGTGCCCGTCCTGGCCCATCTTGGCGACCAGGATGCGCGGCCGGCGGCCATCGTTCTCCTCGAACGCCTCGACCAGCGCCCGGACTTCCTCGACCACTGGCGACATGCCCCCCACCTCGCGCTTGTAGACGCCGGAGATCGACCGGATCTCGGCGCGGTGCCGGCCCCAGGCCTTCTCCAGGGCCTCGGAAATCTCGCCGACCGTGGCCTTGGCCCGGGCCGCGTCGACGGCCAGCGCCAGCAGGTTCTCGTTCGTGTCGGCGGCCTTGGTCAGCGCCTCGAGCCGGGCCGTGACGGCGGCCTCGTCGCGCTCGGAGCGTAGGCGCTTGAGCTTGTCGATCTGCAGGCGGCGGACATTGCCGTTGTCGACCCGCAGGAGGTCGATGGCCATGTCGTCGTCGGCCTTGAACTTGTTGATGCCCACGATGGTCTGGCGGCCGGAATCGATCCGGGCCTGGGCCCGGGCGGCGGCCTCCTCGATCCGCAGCTTGGGGATGCCGGCCTCGATGGCCTTGGCCATGCCGCCGAGCTGGTCGACCTCGCGGATATGCTCCCAGGCCCGGGCCACGATGTCGGCGGTGAGCTTCTCCACGTAGTAGGAGCCGCCCCACGGGTCGACGATCCGGGTGGTGCCGCTCTCCTGCTGCAGGAACAGCTGCGTGTTGCGGGCGATCCGGGCGGAGAAGTCGGTGGGGAGCGCCAGCGCCTCGTCGAGGGCGTTGGTGTGCAGGGATTGCGTGCCGCCCTGCGTCGCCGCCATGGCCTCGATATTGGTGCGGGTGACGTTGTTGAACACGTCCTGGGCGGTGAGCGACCAGCCCGACGTCTGGGAGTGGGTGCGCAGCGCCAGAGACTTGTCGGACTTCGGATCGAACCCCTTCACCAGCTTCGCCCAGATCAGGCGCGCGGCCCGCATCTTGGCGATCTCCATGAAGAAGTTGGTCGAGATCGCCCAGAAGAACGACAGGCGCGGGGCGAACTGGTCGATGGTCAGGCCGGCGGCGAGGCCAGCCTTGATGTACTCGACGCCGTCGGCGAGCGTGTAGGCGAGCTCCAGGTCGTTCGTGGCGCCTGCCTCCTGCATATGGTAGCCGGAGATCGAGATCGAGTTGAACTTCGGCATGTTCTTCGACGTATAGGCGAAGATATCGGAAATAATCCGCATCGATCCCTTGGGGGGATAGATGTAGGTGTTGCGGACCATGAACTCCTTGAGGATGTCGTTCTGGATCGTGCCGGCGAGCTTCTGAGGCGGCACGCCCTGCTCCTCGGCGGCGACGATGTAGAGGGCGAGGATCGGCAGCACCGCGCCGTTCATCGTCATCGACACGGTCATCTCGTCGAGCGGGATGCCGGAGAACAGCGTCCGCATGTCGTAGATCGAGTCGATCGCCACGCCGGCCATGCCGACATCGCCCGAGACGCGGGGGTGGTCGGAATCGTAGCCGCGGTGGGTGGCGAGGTCGAAGGCCACCGACAGGCCCTTCTGGCCGGCCGCGAGGTTGCGCCGGTAGAAGGCGTTCGAATCCTCGGCCGTGGAGAAGCCGGCATATTGCCGGATCGTCCAGGGCTGGGTGACGTACATGGTCGGGTAGGGGCCGCGCAGGAACGGCGCGATGCCGGGATAGGTGTCGAGGAACTCGATGCCCTCCCGGTCCTCCGGCCCGTAGCGACCCTTCACCGGAATCCCCTCCGGGGTCATCCAGGGCTCACTGAGGGCCGGCGACGCCACCGCCAGCGGCTCGCCGACCAAAGGGATCTCGGCGAAGTTCGGGATGCGGGTGGTCATGGCGGTGACTCGTTGTGGCGTTTGTCACCTCATTATAGACGGCCCCGGAAACCGGGCTACTCCCCCACAGGTCTAGAGGTCCGGCGGCCGCGCAGGATGATGGAGATCACCGCGCCCGCCAGCATCAGCGCCATCCCGTACCAGGTCAGGGCGTAGACGAGGTGGCTGTTCGGAAAGGCGATCACCGTGAGCCCGCCCACCGGCAGGCCGCCGGGATTGGGCGTCGCGTCGGCATCGACGAAGTAGGGGGCGACGTCGGTCAGGCCCCGGGCGGCCGCGATGGCGGCGACGTCCCGCGAGTACCAGCGCCCGTCCCCGGGGTCGTTCGCCCGCAGGAAGGCGCCGCCGGGCTCGGTCAGCCGCAGGAGGCCGGTCACCCGTGCCTCCCCCGCCACCTGCCCGGCCTGACGGGTCGCGGGGTCCCGGTTCGCCCCCGGCACGAAGCCGCGATTGACCAGGACGATCGTGCCGTCGGGCCGGCGGAGCGGCGTCAGCACCCAGAACCCGCCGCCCCGCTCGGTGACGGCCTGCACCAGGGTCTCGCGATCGTGCAGGAAGGTGCCGGACAGCCAGACATGCCGGTAGGCGTCGTCGGGGCCGATGCGCGGCCATTCGGCGGGGCCGGGGGCCGGCACGGCCGGGGCGTGGACCCGGGCATCGACCCGGGCGATCAGGTCGAGCTTCCAGGCCCGGCGCTGGACCTGCCAGGTCCCGAGGCCCAGCAGGACGACGAACACGACGCCCACGGCCACGCCGAACACGACGCGCCGCAGCAACGAGAGCGGGGCCGGGGAGGGGGCCGATCCCGGATCAGCCCCCCCTCCCGACCCCGCGGGCCTCATCTCCGGACGCGCGCTCAGCGGGCGTTGTTCATGACGTCGTGGGCATCCATCGGCATCATGTTGTGATTGAGGTGGTACATCACCCACACCGAGCCCGCGAGCATGATCACCACCACCATGATGGTGAAGATCAGCGCCAGGAAGGTCCAGCCGCCCTCCGACTTCGTGTTCATGTGCAGGAAGTAGATGATGTGCACGACCATCTGCACACCGCCCAAGGCCAGGATCACCAGGGTGGTGACGAGGCTGTTGTCGAGCACGTTGCCCATCACCAGCCAGAACGGGATCACCGTCAGGATCACCGACAGGACGAAGCCGGTGATGTAGCTGCCGAAGGAGCCGTGCCCGCCCTCGCTGTGGGCGTGGGCGTCGTGGGTGTCCTGACCGTGACCGGTCAGGTGGTGCGCGTCGGCGCTCATTCGAGCACTCCCATCAGGTAGACGACGGTGAACACCCCGATCCAGATCAGATCGAGGAAGTGCCAGAACATTGACAGGCACATCAGCCGGCGCTTGTTCTCGACGATCAGGCCGTGCTTGCGCAGCTGCACCAGCAGCACGACCAGCCAGAGGATGCCCACCGAGACGTGCAGGCCGTGCGTCGCCACCAGGGTGTAGAACGACGACAGGAAGGCGCTGCGCCAGGGCGGGGCGCCCTCATGGAACAGGTGGACGAATTCCCGGATCTCCAGGGCCACGAAGGCCACGCCGAACAGGCCGGTGATCGCGAGCCAGATCTGGGTCTGCTTGATCCGGTCCCGGTCCATCTCCAGCATGGCGAAGCCGTAGGTGATGGACGAGAACAGCAGCATCGCGGTGTTCACCGCGATGCCCGTCAGATCGAACAGGTCCTTGGGGGTCGGCCCAGCCGCGTAGCTGCGGCCGAGCACGCCATAGGTCGCGAACAGGGTCGCGAAGATGAGGCAATCGCTCATCAGGTAGAGCCAGAACCCGAGCATCGTCGAGCCCTCGGAATGATGGCCCTCCTCGTCGGTCTGGTAGAAGACCGGCGCCGCGGCGCCGGGGGGTGCAGTTTCCGCGTGCATCATCGGATCACGCCATCTCCAGCTCGCGCGTCCTCTGACCTTCCGTCCGACTGACCGTGTCGGCAGGAATGTAGTAGTCGCGATTGTAATTAAAGGTGTGAAGGATCGCGACGAGGATGATCGCCACGAAGCTGAGCGCCGCCAGCCACCAGACGTACCAGACCATGGCCAGGCCGAAGGTGAAGTTCAGACCGGCCAGGATGGCGCCGGCGGCGGTGTTCTTGGGCATGTGGATCGGCTTGTAGCCGGTCATCGGCCGGGCGAAGCCGCGGTTCTTCATGTCCCACCACGCGTCGGAATCGTGCACCACCGGGGTGAAGGCGAAGTTGTAGTCCGGCGGCGGCGAGGAGGTGGACCATTCCAGGGTCCGGCCGCCCCACGGATCGCCGGTCAGGTCGCGCAGCTTCTCGCGGTTGCGGATCGAGACCACGAACATCACGATCTGCGAGGCGATACCCAGGGCGATGAGCCCCGCGCCGCAGGCCGCGATGACGAACCAGATCTGCAGCGACGGGTCGTCGAAGTGCTGCATGCGCCGGGTCACGCCCATCAGGCCGAGCACGTAGAGCGGCATGAAGGCGACGTAGAACCCGCTCACCCAGAACACGAGGGCCATCTTCCCCCAGAACTCGTCGAGCTTGAACCCGAAGGCCTTGGGGAACCAGAAGGTGACGCCGGCGAACATGCCGAACAGCACGCCGCCGATGATCACGTTGTGGAAGTGTGCGATCAGGAACAGCGAGTTGTGGAGCACGAAGTCGGCCGGGGGCACCGCCAGCAGGACGCCGGTCATGCCGCCGATCACGAAGGTGACGATGAACGCCACCACCCACATCATCGGCACCTCGAACCGGATCCGGCCGCGGTACATCGTGAACATCCAGTTGAAGATCTTCGCGCCCGTGGGGATCGAGATGATCATCGTCGTGATCCCGAAGAACGAGTTCACGTCGGCGCCCGAGCCCATGGTGAAGAAGTGGTGCAACCAGACCAGGTAGGCGAGGATGGTGATCACCACCAGCGCGTAGACCATCGAGGTGTAGCCGAACAACCGCTTGCCGCAGAAGGTCGAGGTGATCTCGGAGAACACCCCGAAGGCCGGCAGGATCAGGATGTAGACCTCCGGGTGACCCCAGATCCAGATCAGGTTGAAGTACAGCATGGCGTTGCCGCCAAGGTCGTTCGTGAAGAAGTGCGTGCCGACGTAGCGGTCGAGCGACAGCATCGCGAGAACGGCCGTCAGGATCGGGAAGGCGGCCACGATCAGGATGTTGGTGCACAGCGACGACCAGACGAAGATCGGCAGCTTCATCATGGTCATGCCGGGCGCGCGCATCTTCACGATGGTCGCGATCAGGTTGATGCCCGAGAGCAAGGTCCCGATACCCGCGATCTGCAGCGCCCAGATGTAGTAGTCGACGCCGACGCCGGGGCTCATCGCGGCTCCGGAGAGCGGCGGGTAGGCGAGCCAGGTGGCGCGCGAGAACTCGCCGACGAACAGCGAGACCATCACGAGGATGCCGCCGGCCACCGTCATCCAGAAGCTGAAGTTGTTCAGGAACGGGAAGGCCACGTCGCGCGCGCCGATCTGCAGCGGCACCGCGAAGTTCATCATCCCCGTGACGAACGGCATCGCCACGAAGAAGATCATGATCATACCGTGGGCGGTGAAGATCTGATCGTAGTGGTGCGGCGGCAGGAAGCCCTGCTCCGAGCCGAACGCGATCGCCTGCTGCGAGCGCATGAGCAGCGCGTCGGCAAAGCCGCGCAGCAGCATGATCAGCGCGAAGATGCAGTACATGATACCGATCTTCTTGTGGTCGATGGACGTGACCCAGTCACGCCACAGCGGCCCCCAGAAGCGGAAATACGTGATCACGCCGAGGACGGCGAGGCCGACCACGGCCACGCCGGCGAAGGTCGCCTGCAGGATGGGCTCGTGATACGGGATCTGCTCGATCGTAAATCGGCCGAGGATCAACTGTTGTAGGTCCAGGTTTGCGAACATGGGATCGGCCCGTTCAATGGGTTCGACGGCGACCGCCGGTTTTGGGTGTGGGGCCCGCGTTCACGCGAGCGTTCTTACTGGTTGAGCTGCTTGGGCGCGATCTGCCCGCCCTCTTTCTGGCCCTGGCTGTCCGGCGCCTTGACCTCGGGCGCCTTCTCCTGCCCGGGCAGCGCGCTTTCGCCCTGACCCCGCGAGTCCGGGTTGCCCATGTCGGGCCGGGGCTTCATGCCCTGCGGCTGCGTCTGCCCGTGCGGGCCGGTCCCGGATGCCGGGCCCGTCGCGCCCGGGGCCTCGTTGCCGCGATCGGCCATGCGGTTGTCATACTGCAGCCGGTCGTAGTTGGCCTGGGCCTCCGCCCCCGAGGCACCGCCCCGGGCGTCGATCTTCACCATCTCGCCGACGCACATCTGCTCCGGCCGCGGGCACATGCCGATGATCCGGTCGAACAGGCCCTTCGCGTAGGACTTGTAGAACCGCGCCGGCTCGGACTCGCTCGGCTTCTCCAGCTCGAGATAGGCCTCCTGGGTCAGCTCGCCGCCCTGGGCCTTGGTCTTGGCGACCCACTGGTCGAAGGCCTGGTCGGTCACGCCGTTGAACTTGAAGAACATGTTCGAGAAGCCGGCACCGCTGTAATGCGCCGAGCGGCCCTCGTAGGAGCCCTCGCGGTTGATCACCGCGTGGAGCTGGGTCTGCATGCCCGGCATCGCGTAGACCATGCCGGCCAGCGTCGGGACGTAGAACGTGTTCATCACGTCGGTGGCGGTGATCTTGAACTGGATCGGCCGGTCCACCGGGGCGGCGAGCTCGTTCACCGTGGCGATCCCGTATTGCGGGTAGAGGAACAGCCACTTCCAATCCATGGCCACCGCCTCGACCTGGAGCGGCTCGACGCCGGCCGGGATGTCGCGCTTCGCGTCGATCTTGCTGAGCGGCCGGAACGGATCCAGGGTGTGGGTTCCGATCCAGGTGAGCGCGCCCAGCGCGATGATGATCATCAGCGGCGCCGTCCAGATCAGCACCTCGAGCTGGGTCGAGTGGTGCCATTCGGGATCGTAGACCGCGTCCTCGTTGGTGGCGCGGTAGCGCCAGGCGAAGAACAGGGTGAAGAAGATGACCGGGATGATGATCAGGAGCATCAGCCCGGTGGCGGCGAGCACGAGGTTGCGCTGCTGCTCGGCGACGTAGCCGGCCGGGCTCATGACCACGAGGTTGCAGCCGCCCAGCATCGCCAGGACCGGCGGCAGGGCGAGGAGCGGCAAGAGGCGCCGCGCAGGGCCGCCCCGGCTCTTGGCGGGCTCGATCCTGTCCGGGAAAGGGGTCGAAGAGGTCACAGCACTCGTCTCTTTATCCCAAGCCGCAGGCGCGGCGTCCCTGCCGTGCCGCGCGTGACGCGGCAGTCCCGGCAGATTCTGGAAGGAGGCCGCGCAGCCTTCGCCGCGCGGCGGCCGACTACATCTGGCGCATTTCCGAGCGGTCGAAGAACAACGCCGCGAGGGTGCAGGCTGCGCCCGACAGGAGGTAGACCCCGACCATGGCCAGGCCGTAGCGCTGCGACAGGAACAGCGCCACCAGCGGGGCGAAGCCGGCGCCGACCAGCCAGGCGAAGTCGGAGGTCAGCGCGGCGCCGGTGTAGCGGTAGTGGTTGCCGAGCCGGGCGGTGACCGCGCCGGCGGTCTGGCCGTAGGCGAGGCCGAGCAGCATGAAGCCGATCGTCACGTAGATGGTCTGGCCGATCGCGCTCTCGCCGAACAGGAGCGGGGCGATGATGCTGCCGACCGCGAAGAAGGCGATCAGCGAGGCGCTCATGATCAGGCAGTTGCGGCGGCCGATCTGGTCGGCGATCAGCCCGGAGGCCGCGATCGCGCCGGCGCAGACGATGGCCCCGGAGAACTGCACGATCAGGAACTCGCCGGGCGAGCGGTGGGTGTTGTTGAGCGCCAGCCAGGCGATCGGGAAGATCGTCACGAGATGGAACAGCGCGAAGCCGGCGAGCGGCACGAAGGCCCCGCGGATCACGTCGCCCGCATGGTGCCGGAACAGCTCCAGCGCCGGGACCGGCCGGAGCCGATCGAGATCCATCATCCGGGCGAACTCGTCGGTGGCCACCAGGCGCAGCCGGGCGAACAGGGCGACGACGTTGATGGTGAAGGCGCAGTAGAACGGGAAGCGCCAGCCCCAGTCGATGAAGTCGGCCTCGTCGAGGTTGACCAGGAAGAACGCGAACAGCGCGCTCGCCACCATGAAGCCCAGGGGCGCACCGAGCTGCGGGATCATCGCGTACCAGCCGCGGCGCTCCCGGGGTGCGTTCATGGCCAGCAGCGAGGCCAGCCCGTCCCAGGCGCCGCCCAGCGCCAGGCCCTGCAGCACCCGCAGCACCGCCAGGATGTAGACGGCCGAGATGCCGATGCTATCGTAGCGCGGCAGGAAGCTGACCGCGGCGGTGGCACCGCCCAGGAGGAACAGCGCGATGGTGAGCTTGACGCTGCGGCCGTGCCGACGGTCGATCGCCATGAAGATCACCGACCCGATCGGGCGGGCGATGAAGGCGAGAGCGAAGATCGAGAAGGCGTAGAGTGTTCCGGTCAGCGGATCGACGAACGGAAAGAACACCTTCGGGAACACCAGCACGCATGCGATGCCGAAGACGAAGAAGTCGAAGTATTCGGACGCGCGGCCGATGACCACGCCGATGGCGATCTCGTTCGGGTGGACCTTGTGGTCTCCCATCGCCTGCTGAGCGTCGCGCTCAAGGACTGTGGCCGAGGCCATTGGGGTGTTCGCACTCATTGTTGACTGCCGCCCTCGCCGTGCGCCCGTTCGGGCGCCATGGCCGGAACCGCCTCATGCGGCATGTCCAGAGGTATCGCAACCGGCTTCCGACGCAAGTTCACCCACTGACGCATGCATGGCACCCCCATGCCAGCCCTGCTGTCGACACATGCGGGGCGGCCTGCCGCGGCGGGCGGACCCCGTCTCGGCGCGGCCGGCCAGGTCCGCCTTCCTAGACGCGGTAATGCGCCGAGTTCCGTGACAGGTTGATGTTGTAGTAGGGGTCCGCCCGGAGTTCCGGGCCCCACCGGTCGAGCATGGTCAGCACCTCGCCCTCGAAGCGCTTGCGCTTCTCCGGCGTGTCCTCGGCGCCGCGGCTCTTCGATTCGTGGTGGATCAGCTTGGCGAACGGCGTCCAGATGATGCGGTAGCCGGCCCGGCGGATCTTCAGGCACAGGTCCACGTCGTTGAAGGCCACCTTTAGGGCCTCGGCATCGAAGCCGCCGACCGATTCGAACACGTCGGCGCGCATGGCCAGGCAGGCGCCCGTGACCGCCGAGACCTCGTGGGCGATGACCATGCGGCAGAAATAGCCGGGATCCTCGTCCGGCACGCCGAGATGGCTGTGCCCGGCGACGCCCCCGATCCCCAGCACGATGCCGCCGTGCTGGATCGTGCGGTCGGGATAGAGCAGCTTCGCGCCGACGGCGCCGATTTCGGGCCGCACCGCGTGCCGGACCAGCTCCCCGAGCCAACCGGGCTCCAGCACCTCGACGTCGTTGTTGAGGAACAGCAGCACCGGGCCGGTGGCGGCGGCGGCCCCGCGATTCGACAGGTCGGAGAAGTTGAAGGCCCCGGGGACCGGCACGATGCGCACCCGTGGGTCGTCGCGATACCGGGCGAACAGGGAAGCGGTCTCGGGCTCCCGGCTGTCGTTGTCGACGATCACCACCTCGATATCGGGGTAGTCGGTGCCGGCGAGGAGACCGTCGAGGGTGACCGACAGGATCTCGGCGCGATCCCGGGTCGGGATGATCGCCGAGACCCGGGGGGCCGGCTCCGGAAGCGGGCGGATCAGGCGGTTGAAGCCCGAGGGGCCGCGCTCGGCCCGGCCGCCCCAGGGCGCCACGACCTCGTCGAGGGCGCGCAGGCGCGCCGCCTCGGCCTTGGCCAGGGCCCGGTCCGAGAAGGTCCCGGAGCCCTGCGCGGCGCGCCAGTGGTAGAGCACCCGCGGGATGTGGCGGATGCGGGCCGGGTCGAGCCCGTCGGTGAGCCTCAGCAGCAGGTCGTGGTCCTGGCTGCCCTCGAAGCCCGGACGCAGGCCGCCGACCGCCCGCAGCGCGTCGGTCCGCACCACGGTCAGGTGGTTGATGTAGTTCTGGGCGTAGAGCAGCTCGCGGTCGAAGCCCGACTTGAAATGCGGGTCGAACCGGCGGCCGCGCCCGTCGATCTTGTCCTCGTCGCTGTAGATCAGCACCAGATCCGGATCGAGGCGGAGCGCGCGGGCGACCTCGTAGAGGGCGTCCTCGGTGAGCACGTCGTCGTGGTCCATGAAGGCGCAGGCGACGCCGCGGGCGAGGCCCAGCGCGTCGTTGGTCGCCCGGGCGATGTGGCCGTTCTCGGACCGGGCGAGCACCCGGATGCGCGGGTCGGCCTCGGCGGCGCGCTGCAGGATCTTCGGGATCGCGGGCCGGGTCGAGGCGTCGTCGACGACGCACAGCTCCCAATGGGGGTAGAGCTGCGCGCGCAGGGAGGCGAGGGCGGCCTGCAGCACCTTCGGATCCGGGTCGTGCACCGGCATCAGCACCGAGATCAGGGGCGGGTCGGCCCAGGCGGCGATCTCGGCGGCGATCCCGTCCCGCTCCGCCCGGCGGTAGCCATGGGCGCGGATCCAGGCCTCGTATCCGGTCACCCGTCGGTGGGCCAGCGCCCGGCCGAGGAAGCCCCGGGCCCGCACCTTCTTGCCGAGGATCCGCCAGTACAGCGCCTGCAGGGCCAGCGCCGGCTCGCGCAGGAGCGCGCGGGGGACGAGGACCGGCCGGTCGAGACGGCGCACCGTGACCCGGCGCAGCCGCGCCGGGATCCGGCCGGCGGGATCGGCCACGCGCAGCGCGACGATTCCCTCGGGGAGGCGGCCGATCCAGGTGAAGTCGCCGCCGCCAATCGCTTCCTGGGGCAGCAGCGGCCCCGGACGCCCCTCCGGGCCCGCGAAGGCCATGCCCGGGACCGTGTCGAGCCCCTCGGTCGGGTCGTTGGCCAGGGTGATCTCGAGCCAGCGACCGGAAAGGCCCGCGAGGTCGATCCGCATCCCGTCCGCCGCCGCCCGCACCGGCAGGGGGCGCCGCTTGCGCCCGGCTCCGGTCAGGTGCGCCGGCGGCAGGCGCGTCCCGGGCGCCCCCGTCTCGCTCGACCGCACCATCAGCTCCAGCTCTTGTCGATCGAGTCCTTCACGGCATCCGACATGGCGACGTCGAAGACCAGCATCTCCTCCACCGCCTTGACCGTGCGCAGGCGCTCGGCCAGCGCCTGGGTCTCGGCCGGGATCGGCGGCGGCACCGGCACCGGGGCGTTGATGCCCAGCTGATCGAACAGGGTCGACGCGAAGGCGTGGTAGCGCGTCCGGTGGCCGACGATGCCGACCCGGGCCAGGATCTCGATCGCGGCGATCGAATTGCCCGGATGCAGGCGATCCTCCGGCATGCGGGTGCCGAGCTGGCGGGTCAGCGGGTTGTAGAGCAGCCGGTAGGCCGGCTCCGGCAGCATGCGGAAGTAGCGCTTCAGGCTCTTCACGTCGGTGAAATCGTACTCATCCGAGAAGGAAGCGGCCTCGGCGAGCGGCCCGAGCCGCCAGCCGCGCGTGGGGTCCAGGGCGTCGCCGGCGCGCGCCTTCAGCCAGCGCATCCGGGTCGCCATCTCGGTGTAGGGGTCCTGCACCAGGATCGCGGTGATCATCAGGTCCGGCGTCATGAAGTTCTCATAGCGCGGAACCGTCACGGCCCCCGACAGGAAGGCCGAGGGCGCGGCCGGCCCGGTCAGGACGCAGGTCAGGATCTCGTCCGGCAGCTTGTGGACGCCGAAGTAGCAGTGCTGGAAATGCGGGAACAACGCCGCCTGCAGGGCGGTCTCGGGCTCGATGCTGGTGTTGATGAGCATGGTCCGCAGCCGCACCAGCCCCTCCTGAGGCATGCGGCGGTAGATCAGGACGTTGGTGTCGGCGTCGTAGAGTTCGAGGCGCGGGATGTCGGGCAGCCCCGGCACCTCGGCCGCCGTCAGCACGAAGGTGCATTGGCCGGTGGCGTGCCAGCCGTTGCGCTTGAAGGCCTCGTCGATGACGCTGGCCGGAACCTCGGCCACGCGCTGGCCGGCGACGGAGACCATCACCCGGCTGATCGCGAGGGGGTTGTCCGGAACGATCCAGCCGCGGATCGAATCGCCGTGATCGTGATCGATGAAGTAGCGCATGTCCCGAAGCTTGAGGCGGCGGAATGCCGGAACCGCCTCGGCGGCCCGGTCGGATGCCGGCCGGCAGGCCCATAGCGCATTTTCTGCCCCGCGTGCACCATCGCGGCCCGGGACCGTGGGCCGGGCACCGCAACGTTCCGCTTGCGCCCCCGCCAGGCACCGGCTATAGGCCCGGCCCACCGGTGCTCGACCAGCACCGGCCCGGGCGCGTAGCTCAGCGGGAGAGCACTACCTTGACATGGTAGGGGTCACAGGTTCGATCCCTGTCGCGCCCACCACTTGCCGCTCCGATGTCACTGGATATTTCCAGAGCGAGCGTTGCAGAAGTTAAAATGATGGCAGGTTCACCGAACCTGGGCCGAGTTTGACGAACTCGTCCGCGCAATCAAGTGATCCTCAAAACAAGCTCAAATATGCAAAGCGTCGCGACGTAAGCGGCGGCGTCCGCGCATTTGCGGAGGCCGTTGCCGCGCGACGACACAAGGCGCGTCTGGTTTGGACTAGTCTCATGGCTCGCCATACCGAGGATGCGCACAGCATGGCCAACAAGCATTTCGTTCACCCCACCCCGCACCCGAAAGCGACCATCAGGCTCGGCGGCTTCGACGTTCCCTGCGCGATCCTGGCATCCGACGAGGGCAGCGCCCATGTGCGCGTGATCACGGCCGGCGGGATTCCGGAGCATCTGACGTTCGTTCGCGGGGGCGAAATGCTGCGGGCGCGGGTCGCGATCCGCAAACAGGGCCCGCTGGGTCTGGATCTCTGGCTTGACCTGCAGGGCGCGCGAGACGCACAGGCCGCTTAGAGGCGGGTCGCTCACGGCGCTGCGTCGAGGATCGATCCTCAGAGGAGTCGAAGCCTTCACATGAGCTCGGTCCCGTCGCCGGCCTGGCCCCGGCCCGATCCCCTCCGGGTCTCGGAGACTTCCGCATGACGACGAATCCCGTCCAGGACATCGACACCCGATACATCCGTCAGATCCAGCAGCAGCAGATCGAGCTGGCGCTGATCAAGGCGGAGCGCGACACGGCGGTGCGGGACCGCGATCGGGCGCAGGCGCATTCCGATGCGATGGCCAAGCTGGTCGAGGCCCTGTTGGCGAGCCTGCGGCCCTACGGGTTCAGCCGCAAGCGGTTCGTGCTCGCCATTCGCCGCGCGGCGCGCACCGTCCCGGACCGCGAGCCGGATTCGCTCCAGCACGCCGTCCTGTTCGAGGGCTCGAACAGGATCCTCGGGGGCCAGTCCCTCGGTGGCGCGCGTCTTTAGAGCGCCCCCGAACTCCCGCATCGGTCTCATGCAGAAGGTGGAACACAGGGCCATGGATGTCGAGCTCCTGACGGTGTTCAACGCCTTGATCGATCTCAGGAACAACCTGGACGACAAGCCCCATCTCCTGGGATCCGAGATCGAGTTCCTGGCCTTCGCCACGAAGATGGCCCCGTATTCCAACGCGCAGCTGCTGCAGGACCTGTGGGTCCTGTACGAGCTGAAGGAGAAGCGGCACGGCTATTTCGTCGAGTTCGGCGCCTGCGACGGCATCAGCCTCAGCAACACGCTCCTGCTCGAGAAGACCTTCGGCTGGCAGGGCGCCCTCGCAGAGCCGGCCCGGGCCTGGCACGCCGCGCTATACGCGAACCGAACCTGCTACATCTCCGACAAATGCGTCTACAAGACCGACGGGGTCGAGGTCCTGTTCAACGAGGTCGATATCGGCGAGCTGTCGGGCATGAACGACCTGGTGGAAGGCGATTTCCACGCGCAGTTCCGCCAAGAGGGCCGGCAATATCCGGTGCGGACGATCTCGCTGGAGCGCTTCCTCGCGGAGGCCCGCGCGCCCAAGCGGATCGACTACATGAGCATCGACGTGGAAGGCGGCGAGTTCGACGTGCTGAACAGCTTCGATTTCACCCGCCACGACATCGCGCTGATCAGCGTCGAGCACAACTTTTCGGACAGTCGCGAGAAGATCCACGCGCTGCTGACCGGCCTGGGCTACCGCCGCCGGTTCCGGCAATTGTCCCTGTTCGACGATTGGTACGCGCGGCCCGATCTCGTGACCTCCGGCGCTTGAGGGGCCGGCATCGTGTCCGCGCAGAACGCCATCGCGATCCTCGACTCGATGTTCGACCTGTTCAAGCAGATGGGCGGCGGCATCGCGCTCGACCTGCAATGGCTCGAGATCACGCGGCGCCTCCAGCTGGTCCGCCGGGAGGTCGCCTGGTCGGCCGACATGGCCTTCGTGGCGGCGAAGCTGAAGGCGCATGCCGCCCATTATGCCGCCACCTACCGGCCGCACGAGGGCTCGGAACGGATCCGGACGGCGAATACCGAGAAGCTCGACAAGGTCGTCGAGCAGTATTCGATTCTTCGCGCCCATCTCGAGCAGCAAGTGCCGGCCGCGTAGGCCCGGAGCAGGCCGTCCGCGGCCGGATGCCCCCGGTGGGTCGACGCGGTGCCGGCTCGAACGGCCTGACAAGTCCCCAGCTCCGACAGCCGAGCCGCTGCGGCCCCGTTGACTGGTTTCGGCCAGTCGCTATCGAAGCGTCGAGATACAGAGAGTCCGCGCACGAACGCGGACCCTGAGGAAACGCCGGGCCCGCGTGCCCAAATCAGGAGGGCCGCCCATGTCGTCTCCATTTCGCTTGTCCCTGTCCCGTCGCCGGTTCCTCGCGACGGGCTCGACGGCGATCCTCGCCGGGGGCGTGGCCATGCCGCACGTGGCCCGGGCGCAGCGCGCGGACTTCACCTACAAATACGCGAACAACCTGCCCGACACGCATCCGATGAATGTCCGCGCCCGCGAGATGGCGGAGGCGTTGCGCGTCGAGAGCGGCGGCCGGTTCGATCTGAAGATCTTCCCCACGAGCCAGCTCGGCTCGGACACCGACACGCTGAGCCAGCTGCGCTCGGGCAGCGTCGAGTTCTTCACGATGTCGCCGCTGATCCTCTCGACCCTGGTGCCCAACGCCTCGATCAACGGCATCGGCTACGCCTTCCCGGATTACGACGCCGTCTGGCCGGCGATGGACGGCGAGCTCGGCGCCTGGGTCCGCCAGCAGATCGCCAAGGCCAACCTCGTCGCCATGGAGAAGATCTGGGACAACGGCTACCGCCAGACCACCTCCTCGACCCGGCCGATCGCCAGCCCGGACGACTTCAAGGGCTTCCGGATCCGCGTGCCGGTCTCGCCGCTCTGGACCTCGATGTTCCGGGCCTTCGAGGCCGCCCCCGCCTCGATCAACCTGAACGAGACCTACTCGGCCCTCCAGACCAAGATCGTCGAGGGCCAGGAGAACCCGCTGGCGGTGATCGCCACGACCAAGTTCTACGAGGTGCAGAAATACTGCTCGCTCACCAACCACATGTGGGACGGCTACTGGTTCCTGGCGAACCGCCGGGCCTGGGAGCGGATCCCCGAGGATCTGCGCACGATGGTCGCCCGCCACATCAACGCGGCCGGGATGAAGGAGCGGGCCGACGTCGCCAAGCTCAATGCCAGCCTGCAGGAAGACCTGACCAAGAGCGGCCTCGTGTTCAACAAGCCCGATCCGGAACCCTTCCGCGAGAAGCTGCGCAAGGCCGGCTTCTACGCCGAATGGAAGGGCCGCTACGGCGAGGAGGGCTGGTCCCTCCTGGAGAAGGCCTGCGGGAAGCTGGCGTGAACGGCCCGACGGGGCCGGCGCCGCGCGGCGGCGTCGCGCCCTGTTCGCGGCGGGTGATGAACCTCGCCCATTTCCTGCGCCGGGCGGCCCGCCGCTGGCCGGACGCGATCGGCCTCGCCTGGGGCGACCGGAGCTGGAGCTGGGGCGCCCTCGATGCCCGGGTCGACGCCATGGCGGCGGCGCTGGCGGCCCGGGGGATCGCCAAGGGCGACCGCGTGCTGGTCCAGGCCCGCAACGGCAACCTGCTCTTCGAATCGATGTTCGTCTGCTTCCGGCTCGGCGCCGTCTGGGTGCCGACGAATTTCCGGCAGACGCCCGCGGAGGTCGCCTATCTCGCCCGCGCCAGCGGCGCCTCGGCGCTGATCTGCGGCACGGAATTTCCCGACCACGCCGCCGCGATCCGCGCCGCCGCGCCCGAGCTGGGCCTCGTGGTCGAGATCGGCGGCTCGGCCTTCGGGCTGGATTACGACGCCCTGGTCGGCGCGCATGCGGGGGAGGCGGCCCCGACCGCCGATGTCGAGCATGACGACCCGTGCTGGTTCTTCTTCACCTCGGGCACCACCGGCCGGCCCAAGGCGGCGGTGCTCACCCATGGCCAGATGGCCTTCGTCATCACCAACCACCTCTGCGATCTGATGCCGGGGACCACCGAGGCCGACGCCTCCCTGGTGGTCGCGCCACTCTCGCACGGCGCCGGCATCCACCAGCTCGCCCAGGTCGCGGCCGGCGCGAAGACCGTGCTCACCGGCGGCACGCGCCTGGACCCCGCGGAGGTCTGGTCCCTGGTGGAGCGGTGGCGCATCACCAACCTGTTCACGGTGCCGACCATCGTGAAGCTCATCACCGAGCACCCGGCGGTGGCGGCCCACGACCATACGAGCCTGCGCCACGTGATCTATGCCGGCGCGCCGATGTACCGGGAGGACCAGAAGCGGGCGCTGCGGGCGCTCGGACCGGTGCTGGTCCAGTATTTCGGGCTCGGCGAGGTGACCGGCAACATCACCGTGCTGCCGCCCCGGCTCCATGCCGCCGAGGACGGGCCGGGCGTGAAGGTCGGCACCTGCGGCTTCGAGCGCACCGGCATGCAGGTGCAGATCCAGGACGGGGCCGGGCGGGAATTGCCCGCGGGCGAGACCGGCGAGATCTGCGTCTGCGGCCCGGCGGTGTTCGCGGGCTACTACGACAACCCGGAAGCGAACGCGGCCGCCTTCCGGAACGGCTGGTTCCGGACCGGCGATCTCGGCCATCTCGACCCGGAAGGGTTCTTGTTCATCACCGGCCGCGCCTCCGACATGTACATCTCGGGCGGATCGAACGTGTATCCGCGCGAGACCGAGGAGAGGCTGCTGCGGCACCCTGCCATCGCCGAGGCGGCGATCCTGGGGGTGCCCGACCCGGCCTGGGGCGAGGTCGGCGTGGCGGTTTGCGTCACCCGTCCCGGCACTGAAGTCGGCGAGGCGGAACTGATCGCGTGGCTCTCCGGCGAGGTCGCGCGCTACAAGCTGCCGAAGCGGGTGTTCTTCTGGGACGCATTGCCGAAATCCGGCTACGGCAAGATCACCAAGCGGGCGATCCGCGAGGGGCTCGAGGCCCGCGGCTGCCTGCCCCTCGATGCCGGTCCCCCTGCCGGACGGTAACGGACCCGGAATCTGCATTCGCTGCACCGCACCCGGCCGAGACCGTAGGCGCACCGGGTCGGTGAAGATTTCGTGCGCGCTTCATGCTTTTCCTGCATGGCAGGCCGGGCAAGAGACCTCTCACGCGCGATCCCGGGCAGGCGCATATTGCACCGCAGCAACCGGGCGCCCATGCCCGGCCCTTGTTCGGGATCGGGCACGATGACCACCCTCGCGTATCTCGTCGGCTTCCGCTCGGAGCGCTCGCTCCTCGGCCAGGTCGCCGGCCGCCTCGAAGGCGCGCTGAAGCGCGTCGCCGCCGGCCGCTACGCCGAGCAGCGCGAGCGCGTCGCGCGCACCGGCGGCGCCGGGATGATCTGACCGGCCGACAGCGTCAGGCGAGGCGCGCCCGCGCAGCCTCGACCACGGCTTCGGCGGTGATGCCGAAATGGCGGAACAGCGCCTCCGGCGCCCCGGAGGCGCCGAAGCCAGTCATGCCGACGAAGCCGCCCTCCTCGCCGATCCAGCGGTCCCAGCCGAAGCGCAGGGCGGCCTCCACGGCGATCCGGACCGTGTCCCGCGGGATGACCTGCCGGCGATAGGCCTCGTCCTGCGCCGCGAACGCCTCCCAGGATGGCATCGAGACCACCGCGGTCGGCACGCCCTCCGCCTGGAGCGCGTCGCGGGCCGCGAGCGCCAGCGCCACCTCCGAGCCGGTGCCGATCAGCGTGACCCGCCGCGTCCCCTCGGCTTCCGCCAGCACATAGGCGCCCCGGGCGCTGCGATTCTCGGGGCCGCCCGGCCGGCGTAAGGCGGGAAGCGGCTGCCGGGAGCAGATCAGCGACGACGGCCCGTGCCGGTTGGCCAAGGCCATCTCCCAGCACTCCGCCGTCTCGACCGCGTCCGCCGGGCGCAGCACCAGCATGTTCGGGATCGCCCGGAGCGCGGCGAGGTACTCCACCGGCTGGTGGGTCGGGCCGTTGCGGCCGATGGCGATCGAATCGTGGCTGTAGACCGTGATGACCGGCAGGTTCATCAGCGCCGCCATCCGCAGCGACGGGCGCATGTAATCCGAGAAGACCAGGTAGGTGGCGCCCACCGGCACCAGGCCGCGATGGGCCGCGATGCCGTTCATCATCGAGCCCATCGCGTGCTCGCGGATGCCGTAATGCAGGTAGCGCCCGCAGCGGTCCTGCGCCGTGAAGGCGTGGAGTTCACCCTTGTGCCGGGTCGGCCCTTCGAGATCCGGGGCGCCGGAGAACAGCTCTGGGATCGCCTCCGACAGGGCAGCGACGATCTCGGCGGAGACCTCGATGCTCGGGCGCGCCGCGCCGGCGGCGGCGAGGCGGTCGCGCTGGGTCCGGAGCGCGTCGCGCCAGGTCTCCGGCAGGCGGCCGGCGCTCACCCGGTCGAACTCTGCCCGGACCGGGGCGGGCAGGGCCTCGCGCCGGGCCTGCCAGGCCGCATAGGCGGCGCGGTTGCGCTCGGCGGCGCCGCTGCGCCACGCCGCGGCGACGTCGTCCGGCACCGTGAAGGCCGGATGGTCCCAGCCCTTCGCGGCCCGGGCCTCGGCGAGGTCGGTCTCGAACACCCGCCCGCCATGGGCGCCGCGCTGACCCTCCAGCCGCGGCAGGCCGCGGCCGATCACGGTGCGGCAGGCGATCAGGGTCGGGCGCGGGTCGGACTGGGCGAGGCGGATCGCGGCGGAGACGGACTCGACGTCGTGGCCGTCCGCGTCGATCACCTGCCAGTCGGCGGCGCGGAAGCGGGCGCGCACGTCCTCCGAGATCGACAGGTCGGTGGCGCCGTCGTCGGTGATCCGGTTGTCGTCCCACAGGAAGGTCAGCTTCGCCAGGCGCAGATGGCCGGCGAGCGAGATCACCTCGTGGGCGATGCCCTCCTGCAGGCAGCCGTCGCCGACCAGCGCATAGGTGCGGTGATCCACGAGGCCGGGCCCGAATTCCGCGGCGAGCTTGGCCTCGGCCACGGCCATGCCGACGGCGTTGGCGATGCCCTGCCCGAGGGGCCCGGTGGTCGCCTCGATGCCGAGCTCGGGGGCGATCTCCGGGTGGCCGTGGGTGTGCGAGCCGAGCTCGCGGAAGCGGCGGATCTGCTCCATCGGCAGGCCGGCATAGCCGGCGAGGTGGAGCGCGGAATAGAGCAGCATCGAGCCGTGCCCGTTCGAGAGCACGAAGCGGTCGCGGTCCGGCCATTCCGGGTCGGCCGGGTTGCACTTCAGGTGGCGGGTGAACAGAGCCACCGCGATCTCGGCGCAGCCCAGCGGCGCGCCGGGATGCCCGTCGCCCGCCCGCTCGATGGCGTCGAGGGACAGGAAGCGAATCGCGTCGGCCATCCGGGCGGTGAGGGCTTCTCGGGTCTCTGGCATGGCGGTGGCTCGAGGTTCAGGCATGCGTCGGGGTTTCCAAAGGGCTCAGCCCTTTGGCGGGGTATCGGGGTGGAGCCCTGATGAAGCGGTCTTGGCTGCGCAGCAGGGCTTTGCCCTGCACCCACGAAAGGTCTCGGACCTCTTTCGGATCCGGGATTTTCAGAGGAACCCGATCGAGAACCAGGGGACCAGGATGATGACGACGAGGCCGACGAGCAGGGCCAGGATGTAGCCGACGATCGGGCGCATGCCCGCGTCCGGGTGGATCCGGCTGATCGCGCAGGCGGCGTAGTAGCCGACCCCGAAGGGCGGGGCGAACAGGCCGATGCCCATCGCGAGGATCACCACCATCGCGTAGTGGACCTCGTGCACGCCGACCTGCCGGGCGATCGGGAACAGCAGCGGGCCGAACAGCACGATGGCCGGGATGCCCTCCAGCACCGAGCCCAGGATGATGAAGGCGCCCGCCGACACGAACAGGAAGCCCACGGGTCCGCCGGGCAGGCTCTTCATCGCCACCGCGAGCGTCTGCGAGAAGCCCGACTGGGTCAGCGCCCAGGCCATGCCGGTGGCCGCGCCGATGATCAGCAGGATCGCCCCCGACAGGGTCGCGGTCATGACCAGCATCGGGTAGAGCCGCCGCCAGTCGAACTGGCGGTAGATCAGGAGCCCCGCCAGCACCGCGTAGACGATGCCGATGGTCGAGACCTCGGTGGCGGTGGCGATGCCCTCGACCACCGCGAAGCGGATCACGAAGGGCAGGGCCAGGGCCGGCACCGCCACCACGAGGGCGCGGCCGATCACGCCCCGCGACGGCCGGGCGACATGGCTCAGGTCCTCCCGGCGGTAGCGCCACCAGACCAGGGCACAGAGGGTCACGGCCAGAACCAGGCCCGGCATCAGGCCGCCGGTGAACAGGGC
Source organism: Methylobacterium brachiatum (assembly GCF_900113845.1). Classification (NCBI taxonomy): domain Bacteria; kingdom Pseudomonadati; phylum Pseudomonadota; class Alphaproteobacteria; order Hyphomicrobiales; family Methylobacteriaceae; genus Methylobacterium; species Methylobacterium brachiatum. The sequence goes on along the minus strand of NZ_FOQW01000011.1, from coordinate 30,196 downwards.
GGTGATCGACACGCCGGTGACCGAGCCGATGGTGATCAGCACGATGGAGGGCGGGATCGTCTCGGTCTGCGCGCCGGTGGTGGCGAGCAGGGCCACGAGGTCGCCCTCCTTGGCGCCCCGGGCCTTCATCTCCGGAAACAGCACCGGCGCGACCGCGGCCATGTCGGCGGCCTTCGAGCCGGAGATGCCCGAGACGAGGTACATGGCGCCGACCAGCACGTAGTGCAGGCCGCCGCGGACATGGCCGAGCAGCGAGGCCAGGAACCCGACCATGGCCCGGGCCATGCCGGTCATCTCGATCAGCAGGCCGAGGAACACGAACAGCGGCACGGCGAGGAGGATGAGGTGGCTCATGCCCTCGTCCATGCGCCCGACCACCACCATCGACGGGGCGTTGGTGGTGAGCGTGATGTAGGCGTAGGTGGACAGCCCGAACGCGAAGGCGATCGGCACGCCGGAGAAGACCAGGGCGCCGACGCCGAGCACGAAGAACAGCAGCAGGTTGAGGTTGCCGAGCCCCGCGAAGACGGGCTGGAGCGCGACGAGCCCGGCGGCGATGCCGCCGCCGAGCGCCAGGGCCCCGACGGTGAGGCGCCAGTCGGCGGTCTCCAGCAGGCGGATCAGCGCGACGAGCAGCATCAGGCCGAAGCCGATCGGCAGGGCGGCGGCCCGCCAGGCGTTGTTGAGCGCCAGCGCGGGGGTCTGGACGAAGGTCTCCTCGCTGGCGAATTCGAAGGCCGGCTCCAGCACCAGAGCCACGAAGATCAGGCCGGCCACCAGGGCGACCGTCTCCAGGAAGGCGCGCAGGCGCGGGCCGCACATCGCCACGATGGCGGTCATGCGCATGTGCTCGGCCCGGCGGAAGGCGACCACGGCGCCCAGCATGGCGAGCCACAGGAACAGGATCGCGGCCAGCTCGTCCGACCAGACAAGCGGCTCGCGGAACACGTAGCGGCTGACCACGCCGCCGAACAGGACGGCGATCTCGGCCAGAACCAGCAGCGCCGCCGGGATCTCCACCAGGTAGCCCAGGGCCACGTCCAGCTTGCGCAGCCAGGACCGGGCGCGCAAGGGCGGCCCCGCCAGCTCAAGCCCGGCCGCGCTCTCGACGGCCGCGATGTCGATCTGCATGGCGGTCGTTCCTCAGGTGAGTTTGCCGGATACGTCTTCGAGATGCGACCACGCCGCATCGCCGTACTTGGCCTTCCAGTCCCGGTAGAAGCTCGTCCGGCCCAGGGCCTCGCGGAAGCGCGCGCGGTCGACGTCGACGAAGCCGATACCCTTGGCGGCAAGGCTCTCGCGCAGGGACAGGCTGAGCTTGGCCACATCCGCGCGCTGGTCGGTGCCGGACCGGTCGAGCTCGCTGGAAACCGTCCGGCGCAGATCCTCCGGCAGGCGCTGCCAGGCCTTCTTGTTGCCCAGGATCCAGTAGCCGTCCCAGACATGCCCGGTCAGGCTGCAGGATTTCTGCACCTCGTAGAGCCGGGCGGTGGCCGTGATGGCGAGCGGGTTCTCCTGGCCCTCGACGACCTTGGTCTGGAGGGCGGAGTACAGCTCGTTGAAATTGATCGGCGCCGCGCCGGCATCGAGCGCCTTGAACAGCGAGGTCAGCATCGGCGCCGGGGGCACGCGGATCTTGAAGCCCTTCAGGTCCTCGGGGGTCCTGATCTCGCGGGTCGAGGAGGTGATCTGCCGGAAGCCGTTGTCCCAGACCTTCGAGACGGTGAGGATCGGCGTCTTGGCGATCTCGGCCCGGACGTAGTCGCCGAGCCCGCCATCCATCGCCGCCCAGACCGCGTCGTAATCCTTGAAGGCGAAGCCGGTGTTGGGCAGGCTCGCGGCCGGCACGAAGGTGGCGAGGATCGAGGTGGCGAGGTTGAAGAACTCGACGCTGCCGTTGCGCACCTGCGCCAGCAGGTCGGTGTCGGAGCCGAGTTGGTTGGCCGGGAACAGCTTGATCTCCAGTCGCCCGCCGGTCGCCTCGCGGATCCGGTCGAGGGCCTCCTGCGCCCGGACGTTGACCGGGTGGGTCGGGTCCTGGCCGGTGGCGAGCTTGTAGGAGAACTCGGCCGCCTGCCCGCGCCGGGTCAGGATGCCGAAGACCGGAACGGCGGCCGCGCCCGCGAGCAGGCTGCGGCGGCTGAAACGCGTGTGGCGCATGGTTTCACTCCCTGGGTCGTCCCGAGCCGCGCGATCCCCGCCGTTAACCGGTCGTGTGGATCGTGCGGCCCTTCAGTCTTCGCGGCCCGGTACTGGTACCGGCGGACCGCTTCTGTGCGTCTCACGCGCCGTTTCTGCTCCGGCGCCAATCATCCAGGCTCAGCGGCGCGGGGACAAGCCGTGGCGGCGCACAAACGCCGACACTTCACCGCCCACTGACCGATCCGCTCAGTCCCCGTTGAGGGCGCGATAGGCGCGCACCACCTGGCTGTCGTCGGCGGCGCCGTCGCCCCGGCCCGAGGTCGAGACGAAGAGCTGATGGGCCAGCGCCGCCAGCGGCAGGGCCGCGCCGGCGCTGCGTCCGGCCTCCAGCACGATGCCGAGATCCTTGACGAAGATGTCGACCGCGCTGGTCACCTCCGGCTCCGCCGCCAGCATCCGGGGCCCGCGGTCGCGCAGCATCCAGCTCGCGGCCGAGGAGCCCGAGAGGATCTCCAGCACCACCGCGCAATCGACCCCGACCCGCCCGGCCAGGGCCATCGCCTCGGCGGCGGCCGCGATATGGACGCCGCACAGGAGCTGGTTCACCGCCTTGACGGTGGCGCCCTGGCCCGGCCGCTCGCCGACATGGAAGATCCGGTCGCCGAGCGCGTCGAGGACCGGGCGGATCGCCGCCAGGGTCGCGGCCGGGGCCGCGGCCATGATCGTGAGCTTGGCGGCCTTCGCGCCGACGACGCCCCCCGAGACCGGGGCATCCACGAACCGGCGGCCGGTGGCGCGGACGCGTTCCGCGATGGCCTCCACGGCCCCCGGCGGACAGGTCGCCATCAGGACCACGATCCCGTCCGGGGCGAGGGCGTCGAGGGCGCCGTGCGCGAACAGCACGTCCTCGGCCTGGGCGGCGTTCACCACCATCAGGAGGAGCGCGTCGGCGCCGTCAGTCGCCTGCGCCAGGGTCTCGGCCGGCGCCCCGCCCAGGGCCGCGACGGCCGCGCGGCTCTCCGCCCGGACGTCGTAGCCGCGCACGGAAAACCCCGCGGCGACGAGGTGGCCCGCCATCGGCAGGCCCATGGCACCGAGGCCGACGAAGGCGAGGCGGCTCACAGCCATCCGCGGATGCTCCGCGCCATGGCGGCCGCCGAGATCCCGTAGCGGTCGTGGAGCGTCGGCAGGGCGCCGGCGTCGAGGAATTCGTCCGGGAGGCCGATCTGGCGGAAGCCGCGCTCGGGCATCGTGCCGTTGCGCATCAGCAGGCCGGCCACCGCCTCGCCGAGGCCGCCGATCACCGTGTGGTTCTCGGCCACCACCACGAGCCGGCCGCCGCGCCCGGCCTCGCGCAGGATCGTCGCCTCGTCCAGCGGCTTGATCGTCGGCACGTGCAGGACCGCCACGTCGATCCGGTCGTCGCGCAGGGCGTCGGCCACCTCCAGCGCCCGCATGGTCATCAGTCCGGAGGCGATCACGAGCACGTCGCGGCCGTCGCGGATCGTCTTGGCCTTGCCGAGCTCGAACGTGTAGCCGTACTCGTCGAGCACCAGGGGGACGTTGCCGCGCAGGAGCCGCAGGTAGACCGGCCCCTTATGGGCGGCCATGGCCGGCACGACCTGCTCGATCTCGTGGGCGTCGCAGGGGTCGATGATCGTGAGGTTGGGCATGCCGCGGAAGATCGCGAGGTCTTCCGTCGCCTGGTGGCTCGGGCCGTAGCCGGTGGTCAGGCCGGGCAGGGCGCAGGCGATCTTGACGTCGAGATTCTCCTCCGCGATCGCCAGGCAGATGAAGTCGTAGGCCCGCCGCGCCGCGAACACCGCGTAGGTTGTGGCGAACGGCGTGAAGCCTTCCCGGGCGAGCCCGGCCGCCGCGCTCATCAGGAGCTGCTCGGCCATCCCCATCTGGTAGAACCGCTCGGGATGGGCCTGCGCGAAGATGTGCAGGTCGGTGTATTTCGACAGGTCCGCCGACAGGCCGACGATGTCGGACCGCGTCTTGGCGAGCTCGACCAGGGCATGGCCGAAGGGCGCAGCCTTGGTCCGCTGCCCGGGGGCGGCGAGCGAGGCGATCATCGCCGAGGTCTTGAGGCTGCCGCCCTCGCGGGGCGCGGGCTTCTCGTATTTCGAGCGTCTCACCGCACCCTCCCTTCGTCCAGGATTGCCAGCGCCCGCTGCCACTCGTCCGGCTCGACGCGCAGGAAGTGGTTGCGCTCGCGCGCCTCCAGGAACGGCACGCCCTTGGCCATGCGCGTGTCGCAGATGATGATCCGGGGCTGCGGCCCCGGGTGGTTCCGGGCGGCGTCGAAGGCCGCCACCAGCGCGTCGAGGTCGTTGCCGTCGACCCGCTGCACGAACCAGTTGAACGCCTCGAATTTCGGGGCCAGCGGCTCGAAGTTGAGCACCCCCGTGGAGGCGCCGTCGGCCTGCATGCCGTTCACGTCGACGAGGCCGATCAGGTTGTCGAGCTTGAACGAGCCCGCCGACATGGCGGCCTCCCAGGTCGAGCCCTCGTCGAGCTCGCCGTCGGAGAACAGGTTGTAGACAAAGCTCGTCGAGCTTTTCCGCTTGAGGCCCAGCGCCATGCCGACCGCGATCCCGAGCCCGTGGCCGAGCGAGCCGCCGGTGATCTCCATGCCCGGCGTGTAGGCGGCCATGCCGGACATCGGCAGGCGGCTGTCGTCGCCGCCATAGCTCGTCAGCTCGTCCTCCGGGATGATCTCCGCCTCGATCAGCGCCGCGTAGAGGGCGATGGCGTAGTGGCCGATCGAGAGCAGGAACCGGTCGCGGCCCTCCCATTCGGGATCCTCGGGCCGGTAGGTCATGGCGTGGAAGTAGCTCACCGCCAGCACGTCGCTGATGCCGAGCGCCTGGGCGATGTAGCCCTGGCCCTGGACCTCGCCCATGCGCAGGGCGTGGCGGCGGATGCGGTAGGCGCGCTCGCTGAGCGGGACGTTGGACCCCGCGCGGGGCCGTTCGGTCGGCAGCCTCTCGGTCGGCATGGGACTCCCCCCTCAGTGGATCAGCATGCCGCCGTTCACGTCGATCACCGCCCCGGTGATGTACGCGGACAGGTCGGAGGCCAGGAACAGGCAGGCCTTGGCGACGTCGTCGGCCACCCCGAGGCGCCCGAGCGGGATGCCCTTGGCGATCTCGACCTTGAGCTCGGGGGTGAGCTTGCCGCCGGTGATGTCGGTCTGGATCAGGCCGGGCGTCACGGAATTCACCCGGATCCCGTCGGGGCCGAGCTCCCGGGCCATGGCCTTGGCGAGGCCGAGCACGCCGCCCTTGGCGGCGCTGTAATGTGGGCCGCCGAAGATGCCGCCGCCGCGCTGGGCGGAGACCGAGGACATGCACACGATCGCCCCCGAGCCCTGGCCGCGCATCCCCGGGATCACGGCTTGGCTCATGTAGAGGGTGCCGCGCAGGTTCACGTCGGTGACCGCGTCGTAGTTCTCCGGCGCGATCTCCATGATCTTGAGCGGCTGGGTGATGCCGGCATTGTTGACCAGCACGTCGATGCGCCCGAGCCGGGCGACGATCTCCTCGGCGGCTCGGTCACAGGCGGCCCGGTCGGTCACGTTGCAGGCGAGTCCGATATGGCCGGGGCCGATGTCGCGGGCGGCCTCCTCGGCCTGGCCGGCATCGAGGTCGAGCACGGCGATGCGGGCGCCGTAGGTCGCAAACAGGCGCGCCGTGGCCTTCCCGATGCCGCGGGCGGAGGCCGCCCCGGTGATCACGCAGACCCGATCGTTCAGCAGCATGGGACCCTCCCGGCGATCCGCGCGCGTGCGGGATCGAAGCCTGTCGTCGCGACGGAGGCTGAGGCCGGCGACCGCGATCCGGGGATCGGCGGCCTCGCGGTGACGTTTCCTCGCGTCTTGTTCGTTGCGGCGACATTGGCCCGGGGCGGTCCGCGCGACAAACGCGAATCCTGCACCCGCAGGTGAATGGGATTCACCTGCCCTCGGGCCTCAGGCCAGTTCGGCGTCCAGCTCGATCGCGAGCTCCCGGGCGAGCCAGCGGGCGAAGACCCGCAGCGGCGCCCGGCGGCGGGCATCGGCCGGGCAGACGAAATGGTGGCCTGTGTAGCTGATATCCTCCGCCCGCCCGGCCAAAGGCACGACCAGGCGGCCGGCGGCGATCTCCCGCTCGGCGAGCCGGGTGGATTCGAGGGCGACGCCCAACCCGTCGGCTGCCGCCGCCAGGGCCAGGAAGCTCCGGTCGAAGCGGATCGCGGCGGTGGGCGGCGCGGTCAGCCGGTTGCGCTCGAACCAATGGGTCCAGCGCACCTGCTTGTTGTCGCTCTGGATCAGGGTCTGCGCGAACAGGTCGGCGGGGCCGGTGATCCGGGCGGCGCGCTCGGGATCGCAGAGCGGCGTCACGGTCTCGAGCCCGAGCGGCATGCGCACCAGCCCCTCGCCCCGGGGCGGCCCGTAGACGATGTCGGCGTCGAACTCGTCGGTGATGAACCGGGCGTAGTCCATGCCGGCGGCGAGCCGCACCTCGAAGCCCGGATGCTCGCTGAGGAAGCGCGCCAGACGCGGCGCGAGCCATTGCGCGGCGAAGCTCGGGGCGCAGTGCAGCCGCAGCAATTGCGGCCCGCGATTCGCCACGAGGTCGAAGCCGCGGTTCAATTCGGCGAAGGCCCGGCCGACATGGTCGCACAGGGCCTCGCCGGCCGGGGTCGGGGTGATGCCCTGGCCAGTCCGCTCGAACAGGGCGACGCCGAGGGTCTCCTCCAGCTTGCGCACGGCGTGGCTGACCGCGCTCGGCGACAGGTTCAGCTCGCCGGCCGCCGCCTTGAACGAGCGCCGCCGCGCGGCGGCCTCGAAGATCCGCACGGCGGACAGGGGAACGGGCGAACGCATCCGCGGCAGGATGGGCCCGCGCTCAGGGTGCTGGCAATGGCCGCGGGGCGGATCCCGGCCGGCGGAACGGCCTCACGCCGCCAGGGCCGCGCTTCCGTCCCGGCCGTGGGCCTGATCCATGATCTCGCCCATCCGCTCGCCGACGGCGATCGCGATACGCTCGGAGGCGGCGCCCTCGGAGCCCTGCTGGCAGATCCGGGTGAGGACGTCGGTGACGCGCTGTTCCATGACGGCCAGGATGGCCGCGGCGGCCGCGGGCTGGGCGCCGCGGAGCACGGCCGCGAGGTCGCAATAGGCGTCCTGCAGGAGCCGCAGCGTCAGGCGCTCGACAGCCTGCTCGTCTTCCGCCTTCAAGGCACCCATGCCACGCCTCCCTCAGGTCGCTCGCGGCAACTTGGGCAGGACCCGTTAACGGCGCGTAAACCGAGCGCGACCGGAGAGGCAATCGGCTAACCATGCCGGACCGCGGCGGTCCTGGATCAGCACCCGGAGCAGATGCCGCCCGCCGCATTGCGCCCGCCCTTGAGCAGGCGGTCCATCATCGCCTCACGGTCGTAGGTCCGGGGCGCGGCCCCCGACGGCGCCGGCTGCCCCGCCGCCGCGAGAGCCGGCGGCTTCAGGAGATCCCCGGGGTGCAACGCCTCCCAGGTCATGCGGCTGCGCCGGGACGAGTCGAGGACCGCGTTCGGGTTCAGCCCGCGCGGCTCGAAAGCCGCGACCGGGACCGTCAGGGTGCCGGGGATAACGATGCGAGGCAGGGCGGCCGGCGCCTCGACCGGAGCCTCCGGAAGCGTCGCCACCGGCGCCGCGGCACCCGATGAAACCGTGCGCGGCAAGGCGCTGTAGGCCGTCGGGACATTCGGCAGACGCGCGCACGCCCCCGTCACGAGCACCAAGCCGAGAGCCGCCATCCGCCTTACACCGTTCATGAGTACCCTGATGCCAGACTCGGCCCTAATCGTCGGCCGCGATCCGTGGAATTAACCATATATCCGGCCGTTTGTCGAGGCTGAGCGCCGGAAACGACCGGGAAACAACCCAACAATACTTCAGGATATTGCAAAATAGCGTGATCATCTCGAGGAGATCAGCCACGGCAACCGGAAGCATCGCGGGCGCCGCCGTTCCGATGGCGCGCCCGCGGCGTGCGTATTGAATACCGACGGCCCAAGAAAACGGTTTGCTCGGCCGCACCGACACGGCAACAGGAAGCTTGGCGGCTTTTGGCGACCGCCGAGATGGGTCATGACGCGCGTTGCACACTCTTGGATGGCGGCGCTTTCTGCATTCGCCATCGCGTTGCCGAGCATCAGCGCGGCCTTGCCCGCGATCCGGAGCGCGGACCATGCCGGTGCGGGCATCGATCGCGCCGGGCTCATCGCAGAGAGACAGCAGCAGCGCTGGCAGCAGCTTTCGCTCTCCATCTGCACGGGCTGCATCACGGCGGCCAACCGCGTCGCCCCGGTCAGCTACGACAAGCCGAGCCTGGCCGAGCTGGCGCGGCCGAATCCGCGCGTGACGATGGCCGCGCGCCGCCCGCGGGCGAAGGTCCGGCTCGCCCAGCTGCGCAAGCGCTACGCCCGGCTCCAGCGGCACGACCGCCGCAGGGTCGCCGCGCGGGCGCGTCCGGTCCGGCTGGCGAAACGCCTGCCCCCGCGGAAGCTCGCGCATCTCCAGACGGCGCCGGTGGCATGGCCGGTCGGGTCGATCCCCGTCGCGTACCGGCTGCCCGAGCGTCCGGTCGAGCGCCCGTGGGTGCCGCAGGACGACAATCGCTGGCACGCGACGATCCTGCCGGCCTCGTCGCTGCGCCCGCGGCGATCCTGACGCGTTCCGAGACGGCACCGCATCGGACGCCGGGACCGGGCCCAATACGCCGCACCGCAGGCGCGGCGGGCGGTTGAACCGCGCCGCCCGCGTCACGTTGTGCCGGCGGAGTCCCCCATGATCGTCATCCGCCTCCTCGTTGCCGGCTTGGCCGTCGCGCTCAGCCTCGGCGCCGCGTGGGCGGTCGATCGCGATCCGACCAGCGGCATCGCCCCTCCCGCCGCGGTCGAGCCGGTCCAGGATGCCGCCATCGTCGGAGACACCGCGCGGAACCTCGCGGTCACGCTGCCGGAGCAGAGCGTGACCACCACGGCGGCGCCGAAACCGCCGCCGCCGCTGAAGCCCCTGCCGAAATGGGATCCGCGCGTCTGCATCGGCTGCTGAGCCGCCGTCATCGCGGCCGGAACCGGCGCGCGGCCCGTCCCGACAGGGCTGCCCCGATGCATCAGGTCGCTGGTTGTCGGCGGAACTTGGCAGCGCCCGGGCGCGTCGGCTCCGTGAACCCCCACACGCTTCAGAGCCTGACCATGCGCATCCTTCTCCTCGCCGGCCTCTGCCTGTCGCCGCTCGTCTCGACCCCGGTCCTGGCCCAGGTCCAGCAGAACAACCCGAACGCCGCGAACCAATCCATGGAGTACAACAGCCAGATGCGCTCGCTGCGGCAGGAGCAGACGACGCAGGGCAACACGCTCCAGATGAACATCGAGCGGAACCAGGCCGCGACGCCCAGCCCCAATACCGGGCCGAACGCGATCGCCCCGATCGGCGGCGGCACCGGCGTGGGCGTCGGCCGCTGACCCGACCGGTCGAAGAACCGCAGGTTCACCGCCCGGGCCAGCCGGGGCGGTGAACCTGCGATCGCATGGCGTCCGCGGATGTCGCGCCGCCGATAACCGTCACGCCGCCGCGGGCAGGGCGGGGCGGGTCTCGATCGCCTTGCGCACGATCGCCTCGACCGCTTCCCGCCGCGCCCCGGACAGGGGCTTGCGCGGGCCCCGCACGTGCTCGGTCGAGTTGATGGCGAGGGCTTCGGCGAACTTGATGTTCTGGACCAGGTAGGTCGAGACATCGAGGTCGAGGAGCGGCCGGAACCAGCGGTAGATCGCCAGCGCCTCCTTGAGGCGGCCGGCCTGCATCAGGCGGTAGATCGCGACCGTCTCGGCCGGGAAGGCGCAGACGAGGCCGGCGACCCAGCCGCAGGCGCCGACCGCGAGGGCTTCGAGAGCGAGGTTGTCGACGCCGGTGAGCACGGCGTAGCGGTCGCCCAGCCGGTTGATGATCTCGGTGGTCCGGCGGATGTCGTCGGAGGATTCCTTGATGGCGACAAAGCGCGGATCCGCGGCCAGTTCCTCCATGATCTCCGGGGTGACATCGACCCGGTAGGCGACGCGGTTGGAATAGATCATCACCGGCAGATCGCCCGCGGCCGCAACGGCCCGCAGGGTCTCGACCGTCTCGGCCGGGTCGGTGTGGTAGATCGGGCTCGGCACCACCATGAGGCCGCTGGCCCCGGCCTTGGCCGCCTTGGCGGCGAGTTCGCAGGCCTCGCGGGTGCCCGCCTCTGCCACGGTCAGCAGGGTCGGCTTGCCCTTGGTGACCGACTGGGCCCGCTGGAGCACCGCGATGCGCTCGTCGTGGGACAGCATCGGCCCCTCGCCCAGCGAGCCGCACACGATGATGCCGTCGCAGCCCGCCTCCATCTGGACGCTGAAGCAGCGCTCCATCTCGGCGTGGTCGAGGCTGCCGTCGGGCTTGAACTTGGTCGTGACGGCCGGGATGACACCTGTCCACATGGTCGAAGATCCTTCTGCATCGAGGGGTTGAACGGCACCGCGCCTGGGCCGCGCGGCCATGGCTTCGCCCACGCCTCGTGCGGCGCGGCGGCGAACTCGGACTGCCCGTCGGGGCAGGGGGCGTGGCTCAGGCCGCCTCGGCGGCCGGCGCGCGCTCGCGGGTGGCGGTCAGGACCGGGCGCCTCTTGCCCCGCTCGGCCCGGCGCCGGCGCAGGTGCAGGAACTCGCCGACGACGCCGCGCCGGAAGAACGAGACGCAGACGATGAAGATCAGGCCGATCACCACGGTGACGAGGTCGCCGATGGTCGCGAGGTAGTTCTGCAGCCCGACCACCAGCCCGGCCCCGAGCAGCGGCCCGAAGATCGTGCCGACACCCCCGAGCAGGGTCATCAGCACCACCTCGGTCGAGGTGTGGAGCGAGACGTCGTTGAGGGAGACGAGCTGGAACACCAAAGCCTTCATCGCCCCGGCATAGCCGGCCACCGCCGCCGAGATCACGAAGGCCAGAAGCTTGAACCGGTCGGTGTCGTAGCCGAGCGAGGTCGCCCGGGCCTCGTTGTCCCGCACCGCCTGCAGGATCTGGCCGAAGGGCGAGTGGACGACGCGGTCGACGAACAGGAACCCCGCCGCGAACAGCGCCAGCGTCACGTAGTACATCGCCGTGTCGGAGGAGAGGTCGAGCCCGAACAGGCTGCCGCGCGGGATGCCCTGGAGCCCGTCCTCGCCGCCGGTCCAGCGGAACTGCACCGCCAGGAAGTAGACGATCTGCGAGAGCGCCAGGGTGATCATCGCGAAGTAGATGCCCCGCCGCCGGATCGCGAGGCCGCCGATGGCGAAGCCGACGAGCGCCGCCGCGGCGACGCCCGCCACGAAGGCCGCCGGCATCCCCAGCGGGTGGTTGCCGAACCGGATCATCAGGGCGCCGGTGACGTAGCCGGCGCTGCCCAGGAAGGCGGCATGCGCGAAGGAGACGAGCCCGGTAAATCCCAGGAGCAGGTTGAAGGCGCAGGCGAACAGCCCGTAGCACATCACCTTCATCACGAAGACCGGGTAGATCAGCCCCGGCACGAACGGCACGACCAGGGCGAGCCCGACCAGGACGAGAAAGATCTTGACGGTGTTCGACATCGGCTCCCCTCAGGCTTCGCGGCCGAACAGGCCGGCCGGGCGCACCAGCAGGGCCAGCGCCATGATGACGAACACCACCACGGTGGAGGCCTCGGGGTAGACCACCTTGGTCAGCCCCTCGATCAGCCCGAGGGCGAGGCCGGTCATCATCGCGCCGAGGATCGAGCCGAGCCCGCCGATCACCACCACGGCGAAGACGATGTTGAGCAGGTTGCCGCCCATGAGCGGCGTCACCTGCATGATCGGGGCGGCCAGCACCCCGGCGATGCCGGCGAGCGCCACGCCGAACCCGTAGGTGAGGGTGATCATCACCGGCACGTTGATGCCGAAGGCCTGGAGCAGGCGCGGGTTCTCGGTGCCGGCGCGCAGATAGGCGCCGAGCTTGGTCCGCTCGAACAGGTACCAGGTGCCGAAGCAGATCAGCAGCGAGGCCACGACCACGAAGACGCGGTATTTCGGCAGCAGCATGAAGCCGACATCGACCGGCCCCTGCAGGATCTCCGGCGGCTCGTAGCCCTGGCCGGAGACGCCGAACGCGTAGCGGAACGCCCCCTCCATCACCAGAGCCACCCCGAAGGTCAGGAGCAGGCCGTAGAGGTGGTCGAGATGGTAGAGCCGGCGCAGCAGCGTGCGCTCGATGACCATGCCGAACAGGGCGACGCAGAGCGGCGCCAGCACCAGCGCAACCCAGAAATTGATCTGGAAGTCGGGATAGCCGAGCCAGGGCCCGATCTGGGTCAGCCCGATCCAGGCCAGGAAGGCGGCCATCATGAACTGCGCCCCGTGGGTGAAGTTGATGATGTTGAGCAGCCCGAAGATGATCGCGAGCCCCATGCTCAGCAGGGCGTAGAAGCAGCCGCCGATCAGGCCGATGGTGAGCTGGGCCAGGAAGGCCTGGAGGGTGATGTCCATCGCGGGGTCACCGGCGGGTTGGAGGGGTCGAACGGTCTTTTCGGGGCTGCGCCACAAGGGCTACGGCTCCACAGGGTCGAGGCACCGTCGCTCTTGCAGGGCTCGACGTGCCCCCTCTCCCGAGCGGGAGAGGGGGCCCGCGCCTTCGACGGCGCAAACCTCTGGAGTCCGCGGCCACACCGGGTAGGGGACGCACCATCCCGAAGGCCGGTGCGCGCCCTTGCGCGACAGCGTTTCACCCCTTGGCGTTGAGCGGGCAGGCATCGGACGGCTTCGGGAACACCTCGTCGCCGCTCAGGACCGCCCGGACGTTGTAGAAGTCCCAGTCGCGCTTGGATTCCGACGGCTTCTTCACCTGCAGGAGCAGCATGTCGTGGACGAGGGCGCCGTCGGCGCGCAGCCTGCCGTTGCGGATCACCGCGTCGTCGATGGTCATGGTGCGCAGCTTGGCCATCACGGCGCCGGCCTCGTCGGTGCCCGCCGCCTGGATCGCCTTGAGGTAGCTCAGCACCGCCGAGTAGACCGCCGCCTGGGACGCGCTCGGCATGCGCTTCATCTTGGCGAAGTACTTCTCCGCGAAGGCGCGCGAGCGGTCGTCGTAATCCCAGTAGAAGGCTTCCGTGAGGTACATGTCCTGGGCCTTGGCCAGCCCGAGGCTCTTCACGTCGGTGATGTAGGTCAGCAGCGGGGCGATCACCTGCTTGTCGCTGCGCCCGATGCCGTACTCGGCGGCCTGCTTGACGGCGTTGACCGTGTCGCTGCCGGCATTGGCGAGCGCGATCACCTGCGCGCCGCTCCCCTGGGCCTTCAGCATGAAGGAGGAGAAGTCGCCGCCCGGGAAGGGGTGGCGCGAGACGCCCAGAACCTTGCCGCCCTCGGCCTCCACCACCGCGGAGGCGTCCTTCTCGAGGGAATGGCCGAAGGTGTAGTCGGCGGTCACGAAGTACCAGGTCTTGCGGCCGGTCTTCAGCAGCGCCTTGGCGGTGCCGGCCGCGAGCGCGTAGGTGTTGACCATCCACTGCGCGTTGAGCGGCGAGCACTTCTCGTTGATCGCCGCCATGGCGACCCCGGCCGAGAGCATCGTCACCCGGTTCTTCTGCTTGGCGATCTCCATCACGGCGAGCGCCGTCGAGGAGGTCGGGAAGTCGGCGATCATGTCGACCTTGCCCTGGTCGAACCATTCCCGGGCGAGGTTGGCGGCGATGTCGGGCTTGTTCTGGTGGTCGGCCGCGATGAGCTCGACCGGGGCGCTCAGCACCTTGCCGCCCATCTCGTCGATGGCGATCTGCGCCGCCACGGCCGAGCCGCGCCCGGTGAAGTCGGAATAGATCCCCGACAGGTCGTTGAGGATGCCGATCTTGACGACGCCGTCGCTGACCGCCTCGGCGGCAAGCGAAGGCAGGGCGGCCGACGCGAGCGACGCGCCGAGCACGCAACCGATGAACCGTGACCGCATGTTCCCGCCTCCTGTTCGTCCCGCCAATTCTTCCCCGCCGGGGGTTTGACTGTGCATCGTCTTGTTCCGAAAGCCGGCAGCCACCTTTCGGGACGACGCTCTAGACGCCGAGCAGGCGCCCGACCTCGGCCTCCCTGGCCGCCACCTCGCCCGCCGGGATCTCGGCCGCGACGCGGCCGTTCTCGATCACGTAATGGCGGTCGGCGAGGTGGCGGGCGAAGTGGAAGTTCTGCTCCACCAGCACGATGGTGAAGCCGCGGCTCTTGAGCAGGGCCACCGCCCGCCCGAGCGCCTCGACGATGACCGGGGCCAGCCCCTCGGTGATCTCGTCGAGCAGCAGGATGCGGGCCCCCGTGGTCAGGATGCGGCCGAGCGCCAGCATCTGCTGCTCGCCCCCCGAGAGCCGGCCGCCGCCGCTCTCGGCCCGCTCGGCGAGGTTCGGGAACATCGCCAGCACCTCGGCCACCGACATCCCGTCGGGCCCGAGGCGGGGCAGGAGGGTGAGGTTCTCCTGCGTCGTGAGCGAGCGGTAGATGCCGCGCTCCTCCGGGCAGTAGCCGAGGCCGAGCCGGGCGATCCGGTGCGTGCTGAGCCGGATCGTCTCCTGCCCGCGGACCCGCACCGAGCCGGCGCGGCGGTCGGTCAGGCCGAGGATCGCCTTGAGGGTGGTGCTGCGCCCGGCGCCGTTGCGCCCGAGCAGGGTCACGCACTCGCCCTCGCGCACGGTGAGGTCGATCCCGTGCAGGACGTGGCTCTCGCCGTACCAGGCTTCGAGCCCGCTTATCTCCAGGGCGGCGGCGGATCCGGGCACGTCCATCTCAGGCATGCCCGCCCCCGAGATAGGCCGCCTTCACCCCGGGATCGGCGGAGACCTCGTCGTAGCGGCCCTGCGCCAGGATCTCGCCGCGCTGGAGCACGGTGATCGCGTCGCAGAGGTCGGCCACCACCGACATGTTGTGCTCGACCATCAGGATGGTGCGGCCCACGGCGATCCGCCGGATCAGGCGCTTGATCCGGTCGACATCGTCGATGGCCATGCCCTGGGTCGGCTCGTCGAGGAGCAGCAGGGGCGGATCCAGCGCCAGCGTCGTGGCGATCTCCAGGGTGCGCTTGCGCCCATAGGACAGGTCGGCGGCATTCGCCTCGGCGTAGTCGGCGAGCCCCACATCGGACAGGAGCGCCATGGCCTCGTCGTCCAGCACCGACAGCGACCGGATCGAGCGCCAGAACGCGTATTGCGTCCCGAGGCGCCGCTGCAGCGCGACCCGGACGTTGTCGCGCACGCTCATGTGCGGGAAGGTCGCCGAGATCTGGAACGAGCGCACGATCCCCCGCCGGGCGATCGCCGCCGCGCTGTCGTGGGTGATGTCGGCGCCTTCGTAGAGGATGCGCCCGCCGGTCGGCGTGTGGACCTTCGTCAGCAGGTTGAAGAACGTGGTCTTGCCGGCGCCGTTCGGGCCGATGAGTGCGTGAATTGCATGGCGCCGGACTGCGAAGTCGACGTTGCGCACGGCCGTGAAGCCTCCGAACGCCTTGGTCAGCCCCTCTGTCACCAATGCGTGCTCGGCCACGGCGCCCTCACCGGTTCATATTTGTAGATTGTATAAAATCTGCGGACGCGTCAAGGCCCTCGTTTCGAGGCGTCTGAAGGGGGTCGCTCACCCGGCATGGGCCTGCCGATAGATCGCCACGAGCGAGACGGCGGCGTGCGCGATATGCGCCCGCAGCAGATCGGCGGCAGCATCGACCTGGCCGACCTCGCAGAGTGCCACGATCTGCGTGTGCTCGTGGTCGGCGCGCGCGGTATCCCCCGAGGCCGAGAGCTGCAGCCGGGTCGGGCGATCGCAATCCTGGAGCAGGCTAGAGACGATGCTCAAGGAGCGGGGGCGGTCGGCGTAGCGCAGGAGATCCAGGTGGAAGCTCCGGTTCAGCTCGCCCCATCGCTCGACCTGGCCGGCCTCGAGCGCTGCGCCGTACTCATCGGTCAGGCTGCGCAGCCGCCGGTAATCCGCCGCCGCGAATCGGCGGGCGGAGAGCGCCAGCAGCGGCGGCTCGAGCTGCTCGCGCAGGCGGAAGATGTCTTCGACCTCCTCCACGGACAGGCCGGTGACCACGGCCCCGCGATGCGGGACGATCTTGACCAGGCCCTGCGCCTCCAGCTGCAGCAGCGCCTCCCGGACCGGGATGCGGCTGATGCCGAACTCCTCCGCGAGCGCATCCTGGCGCAGCTGGATTCCGGGCGCGAACTCGCCGTTCAGGATGCGCTGACGAAGCGATTCGGTGACGGCCGCCGAGACCGTCTTGTGACGCAGGCGATCGGGGGCGGGCGGCGGAGCAGCCGAAGCGGACATGGGCACCTCAGGAGAATGGTAGATTTTATCCAGAAACCTGGCGCCGGGACAAATCGCAGGGGTGGGACTGTGGATTTTTGGCCGATCTTAGAGCCCGTCCGATAATGATCCGAGGCGGGGTTGAGTGGCCGGGATGGCGATGATTCCAGGCGGGTTGCTGAAGCCGAACCTGGAAGCGCCATGTGGACCCCGACCACCCGGCGGCAGCAGAGCCGCGCAGGCCTTCGCTATGAAACCGACCTGACCGATGTCGAGTGGGCGGTGATCGAGCCGCTGATGCCGAGGCCCGAGCCGCGCGGGCGGCCTCCGGTCTGGACGCCGCGGGAGATCTTGAACGCGATCGTCTCAGTTCTGCGCGGCGGCATCGCAGGGCGGCTGATCCCCAAGGATCTGCCGCCGCGATCGACCACGTTCGGCTCCTTGAGCCGCTGGCGCGACGCAGGGCTGTTCGGCCGGATCAATCACCACCTCGTCCTGGCCGATCGCGAGCGTGTCGGACGCGAAGCCTCGCCGTCCGCCGCAGTGCTCGACAGCCAGACCGTCAAAACCACGGAGAGCGGCGGGCCGCGCGGCTACGACGCCGGTAAGAAGGTCAAAGGCCGCAAGCGCCAAGCGCCGGTCGATACGGACGGGCGTGCGCTCGTCCGCGATCCGCAGCCGGCCGACGTGCAGGACCGGGACGGAGCCGTGCCGGTCCTGCGCCTGTCGCGCCGGAGCTTCCCGTTCATCGTCAAGGCCTTCGCCGACGCAGGCTATGCCGGCGACAAGCCCGCGACCGCCACGATCATCGCCGTCGATATCGTACGCAAGCCGCCGGATCAGGTCGGCTTCGCTGTGCATCCGCGCCGGTGGGTCGTTGAGCGGTTCTTCGCCTGGATCAGTAGCAACCGGCGCCTCTGGAAGGCCCCCGAAGCGACCCTCGCCTCCGCCAGAGCCTTCCTCTACGCCGCAGCCATCATGATCCTCGTTAGACGCCTCGCCCGATCACCCTGACTTCTCGGACGGACTCTGAGTGATGGCGCGCCAAGGGGAATGAAACTGCGAGCACCTATATGATTGAGGTTGCAAGATGACTTTCGAAGGTATCCTGTCAGATAATTCTGGCAGCGACCTGCCCGAACCGCAGCGGATCACTCCAAACCCGACATTCAGCTTTCCGCCCATCCCGGTCATTCAGCCCGTTTCGAGACAGCTCCGAACCGGACATCGCATCAGCAAAGATCCCGGGCCGGGAAAGCTCCTGCACGGCGAGACTGTTCGCGCCTTCGACCGGTCGCCGCTCGCAGGTATCGGCACGGATCAGGCTGGCGCCGACCGCGAAGGTCCCGCCATCGACCAAACGCTCGCCGATGCGGTGCGGCACAGGGATCTTGAACACCGCTCGCGGTCGGCCGTCCCCCCTTTGCTACATCCGGCAGCAGCCACGCTTCACAGCCCCCCTCACGGGCTGGTCGGCACCACGGCCTCGACACGTGCCGCCCGACCTTTCAGCCGTGCGGCGGCCGCGGCGTAGCCTCCGCCAGCGCCATCGATGAAGTGCATGTGCCCGCTGCTCGGGACCGGAGGGCTGATGCAGGTCAACTGCGCAGCCGATTGCCGTTCCAGGCCGAAATGGCAGATCCCCTGTGCCTCTGCAGCGGCGAGCTGCGCCTCCAGCCGATCCGCGAAGGCCTCGGTGCAGTCCAGGGTCATCCGCAGCGCATCGTCGTATTTGCGGAAGTCCGTATTCCCGACGATCTCGTGCCGAAACGCGGCGGGATCGAACGCGCCTAGCCGCAAGCCTGTGCGATAGAGCAGGTATTCCGGAATCGATCGTGCCACGAGCCGGAGCTTGCGCCGGAGGCGGCTCTTACGGGAGCCCGGCATGGCGCGCAGCTCGAGATCCAGCCCCATCCACGGTCCGTGCATCTGCGGTCCGTCGTCCTGCATCGGACGTGCGACCTCGGCACTGATCTCCAGGCTGTACAGGAGCTCTTGCACGAGTTGCCGGAAGGCCGGCGCATCGCCGCTGTGCTGCGGCACGAGCATGAGCGAGAGCATCAATGCGTGGCGGGGACGGATCTCCTGCCAGCGGCAGGAGAGGCCGGTCAGGTCAGGCTGGCTGCCGGGCTCGGCCGGTACGACGGCATAGTCGCCGGCCTTCATGGCGGCCTCTGCCCAGGGCAGACCGCCTCCGCTGAACATCGCATAGGAAACGTGAGCACTGGGCGCGTAGCGGGCCACGCGCACGTCGAGCCCGCGATCGCGCACGGCTGAGACGGGCAGGAGAGCGGTGCGCAGCTCGAGCTGCAGCGCCTCACGGACCCAGACGGCCGTTGCCGCCAGCGCTTCTCGAGCAATATCAACGTCTTCCGGGCCAATGGCGAAGCTTGCCCCATCGCCGCCGAAGACGAAGGGAAACTCGCGCCGGCCGAGAGCATTGGAGACGGCCGCGATGATGGCTGCGCCGGCCGCATTGACCGCCTTGTAGCGGCCCAGCCCGATCTGCTGCTGGGAGCCGACGACATCGGCCACACCAAGCCACCACGTCGTGGGCAGCGGCCGATAGAGGGCTGGATCCATGAGGCTGGAGAAGGCGGTGAACCGCGGCAGGCTCCCGTAGAAATCAGGAGGCGTGAGGTGCTTGGCGGGTTCGTCCCGCCGAGCTGCATCCGCCGGTTTCCGCGTCGCCGCCATCGCCCTGCTCCCCGGCGCAGACTCCGGCCGCGTGACGCGCCCGGATCCCGGCACTGACATCATCCTTGGTGGAACCACCATCACCACGGTCACGTGCACGCCTACAAGCGAACGCGCGACGGCGGCGACACACTCGCGACCGCTCCGCGCAGGAGCGAGCGACACCTCTAACGCGGTTGCGGCTCCAGTTTCGATATTCGCGCGGCGTCTTCGGGACGAATGGGGCGGGGGTGCCGTCACGCAGTCCGTCGTCACAGCAAGCGGTGGTGTGCCGAGGTGGGCCAACCGGCCGCCGCTGCGTGTGCAGCGGCGGCCGATCTCTGGCCGAGGGCTCAAAGAGCCGAGACGGAAGCTCCGTCAGCTGCAGACGCGCTCGTGTCCGAAGAACAAAGGGTTGTAGACGAAGCGGCAATCCCCGAAATCCGAGCTGAGGAAGTAGCGGCCTGCGGGATAATCCCAGTTGAACCCGCCGAAGCGCCGACGGAATCCACGGTGGTGGAAGTATCGATGGTGGCCAAATCCGCCGTACCCGAATCCGCGATGGCCAAAACCGCCCTGATGGCCGAAGCCGCCGTGACCGAACCCGCGGGCGTCGGCGCTGGCAGCACCGCCGGCCAGTGTCGCGAGCGCGAGCCCCGCGACCATCATCGTCGTCGTCGAAATCGTCTTCATCGTGCTTCTCCCTGTTGGGGTGACAGCACTCTGCGCCCGACGATGGCCGGTCGCTGTGATCCCGGTCACAGAGAGCCGGACGCCCGGCGTGGCGCGGGATCTACGGCAGCGGCGCAGGTTCACGCTTCAACCAAAGCTCGATGGGTTGGAACCGTCCGCGGATGGCCACCGTCCGCCGCGCGTCGAAGAGCCCGCCGGGCTCAGCGATACCGGCAGCCGTCAGGAGATCGGCGCTGACGGCGAGGCAGTCTCATCCACGGGATCGTGGAATGTTTTGAAGCGGGCGCGGGTGGGGACCGGGCCGAGGCGCTCACGCGTCGGACCGGTGAAGCCGGTGAGATCGATGAAGAGCACCGGGATCGCGCGCGTGAGGGGCGCAGCCAGATAGGTCGGGTCCGTAACGCATTCGGGGGCGTCTGCGAACAGGCCCTCGTCAACGTCAGCCAATACTTCCTGTGTGACGACGATCACAGTCACGCAAGCCGAAGTCATGGAACATCCACCTGAAGTCCCGCGGCTCATGAGCTTCGTCGCGGGCTCCGCAGTGATGCCGGGAGAAGCCGTGCTGTTCCTCAGCAACGGCCGCGCGGCAGTAGAAGGACTCCATATATCGTGAGCCAGTCTCGTCTCGAAGATCGCGATTCATCGCGGCGCGCGCAGGAGAACCAGCACCGCTTGGTCGCGGAGCTGCGGTCGCAATACGACGTCATCATTTGCGGCGCCGGATCCTCAGGCTCGGTCGTGGCGCGGCGCCTCGCGGAGAATGCCGATCTGCGCGTGCTGCTGATCGAAGCCGGGGGCAGCGACGATGCCGAGACGGTGCTCGACCCTGCCCAATGGCCGGCCAATCTGGGCAGCGAGCGGGATTGGGGATTTCAGGCGCAGCCGAACCCCCACCTGAACGGCCGTGCCCTGTCGATGGCGATGGGCAAAGGTCTCGGGGGCGGCTCCAGCATCAACGTGATGGTCTGGGCGCGCGGGCACCGCAGCGACTGGGATTACTTCGCTGCGGAGGCTGGCGATGCCGGGTGGAGCTACGACAACGTCCTCCAGATCTATCGTCGAATCGAGAACTGGCAGGGTTCGCCGGATCCCCGGTATCGCGGCGTTTCCGGACCGGTCTGGGTCCAGCCTGCTTCGGATCCCAGCCCCATCGCACACGCGATGCTCGATGCGGCCCGCGAGATCGGCATCCCGACATTCGCGCATCCGAATGGCGTGATGATGGAGGGGCCGGGCGGCGCGTCGATCTCGGACATGCTGGTTCGCGACGGCCGGCGCCAATCGCTCTACCGGGCCTATGTCCGCCCTTGGCTCGACCGCCCCAACCTGACGGTCCTCACCGACGCGACCGTGCGGCGCGTCCTGATCGAGCAGCAGCGCGCGGTCGGCGTCGAAGTAATTCGCGCCGGGCAGATCCTGGAGATCAGAGCCCGGGCCGAGGTGGTGCTGTCGCTGGGGGCCATCCAGACGCCCAAGGTTCTGATGCATTCCGGCATCGGGGACCATGCGGAGCTGACGCGCTTCGGCATCCCGGTGGTGCAGCACCTGCCGGGCGTCGGGCAGAATTTTCAGGACCACGTCTCGTTCGGATGCATCTGGGATTATGCCGAACCCATCGCCCCCCGGAACAGCGGCAGCGAGGCGACCCTGTACTGGACGAGCCGCCCCGGGCTCGATGCGCCGGATGTGCTCTTCTGCCAGGTCGAATTTCCCGTGCCGAGCGATCGGACCGCGGCGCGCGGTGTGCCGGCGCAGGGCTGGACGATGTTCGCCGGTCTGGCGCGCCCGGCGAGCCGCGGCCGGCTTCGGCTGACGAGTGCCGATCCCTCGGTGCCGTTGGCGATCGAGGCCAACATGATGTCCGATCCCGCGGATATGGCGACGGCCGTCGCCTGCGTGGATCTGTGCCGCGCGTTGGGCAACGCACAGGCGTTTCGGCCGCATGTCCGCGGAGAGGCCATGCCGGGCGACATCAAGGGAGGCGCGCTCGAAGACTTCATCCGTGATGCCGCCGTGACGTACTGGCACCAGAGCTGCACGGCCAAGATGGGCCGCGATGCCCTGTCGGTGGTCGATGCATCGCTGAACGTCTACGGGATCGACGCTCTGCGCATCGCGGATGCTTCGATCATGCCGCGTGTGACAGCGGGAAACACGCAGGCCCCCTGCGCCATCATCGGAGAGCGGGCGGCCCAGATGATCGCCCAGGCTCACGGCCTGTGATCACCCTGCGGGTCGCGGCCCGGCATGGTTCCGAGGCTGCCGGGTCGGGCTCCTCTCCTTCGGGCGCCACGCCGCGTCGTGGTGATCATCACTCGGGCGGTCGCCGATGACTTTCCAAGCCATTGAACGCACGCTGCGGCAGATGGGCGATGCGGCGCGAGGCCTTGCCGCGATCGGCGCCGCGTTACGCCTGCGGCGGGAGGCGATGGAGGTTCCTCCCGAGGTCGCGCACCGGTTGCACGACGTGGTTGCGGCCCTGGTGCCGGGGGGCCTCGGCGAGCTCGATCAGGCGCAGGTCTCCGCGTCCCTGGCATCCGTCACGCACGCGCTGCAGGAGGCGCGGGATCTGTTGGATGGTCTGGAACGACCGGCAGTCTGGCAGGTCCGCGATCCTGCGATGTTGCAGGCCCAAGGCCAAGCCTCACGCGTCGTCGTACGGCACTTGGCGGTTTTGGGGGCCGAGCGCCCGGCGCTCGCAGCCGCACTCACCGGGCGCTTCCTGGATGTCGGCACGGGTGTGGGCGGCATCGCTCTCGAAGCCGCAGCGCAGTGGCCCGCGCTGCATATCGTGGGCCTGGACATCTGGGAGCCGGCTCTCGAACTGGCCCGTGCGAACGTTGCAGCAGGCCCGTTCGGCAGCCGTATCGACTTCCGCCTGCAGGATGTGACCCAGTTCGATGATCCGGCCGGCTACTCGCTGACGTGGCTCCCGGCACCCTTCCTCTCAGAGGACGCGGCTCGGACGGCGCTCGACCGTCTGACGGCTGCCCTCAAGCCGGAGGGATACCTCGTCGTCGGACTTTACGCGCCGCCTCCGGATCCGGTCGGCGCCGCGCTTGCAGCCCTGCGGCTGGTCCGCAACGGCGGCCACCTATGGGCGTGCGCTGACATGGAGGATGAACTCCGCTCCCGTGTATTTACCGCCATCGAGACCTGTGCGGGACAGCCGGTCACGCTCGTGATGGGACGACGCGCGTAGAACGCTCTCCGTCGAGGCGGCGCATCGAGCCCGCCGGGAGCGGCCGGGTCCAGTTGCAACGCGATCAGGGCCTGTGATCGGGCGACTCGCGAGGCGCTGCCGCGTCGCGCCTTCGGATGTCTTTCCAAGCCGCGATCCGGTTGATGGGGCGCACCCTGAGGCCCCTGCCAGGACCGCTTCAAGAGTCCGCTCCCGTGCGGTTGGCGCCCGAAGCGGACCGGCCGCTTCCGGCCAGCCTCTGCCAGCGTGTCGAGCCGACGTGAGCGTCTCAGATGGGTGGATGTCCGCCGGTCCGCTTCGGGGCGGCAATGCGTGGAAGCGGACGATGTCTTTGATCCCCCTCACGGCCCACAGCGGACGCCTATCAGCCATTCAAGGGTGGAGGCCCGGCTACAAGGGTATCATCAGACCGGTGAAGAGGAGGTCCGGACGCGGGCTCCACCGGGGCGGGGTACAGGGTCGCGGGGCAAGTGCCCACAGAATCCCTATCTAGGAGCATGGCGGAGCCTACGGAGGACAACATGGCGAGCGAGAGAGCGGTGCTGGCGGGCGGCTGTTTCTGGGGCATGCAGGACCTGATCCGGCGTCAGGACGGTGTGCTGTCGACCCGTGTCGGCTACACCGGTGGCGATGTGCCGAACGCCACCTACCGCAACCACGGCACCCATGCTGAAGCGATCGAGATCGTCTACGACCCGGCCAGGACGAGCTTCCGGCGCATGCTGGAATTCTTCTTTCAGATCCACGACCCGACGACGCCGAACCGTCAAGGCAACGACCGCGGGCTGAGCTACCGTTCGGCGATCTACTACATCGACGACGACCAGCGTCGGGTTGCGGAGGATACCATCGCCGACGTCGACGCGTCCGGCCTGTGGCCCGGGAAGGTCGTGACCGAGGTGGCGCCCGCCGGACCGTTCTGGGAGGCCGAGCCCGAGCACCAGGATTACCTGGAGCGGCGGCCAGACGGGTACACCTGCCACTTCGTCAGACCGAACTGGATCCTTCCCGTACGGTCTGCGGCCACGCAGAACGCCTGATCGCGGCTAGAGGCGTTGGTGCTCCCGAGCGCCAACGCCTCGCCGATGGGGCCGCGATTATCGTAAAGTCGCGGATTCCCCGTCCTTCAGGCGTCGCTCCTCACCATCGGGGCCGCCCTGCGCGACATGGTCGTTCAGGCGGCCCAAGTGCTCGAAGACGTGTTCGAAGGCTGCGACGGCAGCCGTCTCGAAGGCGCCATCGCCCTTGCCTTGGGCGTCCTTGAGGGCGCCCAGCAGGGCGCGGTGCTTCTCAGTATCGGTAGACATGCGCTTCTCCCGGCCGGCGACCGTACCGACTCGGTGAGCCAAGCTCCTTCATCGGTGCCGGTTCCTGCGGGGCGGCTCACGCTCCGACCGCAGGGCGCCGTTCACCACCGACCATGCCGAGAGCGGGTCCTGACCGAACAGCCCGTGCCGATAACGCTCGACCCCGGCAAACCTAGGCGGAGCCGTTGCCGCCCGTCGCGCCGTGGACCTCGCCGGTGACGTAGCGCACCTCTTGGCTTGCCAGGAAGACGTAGACCGGGGCGAGCCCCACCGGCTGGCCAAAGCGGCCAAGCGACACTTCAGCCTTTAGCGTGTCGACCGCGTCCTGCATCTGACTGCCGGAGTGGTAGGCGGCCGATGCCGACCTCGTCGATGAGCCGAACGTCTCGAGCAGGTCCGACGACGCCCGACGATCGGTATTCCATTCCGTTAAAGAGCGCGCAGGCCTCGCGCCGCGACTTCTGTCGTCGCGCCGCGGCGTTTAGGGCGGCTGGATCGCACTGGGCGCTGCGCGGAGTTCTGTATTGCTCTTCCGATTCCTCGCACTTCCTGTCGCCGACTTGCCGTCCAGGCGTAGTTCATCGCCACCGTAAGCAGCATGGCATTCTGGGCGATCCTGGCGTTCAACCGAAACGCCTCATCGGCCAGCCGAGCGACCTCGTCGTAGAGCATTTTGGTCTCCGATCTGGGTTAGGCACCGCAGGCTGCCCCGAAATCCAATCGGCTCACAGGTGTGCCTAGGAGAACGCACAATCCTGCGGCCCGACCGCCGTTCGGTCACCGAGGACACTGCGGCCAGACGCGATGATTTGTACGGTCTGCCGGCGATCACAGGCGGTCCGCGCCAGGACCTCTAAATCGCGCAGGTAGGAGATCAGCAATTCGTGGGGAATTTCATCTGTGTTAAGGGCGTCACCAACCTTGGATGACACGGTACGCTCAAGCTCAGTCCAGAACGTGGGGGAAAGTTCCGCTTGGTGATTCATGGCTGCCGCTCGACCCGAATGTGTCGAACTCATTTTGGACTCTCCTGGCCCGGCAACTCCATCGAATGTTAGATTTTGTTCGTTTTGACGAATGATTTTACTGCTCGCCAGCGCGCCGAGTTCACCGCCGGGATCAAGACCGGCCGCCATAGGCCAGGTTCTGCAGCGAGCGGATACGGAGATTCACGTAAGGTGCTGATAGACCATTACTCCGTGTCCGCGATTGAACTCAGATAGTTTGGAGAGCGCCCCACGCTTTCTGCGGCCTCAGGCCGTCGCAAGGCATGGGAGCAGCTGAACCCTATGAACTTAGATCTCGCAAATGTGCTGAAGGTGATTGGGCCGGCAGCGTCGCTCATTTTCGCGGCCTGGATTTTCGTGGGCTTTCTTCAAACCAGATACGATGCCGCCGTAGAACGCTACCGAGACATAATCGAAACATATAGAACGTCCGATCTATCTGGGAGCAGAAAATCCAACATGATAGATCAGATCGTGCACTATAAGCGTCGCTGCGAGCTGATGAGCAGGGCAACAGGATGTGGATTGGTGTCCGCAATTCTATTGATCTTTACCTTGATATCCGGCGGCATCGCTTTATCATTCCCGGAGGTTGAATCCCTGAAATTTTTAAGTGCCGGATCCGCATTGCTCGGCTTGCTGCTCGTTATTGCGGGCACCATCATCGTGATGTTCGAAGGAAGGATAATTTATCGGCAAATACATACCGAGTTGCTCGACCTGCCGGACCTTGCAGAGAGCATAGGAGAGGAAGCCGGCGCCGTAACCGATCCGAAGCGGCACGCCCATAATACGGAGCGAAGTCGGTCGTGAGGCCGCTGCTCTGGCACTCGCGAGCTTTGGGAGCGGCCCGCCAGTCGGGTTCATGGGGGCTCGAGCATGTTCGAAGTCATCCCCGGCCCCCGTCTGTGCCGCCGCGCCTCTGATGGGGCTGGGCCGCAAGCTTGCTCAGCACGAGGTCCAGGACCGGCGCAGGCACATGAACGAGGCACTGCTACGCCCGACGCCGCCATCTGATCGCATTCCGGGGCGTGGGGTTAGCCGGGATGAGGCCGTCGTCCAGCCCTCAAGAGGGCGCTACGTACCCGCACGCGGAATGTGCCACGCGCCCTTTAAGTCGAGCGAGGCGGAGTAAACCACCGCTCCGCCCTCGTTCCGGACACGCACTGCGAAGGTATGACGATCCCGGTCTGGGATCTTGTTGCGTGCCATATCCGGAAGGGCATCAAGTGCCTCGATACGGGCCGCGTCAACGCTCGGTAATTCGAAACCTTCCTCATCCTGAAAGCGGAAATCCCCGTCATCGGTATCGAAGAAAAAATGCGGCATTGTATGTCCAGTCTTCACGCAGGCGGGAGCATTCGCATCTCTCTGCCGTTAACGCCCAGATATTCGTCGACAGTATATTCTTTTACGCCAACGCACAAAACGGAAAACTATCATACGTCATTCATAAGTTCGAATGACAGATAGAACAATGTCAAACAGCGGCAAAATCTTAAATATCAAAATTATCAGAGATGTTTTGCATTCCGGCCCTAAAGTTAAGTATGGTCTGATCAGATCAGATGCGCTCTGGTCGAGGGCCGCACCACGCCTTCACCCATCGAACCTCGTCGTACGAGCCGATCCGCCTTCATTCAAATGCTGAAGCTTCGTCCGGCGGATGCTGTGCATCTGCGCTTCGCTCCGTCCGATAGCGAACAGTTGTAAAGCCCCAGTCACCTGCCTGCTGCAGACCGCGAATATCCATCATATGACAAGGTTTTTATTGAAAGTTGGACGTAAGGACGCAGCCCCCCTTCGCTGCCGTGGTCCGATGCAAGATGCGCTGATCCGCAAGCTTGAGAGCTTCGAGGAACTGACGAACGCCGACCGGGAGGCGTTGCGCGGGTTCGCTTCGCGGGTTCGGCAGGTGGGGGCTCGAACGGACCTGATCCGAGAGAACGACGTCCCCGGCAACGTCCATCTCATCCTCAGCGGCTATGCCTGTCGCTACAAGGTCCTGGCGGACGGCCAGCGCCAGATCATGGCCTACTTCGTGCCCGGGGATTTCTGCGACCTCAACGTGTTCATCCTTGACCAGATGGACCACAATATCGGCACGGTCTCAGCCTGTCAGGTCGTAGAGATCCCACGGCAAGCCATCGAAGAGATCACGGCGCGCCACCCGCGGGTGATGCGGGCTTTGATGTGGTGCGCTCTCGTGGATGAGGCCGTGCTGCGCGAGTGGCTCGTCAACCTCGGCAGCCGTCCGGCCGACCAGCGCATCGCGCATCTGTTCTGCGAGTTGCTGCTGCGCCTGGAAGCGGTGGGGCACGTCAACGACAACAGCTATCTGTTCCCGTTCACCCAGACCGATATTGCCGATACGATGGGCCTGTCGGACGTTCACGTGAACCGAACGATCAAGGAGTTGCGCCGGCTCGATCTCATCACGCTGAAGAGCCGGGTCCTCACGGTCTTGGACGTCGAGCAGCTCAAGACGTATTGCGGGTTCAATCCCAATTACCTCCATATCAGGAACGCGCGTTGGAGCGGCCGCCGGCAGGTGCCTTGGTTGAGCAGCGCTCTAGGAGGGTAGAGGTGGCAGGCCGGGACAACGTCGAGACCCTGGTCGTTCTCCAGCCCATCTCGGTCGACACGGCGAGCCCGGACCAGGTCGGCATGCTGGTGATCGCCAACGGGCTGCTCGTGGCGGTTCTGGTCCGTCTCGACGCACCGGAGCATGCGCGCTGCGGGAGCTGGTTCCTGGAGGTTGGATTGGGCCGTCTCGCGGGAGCGCGCGCCCCCACGTTCGACACGCTTGAGGACGCCACGCGCTGGATGCGACAACGGCTTAAGCGCTAGTTAACGCCGAACGCCGTGCAGCCATCGAAGGACCGCCTCGGGAATACGCGAGCGGTTGCCATGCTGCTGGAAAGTAACGCCGTGAAATTGGCAGCGCCGCAACAAGACCGGACAGTTTCCTCACTGATGAGGACCCGAGACGTCACGATAGTATCTAAGCTCGTTCCTTCGTCAGCGTATCTCAAACGGGTGCTGCCGCCTCGGGGAGCCGTGCGCTTGCGCCTGCAACGCAAGGCCCGGGCCGCGACGCGCTCCGGCACCGGTCGGGGCCCGGATCTCAGGCGACCGCCCGAATGGCCGACTCCGACGCGCGCGCCACGGCGGCGATCACCTGATCGGGCGCGAGGTGGTGGATCATGTGGCCCATGCCGGGGACGACCATGAACGTGCTGCCGGGCAGTTCCCGATGGAGCCGCTGCGATTGCCGGCCGACATCGGCGATCTGATCGTCCCCGCCCGTGATGATCACGACGGGGATCCTTAGGTCCCGGTAATGGTGCTGAAGCTCCGCGGCCGCCGGCGTCATCGTGGCGGCATCCTCCGCCGAGGCACGCAGCTGCAGCGGGCGCAGCATCATGTCCTTCGGGAAGGCGTGATCGAAGCGCTCCGAGACGGCTGCCGGCGCGAACATCCCCTTGATCAGGGCGGGCAGCATCAGGCGCCCGGCCAACGGCGACACCGTGTAGCGCATCAGGTCGCCAATTCCGGGGATCGCCACCGGAGCGGTGAGGATCACGTCGGCGCGCAGTGTGGGATAGTAGTAGCCCGAGGCCAGGACGAGGCTGCGCACCAGGTGCGGGGCCTGCAGTGCCAGGGCGACCGCCACCAGCGTGCCCCAGGAATGGCCGAGCACGACGGCTCGCGACACGTCGAGCCGCTCCAGCGCCTTCTCGAACAGGGTGGCGTGGGCGCGGGGCGTCCAGAGGCCCCGGGGCCGGTCGCTGTAGCCGTAGCCGGGCCGGTCGAAGATGATGACGCGGTGGCGCTTGGCGAGATCGTCGACGATGCCGCTCACCAGGAAATCCTGGATCAGGGTGCCGTTGCCGTGGATCAGGACCAGCGGTTCCCCGTGACCGCGCTCGATGTAATGCAGGCGCAGCCCATCGATAGTCATGAACTGGCCGATCGGCGGGGTGCGCCGCTCCGCCTTGCGGGTCGCCGCCAGCGCGTAGAGGGCCGAGGCGCCCAGGGCCGCGACCGAACCCACCAGGGTCGGGACGAGCCAGGGGCGGGCGGGAGAACGACGCGTCATGATCTGATCCTGAAAGGTGAGGCCGTGCTCCTGATCAACCGGATCAATCCGAAGCGATGCCGTCCGGGCGGGGAGCGCGACGGCTGACGCGTCGCGCAGCGTGTTGTGGGACGCGGTTCTACGGCAGCGCGCCGATCATGCCCTTGGCTTCGGTCATCGTGTGCTCGCAGGCGCGCTGCTGGCCGGCGCGATCCTCGTCCACCGCCCGGCCGATGAGCCGCCGCGCGTCGGAGATGTGGGGCGCCGTCGAGATCATGTGCGCGTCGCTCGGCGCGCCGGCCGGCGCCTGCGCCAGGGCCTTCGGCGACTTGCTGCTGCGGATCGTGTGGCCGTCCTGAAGGCCGGCCACGTGGATGGCGCCGGCGCTGTCGAGGCGGCGTTCGATCGTCCCGATCTGCTCGGCGCAGGAACTGGCTTGGACCGGCAGCTGCGAGAGACCGAGCAAGAGGACGGAGGCCCCGAGGGCGAGTGTGAGACGCATAGGCGATCCTTGAGGTGCGGGGTTCGGGCTCGCGGGGCGAGCCAGGCCGGCGATGGCGCGGCCGGAACCGAAAACGGGATGCAGCCGCGATTGACCCTGACCCAGCAAACTGGTCCGCGTCGAGCGCAAGTTTTTCGGGCATCCTGAACCCTGAAGGAGGGTGGATGCCATGCCTCGCAAACGCTTCACGAACGAGCAGATCGCCTTTGCCCTGCGGCAGGCGGAGAACGGTGCGACGGTGGACGAGGTCTGCCGGAAGATGG